>JBCCOI010000541.1:0-5246 GCA_039025515.1 Planctomycetota bacterium
ACTTGTGCGGTGTCCTCACCACCATTTCCATCACTGACGGTGAAGTCATAGGTGACGGTGACGCTTTCGCCGTCATTTAGAGCGGCGTAGGCCGTCGGGGTGACAACGATCTGATTGTTCGCCACATCGGCGACGACACCGGAGTTATCGTCCGTGCCGACTTGCGTGATCGCGGTCACGTCCAACGTGTCCCCAGTGTCGGGGTCGGTCGCGTTCTGCAGAAGATCGATGTTGAAGGCGGCGTCGAACTCATCATTGGTGAAAGAGAGGTTGTCGCCAGCTTCAGGAGCATCGTTGCGGCCCTCAATCGTTAAGGTCAGTGTCTGACCTACGGAACCACCATTTCCGTCGATGATCGTGTAGGTCGCGATGACCGTTTCCGAGTCGCCCACGGCCAACGCGTTGTAAGCCGAGGGTGTCACGTCCAAGCTGTTACCATTCAGTGTGACACCTGCGTCATCGCCACTGGTGATCGAAAAATTTGTGACGTTGAGTGCGTCGCCGTCAATGTCTTCGGCACCCGTCAACAAGTCGATCGTGAAATCGGCTTCATCTTCGTTTCTCATGTCGTCAACAATCGGCCCGTCGACCGTCGGATCGCTATTTGCTGTAGCGGCCCCGGTACTAATCCGGACGAGAGAATTTTCGTTGATGAGAATCATCTCGTTGGGCACGGGATCATCGCTCCCAAAGACCGTGAGTGGATCGACACCACTTCCGGGATTCACGTCGATGACGAGGGGGGCATTGTCGCCAATCGGTCCCGTCACGAATACCTCAATCGCGAACGCATCGACATTGGTAAATCCCCCAGGGATATCCAGTCCGTCAATCGGGCCGACGCCCCCGACATCCGTAAAACCGGTTGCGGAGTCAAATGTCCCGCGATTTAGACTGTTGTAAAGTTCTTCCTGATTTGCGCTTCGACTGCGAACGTCCAAACTCAGCGGGAGTGCATCGATGTTTGGTGTAACGCCATCTTCCAGCAGCGGTGAAATCTCGTTGAATGTAACCGGAACCGCAACATCAAAGTCTGTCGTGACGATCAGGTCGGGGACATCGGCATTACCCAAATCGTCCGCAAGGTATCGAATTTGTAATCCAATCTGATCGTTCTCTTGCAGAAACGATGGGTCCGTCACTTGGAAATCATCCGCGTCGTAGCCTAACTGGACGAGGGCATTGGCAACCGAACCGGTTTGGCTGGCAAGGAACTGAGCACGCGTGACTTCTACTGCCGGTTGACTCGATCCCTCGAGGGCAATCGAAAAGCTACCGGAACTGGTCGAACGAATCTCCGATCCGAAGATCACTTGTTGAGACTCGCGAAGGACGGGCTGTAGCAAACCACCACGGCTGGTCGTGATGTCGGGGAAAATCGTGAACACACCGTCCGCATCGAATCCACGAAGATCGTCGTAAGCGACTTCGAGGAAGAACGAATTCTCGATACCCTCACCGACCTGAGTGATACCGTTGTTTTGAACCAGGATATTGTCGTTCTCATCTCTCGCCGTCAGCCGCAATGCAACGATTTCTCCAACACCTTCGCCACGTGCGATCGCGTTGATCACTGAGAGAGCGTCCGACGGGCTGACGTTACCGTCGTTATTCACGTCGACCTTTCGGTTGTCGAACATGTCTTCGCTACCGGCTTCGCCCGCAGCGATGGACCCCTCGGCAGCCAGGAAGTTGATCACGCTCAACGCGTCCGACGGCGAAAGCTGCAAATCCTGGTTCACATCGAAGTCGTTCCAGTAGTTGTGAGCTTCATTGAAGTCGCCCGCGAGCATTTGCCGCTGCTCGAGGGCTTGCGTGCTCAAACGCCGACGCTTCGGTGGTGCCGAGCGAGTAGAATGCTGACGGCGGCGTAGCAACTGACGAAGGCTTTTCATCTGGGTTTCCGGAAAGATGAAGTGGGGTTGCCGGTGACGGGTCGTTCGGTCCGTTGGCGAAATTGGAGGAGCTGAGCACCTTGTGGGTGCATCCGGCCTGAGGATTCAGCGACATCTCGTAGTCAAAGCTTCGCCAAGCCGAATTAACGCCCTATCTTATTTGCCCTTCCTTGTTTATCAATCTTCGCGCGTCGGATGCGGCTGAGGGATTACGGACCGGTTTGGACGGAAGGTTTAGATCGTGGATCTTGAGGAAAGTTCCGAAAAAACGGGTCAAAAGGAACCTCCGGTCGCGGTCGCGGTGCGACACGATCATTTTGTTCACTCAATGCGGCGATGGAACTGGGTAAAGTCACCCAGGGACGCCAAAACGAGCCAGCAGGCAAACCAAAAACTCTGCCAACGCTGGGCTCGAAACCCATCGCCCGAAAATCGGATGCCTGATCCGATTCTCCGCTCTGACGGAGTTATCGGGTTTTCCCTCGCCACGACTTTCAAATTCTGAGGGCTAACCCGCAGAGTTGAACATTTTGTAGATGGCGAAAGTTCGCCTTGGACGGAAAAGCTGGTGGCGTGAAAGAGCACGAGAGCCTGACAGTTGGGCTTCGCAGAGAATTTTGATGAGCGAGACGACCGGAGCCCAGATTCAAGCGTTGACGATGCACTGGGCCGAGCCGCGATCGCCTGCCAGCTCAATTCAAGCGAGCTGCAGCTAGAACAGATTCCAAGCCGAATCGCCGTCGCCTTCGTCGGAGTCTCCGGAAGTGCTGCTTCCCGACGAACCGCCAAATCCGAAGAAGTCTCCACCACCGCCGAATGCCGAGTCAATCGAGCCTGAATCTAAGTCAGTTCCGATTCGACCGGAAAAGGAGATGCCTTCGCCTTCACCCTCTCCCCTGGCGATTTGATTGATGACCTGCAGTGCATCAAGGGGAGAGACCATCCCGTCGTTACTGACATCGATGGAGGTGCCTTCGCTTTCCTCGGCCGTGAAGGTCCGCGAGCCGTTTCGTGCCAAGTCGTTAATGATGACGAGTGCATCACGCGGTGTGACATCCTCATCGCCATTTACATCGCCCGGCTCGTCGGCGTTGTATCGAGGACTATTGACGCGAATGGCTGGAATGGCGATCGCGCCCAAGTTTCCGGCCTGCACGTCGACCTCGAACTCCGAGGGCAGCTGATAAATCAGATTCGGTGTTGTCGGTCGAACGACGTATCGACCATCCGGCAGGTCTTCCAGGATCATGCCGCCGGCGGAGCCGTCGGAGGCCATCTCTTGGTGTCCGAACGTGATTCCCGAAACCAAGATGTCGGTACCGGCTTGGCCATAGATGACCACTTTCGAGATACGCCCCGTTCGATCTTCGATTGCGACCTGATGAGCACCTTCGGCGAGCGGATCCGACGTCACCCGTTCGATCAGATTTCCATCCTGGTCGAAGGCATCGATCCGGGCGTAGACGCCGGCTTCCAGCCCCGGACTAAAGCTGCCTTGCGAAATCACATCGACGACCACTCGGCCGGTCGGTTGATCGGACTCCACGACAAGCTTGCGATTGTCGTTCCATCGATCGACGGATGTCGAGCGGAAGGGGTCACGCGTCTGAAAGACCATTCCGAGACTTGAGTCGGTCGCCAGCAACACCGAGACGTTGCCGTCGGAAAACTCACCTTCCGTTGAGAACGTCAATCCATCGACCGTTTGAATCAGCCCGAATGGCTGATCACTGGACTGCACCATCTGTACCGGGAGCGATCCGTCGACGGCTTCGATACTGAACTGGGTGCCTGCGAGCAAGGATTCGGAGCCCTCGCGCACGCCGCTGGTGTCTTCGTCATAGAAGGCGTAGACGCCACCCAGTCCGGAAAACGCGGGAATGGTTTGGTCGCCCTCGTAGACTTCGCTTGTGATCCCCGTGTTCGTGTCGATGGCTCTCACTTCAAAGAGGCTGAACGGCTCGGAGATCGGAATACTGACATCGAAATCGAAAGACGCGGCATTCGGCGAGAGTAGGGTTTGCCAGTCTCCGCCGTCGATGCGGTACTGCAGTTCGCTGACCTTTGCCAATGTAATGTCGGTTTGGTTGCCTGAGGAATTTGCGTTGGGTAGGAAGTCAACGCTTGCCGAGCCGATCAACTGGAGCTCCGATTCGATCGGATCGAATGTACCGAAGACATTCAATTCGAGCGGCACATCGAGCACATCGAAGACTCCGTCGCCATCGCTGTCTTGCCAGCCGAGCAATGCGAGCGTTTCTTCAGGTGAGAACAATTGGTCGTACGCGGCCTGGGCAACGCTGTTGCCTCGCATGATGCTGATTTGCTGCGTCGCATTCGGGTTGTCCGCGGCATTCAGCGTCTGCGCGTTGTAGTAACCGCGTTGGTCCGTCCAAGTGCTTCCGCCGGGATATTCATCGCGGGCCCAGAAGATGTGTCCGAGCTCGTGTGCGTAAGTCCACACCGGACGTTCGGAGGGGACGACGTAGTACATTCCACCGGGGTAGGCGAATGCTCCGCTGAACTCGCCCGGGGCGAAGAAGTCGTTATCGTCATTCGTCGAATCGACAACAACAATCGTGAATGCCCAGTTGGTGCCGTGGGCAATTCGTTGGTCGTCATTAAACAAGCGGATCGCGCGATCGAGCGATCCGGCGTTTCCGTAGCCCAGATCGGTTAGCCAAGCACCAACGTATTGCGTATTGGTTTGGCTGGAGCGATTGATCGGTTCGAAACCGGTCTCCACCGGGTTCCGAGCATACGTATCATCGATCGTGAATGTCAGTGAATGTCGATTCGTTTTGGTGGCGAGCAAGTCGGTCCACCAATCCAGACTTTCTTGAATCTTCGCCAGCACATCGTCGATTTCCTGCGAATCCCAGTCTTCCGTGCTTTCATCGATGGAGCCGTCGCTCTCGAAGAAAACGGGGGTCACGGTGACGGAACCGAGAAGGAATTCGGCGACGTCGACGGGTGTCGCTCCCGTCGGTATATCAGCCGCCAGGAGTTGGCGAGCTTCCATCTTCTGGATCGTCAGACATCGCTTCAGCGTGGTGGCGTTTTTTCGGCTCAAGGTCATCCATCCGTTGTCGAACATGCGCCCGCGGTGAGCAGGCAAACGTACAGGGAATCCATCCCATGCTAACGACGCGGGCGCGGATCGTGCGCCCGCCTCACGACGGTAGCGTTGGAAACGCAGGTCGCGTGGGCGACCTTACGGATTCTATCGGTTAACGACCGCTAAAGACCCGCAAAAAATGCGTCCAAGTCACTCTCGTCCGACTCGGCAGATTCTTCCGCGTCTCGTTTGTCCTCGGCAAGCTGATCGACGATTGAATCGAGCTGCATGGA
>JBCCOI010000542.1:0-5215 GCA_039025515.1 Planctomycetota bacterium
TCCGACGGCTCCTTGAATCGTCGACCGTTTGTCTAAACGGACCACGGGACTTGTGATCACGTAACCGCTTCATATTGTTGCGAGGCCGATGCTCACGATTCATCTTTTCACCATGAACACGAAACTTCCTTGTTCCTTACGCTTCCGACGGTTCGAAAACTCTTTCGGGACTGCTTTCAAGGCCAAAGCCCGATTCGCGTTGATGCGAAATCACTAACGCAAACCGCCGAACAATGGCAGCGGCGGCTTTCCGGCCTCGACGGGATTAGGCTGTCACATCACCCCGGTGATCGCGATGCACGCGCACGGACGATTTGCAGATTCACGATCAACGATCCGCATGTCGAGCGACAGGTTTTCAGAAGCGACGAAGTGCGTTTGGAATACGACCAGGACTTCTTCTTGCAGTTGTCCGTCCGACGCGCAAACAAAGATCCCGTCGTCGCCCAGGTTAGCTGCTTCGATGAGCTGGACACGCTCGTTCGTAGAGTTCATTCCAGATACGCGCGAGCGGAGGCCACGCGACGAAAACAACAGCGTCTTCGAGACTTCAAATCAAAGGCCATGATTGCAAAGATTCGCAAGCTCGCATCGGAGAAGCATTTTGAGTTTGCGGTGGAAAGTGAGCATGCGAAGCTACGATTATTCATCCGGCTCTCAGAGAAGGACCTGGCGGAGATCTCGATTCCATTCGATCGGTTCGAGGACTCGGTCTCACAAGTCGAATCCGCAATCCAATCCTTGAAATCCATCCACGAGGCCGGATTGCATCTCAAGATGACGACGGACGGTCGCCGCACACGGTCACTCAGCTGGATCAGTCCATCGGCAGACGGTTTTGCCAAGTCGCAACAATAGCTCGATCTAGATTCGCTCCGTCCAAATTCATCGAGGTAAAGCGTTGGCCGTTCGCATTGATGCCAAAGAGTTTTTCGAGTTGTTTGACGCGACGCCTGCGTCACAGAACATCATGCTGGTCGGCCGTCACGGCATCGGAAAGTCACAGATCGTGACGGAGTATTTTCGCGCACGATCGATGCAAGTCGTTCCGTTCTTTCTCGGACAAATGAGCGACCCTGGTGACTTGATCGGATTGTTGCACAAGAACGAGCAGTCCGGCCGCAGTGAGTTTCTACCGCCATTTTGGTGGCCAACAGACGGTCAGCCAATCGTGCTGTTCCTAGATGAACTCAATCGCGCCAGACCGGAAGTCCTCCAGTCGGTGATGGAACTGGCGCTCAATAAATCACTCGCAGGTCGAGAACTCCCGGCGGGCAGCATTGTTGTTGCGGCCGTTAACGATGGTGACGAATACCAACTGACGGAACTGGATCCCGCCTTGGTTTCGCGATTCAATTTGTATGAATTCGCGCCTACGATCGAAGACTGGATGACCTGGGCGGAAAGGCATGGAATCGATCAACGAGTTATCTCTTTCCTCAGGCAATCGCCACAGTTCCTTGACGGAGATGGGAAGGCAATGATTCCTGATCAAATGGCTTTGACGGGGTTGGTGAAAACACCCGACCGAAGAGGGTGGGCTCGAGTTTCAGATTTGATTCTCCCGTTTGATTCCATCGATGACACTCGAATCAAAATGATCGCGGGTATCATCGGCTCAGCCGCCGCAAACGCATTTCGAAAGAGTCTGACCAATCATTTTGGATTCTCTGCCGCGGAGCTTCTGAATGACTATTCGCGTTATGAGGGCAAGTTAAACGAGCTAACGCTTGCGGAGTTGCTAAGCGTGAACGATCAGATCCTCGTGTATCTTTCGGCCCCTGCATGCGACACCGACCAAGCCGAATCGGTTCGTGAATCCCTTTTGAGCTATGTGGAACTACTGCGAAAACGGAAATACGACGAAGTAGTCGCTCACTTTGTCGCACAATTGGAGAAGCCGAGATTCGAGCCGGTGATGGGCTTCATTGCGGAATCAATGCAACTGACAGAGTTGCTGACGAAGTACATGGAAGGTATTCGTGTCGAATAGGGAGCAGCATGACGAAGAATCGAGTGCTCGTCAGAGAATCTCGCGAGCAGTTGAGACACTCTCGTTGACGGAGCCTCTGCTTTTTGCAGCCTGGACGATGCATGATGTCATGGAATCGACGCAGATCGCGACGATGCGCGTGGGCTGCGGAAAGATCGAGTTCAACCCGAAGTTTATCGGTTCGTTGCAACACGAACAGCTACGCGAAGTTATCTCGTTTGAGTCGATGCGCATTCTCTTGGGACACCCGTATGCGAGACGGCAAGATCGTGCGGAGCTGTCTTGGCAAGCAAGCAATCTGGCGGTGCAGGAGTGCATGAGAACCACACTCCCCATCGAGCGGCCTCGCGACGTTTTCGAATCGGATCAATTTGATCATCAGTACTTCGAGTTTTACTACCAAGAACTCGCAGCCCGGTCCTCCGAGAATCCCAACGAACAAACCGGGGATAACGCGGCCGCAGATGAGAGGGCAGCCAACGAGAATTCCATGCCGCCGGGCCTGGGTGAGCAGCCCGGTGCTTGTGAAGGTGAATCGTCTAGCGAAACCGTAGACCAACACGGCGATACTGCGAACGACGAAGCGAGCGCGGAGTCTTTGGGAGCAGAGTCTCCTTCGGCGGGGGCGCCGGAGTCTTCACTCGATGCCTACTCGGACGCGACCCAGACGGGACTTCAGAACACGATGACGTGGGCAGAAGATGAGCTTTACCAAGATGAGATTGATGCAGCCGTTCGCGAGGCAGCGGAATCAAGTGGCTGGGGGTCGCTGGCCGGTCGTGCGAAAGAACAACTGCAGGCGACGCTACTTCCAAGACTCGATTACCGACGCGTGCTACGCAACTTTCGCCAAAGCATGTTATCGGTATCGCGATCTTTGACACGGATGAAACCAAGCCGACGATACGGCTTCGACCAGATGGGCAGTCGTTACCAATTCACTACGAAACTGCTTCTTGCCGTTGACGTTTCGGGCTCGATGAGCAAGCGTGACTTGGAGACTGGCTTCTCGCTGATTCGACGGTTTTTTAACCATGGTGTTGAGCAGATCGACGTCATTTGGTTCGACGAACAGTTGAAAAGCGAAGCCGCGATACCGCTCCGTCGGGCTCGCGCGACCTACAATGTGACCGGTCGTGGCGGAACCAGTTTCCAACCCGTAATAGAGTTCGTCGATCAAGAAACCAAGTATGACGGCTGCATCGTCTACACTGATGGATATGCCCCCGTGCCCAGCAGGCCGAAAAACCGTCGCACCAAGATCCTTTGGTTGTTTAAGGATCAGGCGACCTACCAATCGATGGACCGAGGATTTCGTGAGATCGGCTCAGCCGTCTACCTGCAGCCATCAGGGAATCAATTGGCCACAATGAGTCGATAGCGTCCGCCACCGGTTGTCCGTGACGGTGTCACAATTGACTGATCGCCCGCCGTTCGCCCGAAAGGAACAATGGCTTGTTCACTTTCGGGCATCGCTGAAGCAGCTTTATTGAGGCTGTAGCTGCGATTCGACCAGTTCGACGAGTGTCGTCTCCGGAACGGCGCCCGTTGTGCCCGTCTTCAGTTCCCCGTCGACAAAAACGGCGAACGCGGGAATCGACTGGATTCCGTATCGAGATGCAGCTTCGGCGGACTCGTCGACATTGACTTTGACGACCTTCGCCCGCCCCTCCAAATCGGCGGCAAGTTTGTCGACGACAGCGGTCATCGACCGGCAGGGTCCGCACCATGGCGCCCAAAAGTCGACCAGAACCGGCTGGTCGGATTGCAGAACTTCTGACGGAAAGGTTTTGTCGTCTACGGCTTTGGCTGGCATCGGTTTGTCTCCCGATTTCTAGTGGATTTCCTGGGGCAAAACCCCGTTTCAAGAGGAGTTACCGCCCAGAAGCGCGGATCTTACACACACGTCGAGATATAGGACAAAGATTGGCGTCGTGGTCGTGGTTCGGCCAGACAAATTGGTCTACAATTCGGCGTCCCGGAGATCACGCGGAATTGTGTTTTTCGCAACGGTCGAACCGAGTCGAAGTCCGTAACCCCTCTACGCAAATCGGCTAACACGGCTTCGCAAATATGCGTGATTTGCTTGCTCCTGCGGAATGGGGCACAGTTGAAGTGGGGCACAGTGCTTCAATCCTATTCTCGAACATCAGTGTGGTGCACCTTGTCGCTCGACAACACGAAATGGGTTTTTGTGCTCCTCGGCTGTCTGGGCTGCATCCTTGTCTGTGGAAAATCGCAGGCAGCGGATGTGCTCTTCGAAGACGGATTCGAGGGTGGGACGGCTCGCTGGGAGTTTCTGGATCCCGCAACTTGGCGGCTCGGGGATCGAGATGGTTCACAGGTCATTGAGATCACGGCGCGGGAAAGCGAATACAAACCGCCCGTTCGCAGTCCACGCCATGTCGCATTGATCAAGGGTCTTGAGGTTGACAGTTTTGAGATCACTTTTCGCGTCAAGAGCACCAAAGACACCGGGAACCACCGCGACTGCTGCGTCTTCTTCAATTACGTGGACGAACAGCATTTCTACTACGTGCATTTAGGAGCGCGGCCGGATCCGCACAGTGGCCAAATCATGATTGTCAACGAAGCCCCAAGGCTCGCTTTGACCAAGAACGAACGCCGGACGCCTTGGGATGATGACTGGCATCAGGTCAAGCTGATCCGAGACGCCGAGTCCGGCAGAATCGCGGTCTACTTCGATGACATGGAGAATGCACACATGGAAGTGGTTGATACGACGTTTCAGAGCGGACGCATCGGACTTGGTTCGTTCGATGACCTGAATGCGTTCGATGATGTCGTGATTCGAAAGCACTAGGTGCGAAAAGTCTTTGGCTTGTTGATCTGTATCTTCCGACTTTCCGCTGGCCACGCCGAACCGTCTTCCCGTCTGGGCACAACCCACGCATTAAGCTGCAAAGGAGTTGAAACTGCATGAGCGATTACGGATTGTTTAGTGACGACCACTATCTCAACATGAATCTTGCAACGCAGATGGATTTGCCGCACGGACGTGAGTCGGTGCTGCATTTCTTTGAGCAAGTGCGTCGCCGCTTTCCAGAAATGCAAAACTTCTACTCACGCGAGAAATCAGAATTTATTCTCGAGGAAGAGAAAGAACGCGGTGCTTCGCGATGGGTCTCGATTGAACCTCGTCGTATCAATAGCGTTGCACTCAATCCCGATTCTCTCGACAAAGCTGTCGAGCAACACCGA
>JBCCOI010000543.1:0-5184 GCA_039025515.1 Planctomycetota bacterium
GAATTAGGCACGGCGCCGATCATCAGGAAGACGTGACCAATGGGATGACTTTGGACTTCACCGGTCTCGTTGCTTTTCCACCTAACAGACTCCAGGTGGCTTTCGCCTTCGAGACCGACGATCTCCGTTCGTCGATGCAGCGTGATTTTCGATGAAGCGTCGATCCTTCCGATCAAGTAGTCGGACATCGTTGCCGAAAGCGAGTCGCGTCGCACGAGCAAGTGGACATGTCCGGCCAAGCCCGACAGAAACACGGCCGCTTGCCCTGCCGAGTTGCCGCCTCCGACAACGATGACGTCGTCGTTTTCACAAAGCGATCCTTCCATGGCCGTGGCCGCATAGTGAATTCCACGCCCCTCAAAAAATCGGTCATTGGCGATATCCAGTCGCCGATACGTCGCTCCGCTCGCAATGACGATGCTTCGAGCCTTCACATCACGGGCATCGTCCAATTTGATCGTGTACGGCGGATGGTCGCCTTCAACAGATGTGACGTTCATCGGTAACGCGATCGTCGCACCAAACTTCTGTGCTTGAACCTGTGCCCTGCCGGCGAGTTCCTGTCCGGAAAGTCCATTCGGAAACCCCAAGTAGTTTTCGATGCGACTACTCGTGCTGGCCTGCCCACCTGGTGATTCTCGTTCGAGAACGACTGTTGAGAGCCCCTCGGACGCACCGTAAACCGCTGCAGCTAAACCGCCCGGGCCTCCACCGATCACGGCGAGGTCGTAGGCGTTTTCTTCGGCCGGCCATTCGACGATTCCAACCGTCTCAGCAACATCGACCATTCTGGGCTTCTTGAGGATTTCTTCACCATGACAGAGCAGCGAGGGGAGATCCGCTTCGGAAAGGCCATGCCGGTCAAGTATGCCAGCCGCATCAGGTTCCTGATCCAGGAAGATCGTCCGCGCCGGATAGCCATTTCCCCTTAAGAAACGTCGCAACTGGTTCGTGAGTGGATCGTCGCGTCTCCCCAACAGAAATGAACCGCCGAGATTCTGTTCGATGATTCCGATCCGTCGAACAATGAGTGCACGCGTCACCAGTTCGGCAATGTCAGGGTTGGCAACCAGCATCTCACGAAACAGTTTGCGACCAAATCGCAGCACCTTGGTCGCTCCCGATGCCCGTCCCGAGACCAATACTTTCCGATTGCTAAACAAATCAATCTCACCGGTGAACTGGTTCTCGCAATGTCGGACAATGATCTGCGCATCACCGGAACAGTCGAAATCGAAAATTTCGATACACCCCTCCAGAACGACAATGAAATCAGCTTCCCGCTGGCCCCGTTCGAACACCATCTCGCCGGAGTCGAGTGACTCGACCTCGGCCGTCCTTCTCAGCCGATCAACCTGGTCCTCCGTCAACTCGGGAAACGCCTGGAAGTCACGTCCCTTGGGGACAACACTGCGGGAGGACGACGAAGGATTCATGATGGCCGGGCATTCTCGAACGCGTACGAAACAGCAACCGTCTGATTGTTGCCGTACGGTAACCGATCGTGGATTTTGGTTCGCATTCAAGCCCTCGCCGTCTGGTTTAATCGACAAGTCTTGAAGGACTTCCGCTGCAAAACCGGAGACGCTCTACTGAAGGGAGTTTGAAGCTTTCTTCCCGCAGCACTCCGGCCCATCATGTCCTTTTCGACCTTCTCCAAACCTTCACGAACGCTTCGCGACTACGCGTGTTTGCTCGTGCTGTCGCTATTCTGGCTGGCCGGCTGCAAGCCGAACGACCAACCGGTGGAAATGAGCGGCACAACTGATCCGGAGGACGCGTTGACGAGTGCGGACTCGGAAGCACCAGGCGAAGACTACGTTATCGTCGACGGAGATCTGGATGCGGTCGATTGGCGTGAGATGGTCGGCAAAAGAGTGGGCATCGAAGGCGACTTGGTGGTGGTGGATACCTACGACCTGATTCGACGCGGGCAGGTGCGACTGGCGCGGAAACGATTGGTGATCCCAACGAGCTACATCGACCCAAATGACAAGGACAGTTCGGGCACTTCGTTTGAAGGCGGAAACAATGTCGCGAAAGTCACGGCGGCTCAGAAATTCAATGAGACCGCCACCGTGACAATCGACGACGGCTCCGTCGTAGAGAATGTCTTCCCACCAGATCTCTTTCCTGGGTTGGGAACCGAACTGGAAACCGTCCGCGTGGGATCGGTCGTCGCGGGCGTGAGTGGCACGATCGTCATGATTGATGGTAAGCCGGTGCTTGTGTCTGACGCCGCACTCGACTTTACGCCAGCGAAGCGTCCCGCGTGTCCTGACATGCCTGCGAACGATCTCAAGGTCGCCAGCTTCAACGTGCTCAATTACTTCACGACGCTCGATGATGGACAAAACAATGCTCGCGGTGCCGACACAGCCTCCGAGTTTGCACGGCAGGAATCAAAGATTGTCGCGGCGATGGCTGAGATGAATGCAGACGTCATCGGTTTGATGGAACTCGAAAATAACATCGAAGCCGAAGAGAAACTGGTCGAAGCTCTCAACAAGTCGATCGGAGAAGACGTCTACATCGCTTGTGGTCTTCCTGACAACTTTAGCGAAGCTCCGGGTAGCGGTGATTCGATCCGCGTCGGCATCATCTACCGTTCCGATCGTGTCACTCCCAAAGGACCTTTGACGCTGGTCAATGATCCCGCGTTCTACATTGCAAGGACGCCTTTGGTCCAAACGTTCGAAAGCACCGGCGGTGGAGAACCTTTCTCGGTGATCGTCAATCACTTTAAGTCGAAAGGCGGCGGCGATGTGGACGAGGCAAACAAGAACAAGGGCGACGGACAGGCCGCCTACAACGCTGCTCGTCGAGAGCAAGCTCTTGCGCTCACTCGGTACATTGAGGCTGAGGCATCCGACACACCTGCGAGGTTTCTTGTTATCGGTGATCTAAACGCTTACCAGCAAGAAGATCCCATCGATGCATTGCGAGCCGAGGGGATGATCGATCTGCACGAGAAGTTTCAGTCGGCCGACGGCGGCACGGCCATGCCCGAGTATTCTTTCGTGTACTACGGCCAATGCGGAAGCCTGGATCATGCGTTTGCAACGCCCGCGCTGGCAGCAGATGTCACGACGGTCGCTACCTGGCACATCAACTCCGACGAGCCTCGATTTGTCGACTACAACGAAGAATACAATCCGGCATCGCTGTTCAAACCGAATCCCTATCGATCATCGGATCATGATCCCGTGTTGATCAGCATCAAGAATCGAGCCGACGATTGAAGCACTTCCCTCTCTATCTCGCTAACCAAGCGGTCTGTCCGAATTCCGATCTTATCGTCAAAGATAAATACTCGGGCGAAGTAGCGTTTTGCGTTCCCGTCGCGGATACGAAGATCATCGAAAAGGCCATTGTGGCCGCCGCCGATTCGGCTTCGGCCTGCGCGGAACTCGCGCCCTACCAACGCCAGTCGGTTCTTGATCATTGCGTGGCGCGGTTCACGGAACGATCAGTGGAGTTAGCGGAGATTCTCTGCATCGAAGCCGGAAAACCGATTCGTGACAGCCGCGGCGAAGTCTCGCGACTGATCGACACCTTTCGAATCGCATCGGAGGAGTCCGTGCGGATTGCCGGTGAGATCATGAACCTCGAAATCTCTCCGCGTGCTGCCGGCTATCAGGGAATGTGGAAACGGGTTCCGATCGGACCTTGCTCCTTCATCGCGCCGTTTAATTTTCCACTCAATCTCGCAGCACATAAGATTGCTCCCGCCATCGCGGCCGGCTGCCCTTTCGTCTTGAAACCCGCGAGCCGAACGCCGATCGGAGCACTCTTAATTGGCGAAATCCTTGCGGAAACCGATTTGCCCGCGGGCTCGTTTTCGATTTTACCGTGTCGACGCGAAGCGGCGGATGCCTTCACAACCGATGAGCGTTTTAAGCTACTCAGCTTCACGGGTTCGCCTGAGGTCGGATGGGCACTGAAGTCGAAAGCCGGTCGTAAACGCGTGACGCTGGAACTGGGTGGCAATGCGGCCTGCATCATTGATGAAGATGCGGATGTGGAAGACGCCGTGGCGAGGTTACTTGTGGGTGCGTTTTATCAATCCGGTCAGAGTTGTATCGGCGTGCAGAGAATCCTGATTCACGATTCACTTTACGATGATCTCGCCAGACGTTTGGTCGAGGGAACGAAGGCACTGGTTGCCGGAAACCCGAGTAAAGAAGACACGTTTATCGGACCATTGATTGACGAGAGCGAAGTCGAGCGGCTCTTGGGTTGGATCGACCAAGCGGTCTCCGGAGGTGCGAAGGTTCTTTGTGGAGGCACACGAGCAGGCGCGGTTCTCGATGCGACCTTGTTGGAGAACGTTGATCGCAGTCAACCCATTTATCGCCGTGAGGCTTTCGGCCCAATCGCCATCCTCGGGCGATTCGGCCGTTTCGAGGATGCTTTGGATGAAGTTAATGACAGCGACTTTGGGCTCCAAGCAGGAGTCTTCACTCGCGATCTCTACAAAATGCACATGGCTTGGGACAGACTGGAAGTCGGCGGAGTCGTGATCGGTGACGTTCCGTCATGGCGAGTCGACAATATGCCTTATGGAGGCGTAAAGCAAAGCGGCTTGGGCCGTGAGGGAGTTCGTTTCGCGATCCAGGACATGACGGAGATTCGAAACCTGGTGATTCGAACGCCGAAATGCCAAGTGTGATTGTTCAGTGAACCAGAATCTGTAGCCGAGGTCTGTGACCTCGGGATCGCCAGCACAGGCCTCACAGAGGCCAGCTACAACGTCTGTAGCCAAGGACTGTGACCTCGGGAAGTTAGCACTGGGGCCATGCAGGCCAGCGTCCGTTTTGCGCCCAACTCAGACGGGCTTTTGACGTTCCGTCATTCTGGAAACTCCAAAAATGCCGTTGGCACTTCCGCAGTCAACCATACACCGTTTTTGGATAGATAAAACGTATGGCCGTGCTCCGCCATCTTTCGAGCCGACACTCGCAGGATGATCGGCTTCCCCCTTCGAATACCCACTTGCCTCGCAGTCTCCTCGTCCGAGGAAAGGTGTACATGATTTCTCGAGCGTTTTTGCAGACCAATGGCGCGGATGCTATCGAGAAACTGAGAGACGGTTCCGTGATACAGCACTTGAGGAGGCTGCGTTTCGGTAAGCTTTAGATCGACGTTTGGAATAGAGTGTCCTTGGCTCGCCCGAATGAGCAA
>JBCCOI010000544.1:0-5181 GCA_039025515.1 Planctomycetota bacterium
GTATCGTTGTGCTTCGGATGCAAAGATTCGAGGGTAACGCAACGAATCCGAGCACAACGATACGGCTGATCGTCGATGGTCGGTCGAGTGATGTTGGTGACCTCCGTGACATTGGTCTGAACGTTGTTGGTGACAGACCAACTCGCATTACTCGTCAATTCGATTCCGCCATCAAAATGGCAGTACACACGTTCGCGTTCGATGATCGGATCAATCCGTCAACTAACATCATCGTCAAAAATCGGACGGCACAGACGTCTGATGCATTGCTGTTGCCCGATGAGCCGATGCAGATCGAAATTGATGAAGCATCAGACTTCATCCCCATCGGTACAACAATGCGGCCATGAGGTTGTCTCTCTGTGCCTCCAAAAACTGGGCGGGATTCGATCACAAATCCACGCGTTAGTTGGCTCAGTCAAAAGCGTAGCCGAATTCGCCTTCTGCAACTTGTACATGGACTCGGTCCACCGGCTTTCCTTCCATCATGCGAGTGAGGAACTCACCGCTGATTCGTGGAAGCACCGTGTTGGTTAAGATCGCGTCGATCATCCGGCCACCGCTTTCCAGTTCCGTACAGCGGCTCGCGATCAACTCAATGACATCGTCATCGTAGGTAAACGGGATGTCATGATTCGTTCGCACACGCCTCTCGATACGGCCCAACTGCAGCCGTGTAATGGCACCGATCATCTCGTCGCTGAGTGGATAGTAGGGGATGGTGACGATCCGACCCAGCAGAGCAGGCGGAAAAACCTTTAGCAGCGGCCCGCGAAGTGCCTTCGCCAGTCCATCGGGATTCGGCATCATCTCGGGGTCGCTGCACATGTTGGCGATCAAGTCGGTGCCGGCATTCGTCGTAAGAAGGATCAGCGTGTTCTTGAAGTCGATCACGCGTCCTTCGCCGTCTTCCATCCAGCCTTTGTCAAAGACCTGGAAGAAGATTTCGTGCACATCGGGGTGAGCCTTTTCAACTTCGTCCAACAAGACAACGCTGTAGGGCCGTCGACGAACCGCCTCGGTCAGCACGCCGCCTTCGCCGTAACCGACGTATCCGGGAGGCGCTCCCTTGAGCGTGCTCACGGTGTGGGCTTCCTGAAACTCACTCATGTTGATCGTGATGACGTTTTGCTCACCGCCGTAGAGTGCTTCGGCGAGCGCGAGCGCTGTTTCGGTCTTGCCGACACCCGATGGTCCAGCCAACATGAAGACGCCGATCGGCTTGTTCGGGTTATCCAAACTCGCCCGTGAAGTTTGAATTCGTCGCGCGATCATGTCGAGGGCATGCCGTTGCCCGATGATCCGATCGCTCAGTATGTCCGCCAGCTTGAGTACGGTCTCGACTTCATCTTTGACCATTCTGCCGACCGGAATACCTGTCCAGTCTTCCACAACGGACGCGACGGCTTGCTCGTCAACGGTGGGAAGAATGAGCGGGTGCTCGCCTTGCAGTTCATGAAGCTGATCCTGCAGCGTTTTCAACTGCCCGAGAAGCTGTTCGCGTTCCGCGTCACTCGGCATGTTCACCGAAGCGTTTGACTCGGCCGGCTCGGCTGTTTGAACGGGAACCGATTCGGCTTCTGCGTCGGCAGCCTTCTCAAGTTGGCTCTGTGTTCCTTCCACTTTACCGGTCACGCCCCGCAGCTTGCCGCGAACGTCCAAGATCTGATCGACGAGATCTTTTTCGCTGTTCCATCGAGCTTCGAGCTCTTCCAGACGAGCCTGTTCTTCGGCCAAGTCTTCTCGTGCGCGTTGTTCGCGTTCGGCCGTTTCGACGCCAACAATCGATTCGTCGTCGATGATTCGAAGTTCCGTATTCAGCGCCTCAATGCGTTTTCGGCAATCATCGACTTCCGCGGGCACGGCATGCTGGCTGATCGCGACGCGGGCAGCCGCCGTGTCCAGCAAGCTGACTGATTTGTCGGGCAACTGCCGCGCGGGAATGTATCGGTGCGAAAGCTTGACGGCCGCTTCCAATGCTTCGTCCAGAACCTTCACCTTGTGGTGCTTCTCAAGCGTCGATGCGACACCACGCATCATAAGGATCGCTCGTTCTTCACTGGGTTCTTCGACTTGGACCACCTGGAACCGCCGAGTCAGCGCGGGGTCTTTCTCGATGTGCTTCTTGTATTCCGCCCAGGTCGTCGCCGCGACGGTTCTCAGCGTTCCTCTTGCGAGTGCTGGCTTCAGTAGATTTGCCGCATCGCCGGTTCCCGCAGCACCACCAGCACCGACAAGGGTGTGAGCCTCGTCGATGAACAAAATGATGGGTTTCTCGGAAGCCTGAACTTCTTCGATCACTTGCTTCAAACGGTTTTCGAATTCGCCCTTCATGCTCGCTCCGGCTTGAAGCAAGCCGACGTCCAAACAAAGCAAACGAACGTCCTTCAACGGTGGCGGAACGTCACCCGAAGCAATCTTCAATGCGAAGCCTTCGACAACGGCAGTCTTCCCAACGCCAGCCTCGCCGGTAAGGATCGGGTTGTTTTGCCGTCTTCGCATCAGCACGTCGATAATCTGACGAATCTCTTCATCACGTCCGACGATCGGATCGATGTTTCCATTGCGAGCGTTCTCGGTCAGGTCAACGGTGAATTGTTGCAAGGCTTCTTGCTTGCCCATCGCGGCGGGTGGCATCGCGCCGCTCGCCTCACCTGGAACGGCTCCCCCGCCGATCTGAAATCCATCGGTGGCGCCCATCGACTCTTCGGGCGATCCCGCAACCACTTCATCAAAACGATCCGTCAACGTATCAAGTTTGATCTTGGCGAACTCTTCCGAGATGTTTCGCAGCGCGTTGATCAAACTCCGGGTCTTTAGGATGCCGACCATCAGGTGGCCGGTTCGGACCTGGGTTTCGCCAAACATCAGCGTCCCGTACACCCATCCACGCTCGACGGCTTCTTCGATGTGTGATGAGAGATCCGAAATCGACGTCGAACCACGAGGTAGTCGATCGAGTGCGGCCGTCAAGTCCTTTGCCAATCGCGAAGAGTTGATGTTGAACTGCTTGACGATGCGGTGGAGATCGGAGTCCTCGAGCTGAAGAATCTGGTTCAACCAATGGACCAGTTCGACGTAGGGATTTCCGCGCATTTTGCAGAAGACGGTTGCGCTTTCAATGGACTTGTAACCAACGCTGTTGAGCTTCCCGAAAAGGGAAGTGCGACTGATGTCCGACACGAAACACTCCAGATGATTGCGTGATTTGGCGGGACCGCTGAGAGGAATTTTGTCATTCTCATCGCGGCGGCGAACCGTGCATTCGCTCATGAGAATGCGTAGCTTGAAATTAGCTTCGCGCACTAGAAGAGAGTTGAAATCGCCGCGGAATGCGCCGATTCTGACGATCAGTTCTCAAGCAAACGACTCAGCCCCGCGCAATTGCCACCGGCGACAAAGCCCGCAAAAAAGGAACACCGAATAAATCGCATGCAACCCGCGCAGCAATCACCAAGCAAACCACGCGTCGCTTCAGCACGCCTGATACAGCGAACTCGTCAACGAGCGGCCTGATCAAGGTATCAGTCGACGCGGATCAACTCGACGATGAAATGCAGATGCGAATGAGGAGGAATCGAGCCCGGTGAACCCTGTTCGCCATAGCCGAGTCGCGACGGAATCCAGAGTTCGATCATTCCGCCCTCGCCGACCAGCTGCATTCCTTCTGTCCAACCGGGGATGACGCTTCCCAAGCGAAACGTGGTTGGTTCGCCACGTTCGTAGGAGCTGTCGAATATTTTCCCGCTATTGAGCCAACCGCGGTAGTTGACCGTCACGGTATTCTCCGCCGTCGGCTTTTTCCCAGCAGAGTCTCTCAGGATACGATACCGGAGTCCGGAATCGGTTGCGGAAAACTCGGGCACTTCGCCCCCATCCATCGGCCCGGCCCCTTCTTGAAACTCAGGCTTATGGATAAATGTCAGTTTCTCCCAGGGTGCCGGTGGTTCGTCTGACACGGGAAAACCGGTGTTGGTGAGCTCCGATCCAAGGACCGAATTGCGTTCCGCAGTCGAACGACATCCGGAGGCAAGGATCGCGACGCCCAGAAAGCACAACGAAATCCCAATCTTCCATGCCATCATGTCGTTCCCACTCGGCATCCCGCGATCCAACATCCCTCAATGACTCGGAGGCAACCGTGCCCTCGAACGAAGACCATACCGGATTTCGGTATTTGACCGAAAGTCGACCTTTCGTGGCAGAGAATTCAGGTCCCTTCGCGAAAACGCTATGCGTTGATCGCGGTTCCAAGACCCGCTAAAGCACTCAGGGTTGTCGCGTGGGATCATCCGATAATCCTACCCAAGCTAACCAAGCCGTTCGATAAGCCTTCCGCTTGCGGATCAGTTCGTCATTCCATAGGTCTCTAAAGCCGTTGTTCCCATCGAATCGACGGCCCGTTACCAAATGGACTACGTGCTGAGCGTGTTCTTTCTTCCCTGCATAGCGAGGAATCTTCATTTGAACGTACCGCTGGTTTTGCGAGAATACGATCGTTGACCCATCTAGGCTCAACCAGCAGGGGCGCTGCGAGTCGACGTTCTCAAGGTGGGTGTCCAACACAAGGTCCCCGGTATCAATTTGCCAGAGTCGAATCCGGCCCTCCTTGGTGATCGTGACAGCACGAGTTGCGTCAGCGTCAACCACAACCCCGTCGGTTCGATAAGAGTGCCGCAATGCGGGACCGGCCAGTGAGCCGTCTTTGGAATTTAGAACGCGCACTTGATTATCGCTACTTGCGAGGAGAACTTGATCGCCGGAATCACTGAAGGCGAGATCCATTAGAAACCCGCGGAATGCCTTCTTCTGATAAAGCCTCTGGCGACGATCGATCGAGTAGTAGGACACTTCTCCACTACTCTCGACGCCCGCCACCAGGTTCCGAAGTTCCGAATCAAACGCGACTTCTACAACTAAACCATCGTTCGAAGCTTTCCCGTGAATGATCGGGGCGCTCGTGATCTTGTTTGGTAGTGAAAAAAGTCGATCGCCGCTATCGCTCCAGATGATGGCGGATGCCGGACGGAGCAAACCCGAACGACTCCGATCCAGCATATTGCAGCGATACGTTAACCCGACACGCGTGCCTTGTGTGTTGAGCGCGATTTGAGGGCGAAGCGTGGACGCGCCATCGATCTCGATGGGCGGACTGACTCTCGTTGCGGTTTTCACATCCCA
>JBCCOI010000545.1:0-5166 GCA_039025515.1 Planctomycetota bacterium
ACGGTCATGTTCTTCCGGACGAATTTGCTCTACGTCCTTCGCGAAAGCGTATGCGGAGGCTCCCAACCACAAGCATTTGCTCGTCAGTTCCGAGCCCGGGGTGCGTCGAGAGATTTGCTCCCAGGTATCGCCGATCCAGAACAAGTCGGCGACTGAGAACCCTTTTTCACGATCACCCAGTCGCCGGATCAGGTCGGCAAAATCGCTCAGTTCTTCTCGGCCGATGGAGTCCTGATGCAAGAGTTGTTCAGCGCGAGCAGAGATGGGGACAAGAAACGCAGAGAGTTCGTCGGTCTGATTGGCGATGGGGTCTTCCGTTTCCGCTGGGGACTCAGTTCGAGTCGGCTCTGATTGACTCGGCTCTGATTGACTCGGTGCATTCGACAACGCTTCGTTCAAAGACATCTGTTCCAATATCGATGCCTCATCGCGCTCAGATTTTCTCTCAACTTGGCCCTCTGCCGTAAGAATTGGAATAGCGGGCCGGCGTGTCTTTGGCAATTTCGTTGGTGAGTGAGACCGGGAGAGCGGACTGTCGGCGCGATAAACGGCGATCGCAATCGAGACGGCCGTCACAATTCCAAATACAGAAGCAACGACCGACAGACGACCGAGCAGACCGAAGGTCTCCCCCGTTGCTCGCGCAGTGACCGGCCCTTTTGAAAGATCCTTGAGGATCAGCTTCGTGGCATCGTCCCGACTCGCGTCAAACGAAACCGTGGTCAGCGAAGAAGCATTGGTACTTTCCACGCTCGAGCGCGACTTGATGTCCGAAGGCGGTGGCTGCCAAACGATGGGTGGACGTCCGGGCGGCTCACGATACTGTTGAAAAACGAGATCTGGATCCATGACGTCGCGCGGTTTTGCGATGAAAGCCCACTCATCGACACTGCCTCCCTCGTCCTCACTGCAGTCTTGGTCTTCACTGCAGCCTTCGTGTTTACTGACGCCTTCATCTTCATTGCAGTCTCCTTCATCACTGCAGTCCCCGTCGTTGATTGCAATCGCGGTTGGCAACGAATCTGCTTGCTCGTTCGGCTCTTCTGATTCAACACTCCGATGACGATCCACATCATCGAGCAGTTCGCCTGTTGATTGGGACGTTGAAGACTCAGCCTCTTCGGCGACCGCGGCTACGCTTTTCGCAACTTGAGTCTGCGGTCTCTCGACGAGGTCACTCAAGCGAGGTACGTCAATGGTCGCCCCACATTGGCAATGCAATTGTTCACCTGCCGCAGAGACGGCCAAGACGTATCGCCTTTCGCACCTACCACAGCGGATATTTAGATTCTGCACGCCACTCGACAACGATGAGTCCGTCTCCGGTGTACTTCTCTGGTGTTCGCGATTCGGCATTCGCGCAGCACCCAACGACGGACCCGCCGAATCTGACTGTTCGTCCGGACCGAGTTGCGAAATTGAATGCTGATCCGAGTCAGCCATTTACCAACTGCCTTCAAAAAACGACGTCCATCAACTGGCTTTTACAGAATCTCGCGACTGCCCCGCCATCGCGTTTGTGAGACCATGCGGCCAAAACGAGACTTGCCGGCAGATCGCCGACTTGAGTATTGCCTACTCAATGCGGTCGAATCGTGAACTGTCTTCGCCAACCGAATTGAAAGCAAAATGATTGGTCAACATCTATCGCAAGAAGAAACAGATGAGCTTCAAACGTTGCGTGAATCCGATCGATTGGCGATCAAACTGAAATACTGGTCGTTGCCTGAACCGTCGATCACGGACATTCGCGGTGACTTTGATGCGGAGTTACTCAGCCAAGGTCGGGGCGTCGGCGCAGTCTTAACGCGAGCATTGTTCGGGCTTCGTGGGAGTTGGCTGGGGAAAGGATTTTCGCCGACCAGCGAGACACAAGGAACGGGTTACAACACCTTCGGCTCTGAAGACGATTTCCGCCGCGAGCTCCGGATGGAAACGTACATCGACCACTCGAACATTGTGCCCGGTCATTCGTTCATCCTGGACTACCGTGCGACCCAGCGTGGAGCGATTCGATGGCTTCGAGGTGAATTGCGCATGATCACGTCCGACCTGGTTTTGGGTATTGGGACGTTCGGGCCCCGCAAGAATTCGCTCCATAGGATTCGGCGCGTGATTCCGTTTGTCCTGGTGCGAAGTGCACGACCGGCCGAAGAAGCACCCGAGTTGGAGACTGCGGCTACAGCCGCGTGATCCCGCAAATTCTTCCCAGATTACCTAATCGGGATATCCCGAAAGGTCGATAACGATCGCAGCTGACTTTCTACTGAATGATCCGTTGCCATTTTTGCCGGTCGACCTCAATGAGCGTCCTTTCATCGATCCCTGTTTCTTCGCGGTGGTTGCTAGCGGCGGCGTTGCTGGTACCAGCTAGCGGATGCCGACTTTGCTGCGACCTGGAAGATGCTGCGTATCCGGCCTTCGGGGGAAGCTGGACACGAACCAGCCGGGACAGCGGGCGGGTCGGGAGTCTCGCAGACCCTGGGGGAGCCCTTTCGCCTCAGAACTTGACACCCAAGCGCGTTGTTGACGAACAAAGAGCTGAGGAGAGATTCCGCAATGCTCCGCCAGCCGAAGATCGCGGCGGAGACGGCAACGATCAGCTCATGCCTGAGCCGAAGCGAGACTCGGAAACGGAGGAGGAGTTCCAGGAGCGCAAACGCCGATTTGAGGCGGAAATGCTCAACGCGGGCGTGATTCTTGGTCGCCCCGCCCCTCCAAAGTTCTAGTCCTTAGAAAACCGGCCTAACGACGAGTTTTCTTCACTTTCGCGCCACCCTGGCGGACTTTGAACTTGGGATTGCTCTTGCAGATCACGTACACGCGTCCGCGACGCTTAACGACCTGACAGTCGGGGTGGCGATACTTCAACGCGCCAATACTGCTGACAACTTTCATCGTAAATCTCGGTGGTGACCGTTCGGCAAACGAGCCAACGGTTGTTCGTTTCGATCCCTCATCACCTGACGGAGAGAGATGCGAAGCCTTTTCGCTTGGAAGGCCGCAGAGTATACCGACGGTTTCAGTGGTTTCAACGGCAAAGCCTGCCATCTCGATCCTCCAAGCACAAACGCGTCTATGACCGATTTCTTGTACTTCGACTGCTTGAGCGGAATCAGCGGAGACATGACCCTGGCCGCGCTGATCGACTTGGGAGCCGACTGCGAAGCCATTGAATCCGCCGTCCAGTCCATGGGGCTCCCGAAGCTTTCGATCAAACGATCCGACGTCAAAAAATGTGGATTTCGAGCATGTTTCGTCGAAGTGAACCACCCTCCCGAACATGCTCATCGGCATCTTCATCACATTCACGAGATGATTGATGGTGCAAATGAGATCAGCGCAGACGCAAAATCGCTCGCGAAGCGGATTTTTGGGCACGTCGCCGATGCCGAAGCAAAAGTCCACGGCACGACGCTGGAAAAGGTCCATTTTCACGAGGTGGGCGCAGTCGACTCCATCGCGGATATCGTGGGCGTTTCCGTCGCGATCACCCAATTGGGGATCGGCCAGGCGATGGCTTCACCCATTCCCACGGGCTCTGGGACCATTGTGATCGATCACGGGCGAGTATCCGTGCCGGCCCCCGCGACCGCGGAAATCCTATGCGGAATTCCCATCGCCCCATCCAGCATCGCGAAAGAGCTGACAACCCCGACGGGAGCCGCGATCATCCGCGAGCTCTGTACGCAGTTCGGCCCGCTCCCCGCTCTCACCGTCAATCGCATCGGTTACGGCGCAGGTTCGATGGATTTGGAGAACCAACCCAACATTCTTCGTGTCCTTATCGGCGAGCGAGGTGAGTCTCAGGGAACAGCGACTGCAGCCGTTCAACCTCATCCCGAAACGGTTCCCGACGAAGTCATTCACTTGGAGACCAACGTGGACGATGCGACGGGCGAGCAGTTGGCGGACTGCTGTGAAAGGCTATTGAACGCCGGTGCACTCGACGTGATCCAAATCCCATGCATCATGAAAAAGGGGAGAAGTGGCGTGAAACTAAGCGTTCTCGCCAAACCGGAAACGCAGATCGAGCTGGAGACACTTTTATTTCTTCACAGTGGGAGCATCGGCGTCCGAAAATCACTCGTTCGACGCGACACGTTGCCGCGACAAGATCGCAGTTTCGAAAGCGAATTTGGCATGGTGAGTGCGAAACGCTCCCGACTCCCAGGTGGCGAGACCCGTGAGAAAGTCGACTACGAATCGCGGAGAAGAGTCGCGGACACGAAAAACTGCTCGCTGATCGAAGCAGACCGTCACCTTTCGAAAGCGATTTCACCAAACGAGAGTTCGACTGCGGACGAAAAACGCCTGAATTGAGCCTTTATCACACCAGAAAACTCAAACAGTGCAGTGTCAATTCTCCAAATTGGGGTTCGAGCTGCCTGAGCCGATGGGCGATAGCCCCGGTTTTGCGAACAACTGCGGCTCAATCCTCTCGGATAACGTGAACGAAGCAACAACGATGGATTTTTGCACG
Organism: Planctomycetota bacterium; assembly: GCA_039025515.1. Taxonomy (GTDB): domain Bacteria; phylum Planctomycetota; class Planctomycetia; order Pirellulales; family Pirellulaceae; genus Stieleria. Next base: position 4,484 of record JBCCOI010000545.1, read on the forward strand.
GTCGAGAATCGGACTTCGCCGAATCACAATGCCTGGTGTCGGAACGCATTGTTCTCAGAACTACACTGACCCAGAACGGCGGATAGTTGTAACGCCCTTTCCTTCAGGATTTTTTGCCGATGCCCTCATCGACCGAAACTGACTACTCGTCTTCAAATGATGCTGGCATCGAGGGACATTCCGCGAAGGGAGGCAATGGTTCCACGCCGTTGCTTTCCGAACCATTTACTCCCGGCGATGCTGCCTCGCGTGACATCGAACCATCGACCTCGCTGCCGAATCTGAATGTTGGTTCTTCCGCCGTTTTCTCAAAGCCGCGACGGTGGGACTTGTACATCCTTTTCAATGTCGCGATTCCGATTTTTCTGATCGCACTGGGCGGACTGATCATTAAGCTGCTGGGGACGGCAGAGGCAAAACCGGTGCCGCCGCCGGACTCATCAGAGGTCGCGGTTCTCGAGTCATTGCCCGCTGCACGCGTTGAACAGATCCAATCTCTCGCGGAGACGGGCCGAAGGCTCGAGCTTCAGATCGACGGCAACGTGGTGCCATTCCAGGAAGCCAAGGTCTCCAGCGAAGTCGCCGGGCGCGTCGTCTTTAAGTCGGAAGTCTGCGAAGCGGGCGCGATCGTCAGCGAAGGCGACGTCCTGATGAAGATCGATCCGACGGACTACCAGCTTGAA
>JBCCOI010000546.1:0-5153 GCA_039025515.1 Planctomycetota bacterium
AGTGAATCATCGTGCTTGCAACGGTGGAATGCGTTTTCGGGCGGGTTTGGCCGGCTTTCAGTGGAACCCGAGGGGAAAGTGAAGGTTCCGGCGGCGAGCGGACGCGGGCGGGATACGCAGAAGTGTACTCTGCCGTCCAATTCTCGGCATCCTGAATCTCTCGAGTCAGAGTTCAGCGTTTGAACCGCCATTCATCTCGGCCGTAGCGTTCAGCAACGAGGCGATCGGCAATGGGGCGAACTTGCGAGCGAATCATCTCATTGGAAACCGTCGAGACCGCCGAAAACCGTATCGCGAGATCGAGTGAAAGTTGGGCCGGATCAACTGGCGCGTTGGTCACGAATGCATCATGACTGCGGCCTTGCCGATAGGTCGGCTGCCGTGGCGCGAAGGCGAGACAATGTTCGATCAGCTCGACGTCATATCCGTAAAGCACCGTCCCGTGATAAAGCGTATGTGATCGAGCCACACGCAGCGCGTTGCCCGAAAACTTGCAATTGCGCCAAACGAGATCACAGATCCCATCGCGTCTGCTATCTGGCAACTGCGTTTTCACCGCCGACAATAAACGACCCATCACAAAATCATGAGCACCCTGAATCGTTGCAGATTCGGGTTGATCCGCATGAGACAGTACAACGCTGTACATCAAGCACCCGGGGCCTCCCGCGATACTTGCACCGCCGCTGCAACGCCGAAAGATTTCCACACCGCGGCTTTGGCATTCTTCAACGTCGGTTTCCAAACGAAACTTCGAGGATCGGCCGAGGACCACCACGGGTCGGCTAAATTCCCAAACCCTCAGACTTGATCCGATCGATTGGGTTTCCGCCGCGATCAAACACGCCTCGTCGAAGGCAAGCTGCATCGCAATGCGGGGTGAGTCATTTCCCGCAGCCGTCTCGGGCCAACGAATCAGCTTCACGATCCCCTCAATGCATCAAGCAAACGCATCCGTGCGACGCGACCGGATGCGAGTAAGCCGGCGAGCAGCCCAAATAGGAAGATACCGAATACGAGCACGATCGGCTCCACGATTGGTGGACGGTTCGAACTGAGCAACGTGTAGGGCATCACCGCCAACACGGCGCAAACCACACCGCAACCGATTCCAAGAACGAGCAGACTGGCGGTCTCACCGAGCACCAGCCACGCCAAACGCCTGCGAGTGAACCCGATCGCACGCAACACCGCAAACTCTTTTCGGCGTTGCAAAACGTTTCGCAATTGCGCCACCGCCAGACCGATGGTGCCGAGCACCAGCCCCAGACCACCGAGGCTTTGAAAGGTGCGTAGATAAGTATTCTGCACGGCCATCATCCCGCTCAACACATCACTGGAATCGGACACATCCAGACCCGTGTCTCCCAAGCGAGTTTCCAGAACGCCCGCAATGACATCTTGATCTGCGTTTGCGGTTTCGACCAAGAGAAATCGATAACCGTTTACCTCTGGAAAAACGGAAACGAAGTTCTCTTCACCAACCATGAGGCGTCCTTGTAGCAACGAGTTCTCCAAGAGCCCGACGACCTTGAAGTACAAAGACTGTGTCTCATAGACAAACTCTTTCACTTCGCCGATGCCACCCAACATCTGCAGGCTCCACATCGCCGTGTTTTGATCCAAAATGACGGGAATCGGATCGTCCTCGGTACCTTCGGCCTGCTGGTTCAGTAATGCCCAGGCATTTCCGTCGTTGGGCGCAGAAGCAAAGAAGCGAAACTTTGAAAGTGAGTCATTCACATGGGCGGGCACACCCAACACGGTTGGCTCGGTCGCCCGGTAGAGGTTGTTGCAACTCGCGTCCTGTCCGCTACGCAAGCGAAGCGTGGTGAGCGTCACGTCCTTCAACTCAGACTCGTCAGCGCCGAATAAGCCACGACGAACAATCGGATCGTTCAAGTCTTCATAGATTGGCTGAGCGGAATCACCCACCAAGTCGAAACTGCCCGTGCCTTCATCTGTGGGTTGAAGCCGGAAAGCGGTAATCGCAACGATCAAAAACGAGGCAGTCGCCATTAAGCCTACGGTAAGTGTGCTGCGAAACGGCGAACGACTTGCGGCACTCTTCGCCAGACGTCCCAACGAATACTTCCAACCGGTCGTTTGCTCTGCGGCCGTACGACGCTCTCGACCCGCGAGCACATCGAAGACCATCAGCAGGGCGGCGATCAGTAACAACATTCCCCCACCGACAAAACCACCGGCAGCGGTTTGCCCACCCGAGAACGCACCTCCGATAGCCGCACCGAAGGCCGCCACCGCGCAAATCGCGGCGGCCCAAACCAGCCATCGTCGCGGCCGCGTTCCCGGTGCCTCCGCTTGATCGGTATCGCCCCGAAGCAGCGAAATGGCTTGGTGCCGTAGCATGCCGCGCACCGTTAGCCCCAGCGTCAACATTCCGATGAACAGCCCGATGGCACCACCGCCGATCAAGCTACCCATGCTGCCGTGATAGGTCAGGAACGGAACGGTGACCGCTCCGACCCAGAATGTGCGCAAAGCGGCGAGCGCGGCATAAGCGTATCCGATGCCACCCAAAAGTCCCAAAACCGTCCCAATGATCGCGACGATCAATCCTTCACCCAAGAACAGTCGCATGACTTGCTTCTTTTGTAGCCCCACAGCCATCAACGTACCGATCTCGGCGGCTCGAACGACCAACGACAACCGGAAGAGCATCGCAATCAACATGATCGCAGCGAGAATCACAAAAAAGCTGAGTGAAAGAAACAATCCGTCGAAAGGCGTTGTGCCTTGTGATGCCGCAACCTGATCACTGCGAATCGTTCGGGGGCTCCATCCAAGCTGCTCCGTCACAGGGTGCAAAGCACTCTCGATCTTCATTCGAAATTCGTCTTCATCGGCCGCAACGGTTGTCGCGATACGTAATCCGGTTGTCTGTCCGAATCGACTGCGAAAGAGCTTCTGTCCGACTTCGAGTGGCAGAAAGACTTTGGGTGTCAGACGATGATTCTGGTAGTACACATCATCTTCGTCGGGAACATCGTTCTTCAGCTCAAAGGGTGTGTCCCAATCGCTCATCGAGTCCTGATCCGTTACGCCCGGCACGGTGGGCGTTAAATCAGGATCGTTGTAAATCGTTGGCTTCTCGTCGAAGACGGCTTTGCGCGTGCGACGATAAGCTCGAGCAGGCTCGGTGATCGGAACGATCCCAGTCACCACAGCCAAGAACGATCGTTCGACTTCATTCCCGTTTTCGACTTCGGGTTCGAAGTAGTCGATCTTTAGTCGTGCACCGCGCTGAATGTTCAATCTTTGTGCCGCCCAGGCATTCAACATGACAGGAATTCGATCCGGCTCGACGTCTAATCCGTCCAGTGAATAGTCGAGAGGGAAAGCCGGCGAAGTATCCATCGCACTGACCGTGCTGTAGCTGATAAACGTGTCTTCCGGCGGTGAGTCCTCGATTCGAATTGCATTGGCCAGATAAGTCAGAACTGGCTGGACAGTACCATCGGGAAAGTCGTCCGCGATCGCATCAACAGCGGTTTGATCGATCAGCATCCGGTCGCTGGTTACGTAGAAGTAATCAAACACGACCTCATCATCGAAGGAACTCGTCACGCGCCGGAGCTTGAGCCCGACATCCTCCGGTGAAACATCGATCTGGCTGACCTCGATCGGTGCGCTCGCCAAAACAACATTCGCTTGGCCGTCGCGTTCCAACACCTCGGCGACAAGATCGCGGGAGAGAAAAACGTTTCGGGGAGCGGCTTGCGAAGCAGCGAGCGAGAATCTCGCCAAACCACGATCGGGCAAAATGTCGATAACGCGCAAGCGAGGGATGCCTTCCGTTTGCACATCTCGCCGACCAAGCGGACTGTCGGCGGGAACGGCTTGTTCAACCGGCAAACGGACCGTGACCTCATCGCCCACTTCGACCCCCAAGTCACGGGCGATCGATTCCGTCAGGACGACCGATTCATCATCAGGGAACACCTCGGGCACAACGCCGCTGACATCGAGGCGCCAGAATGATTCATCACAACCGATGACTTGAACGGAACCGGCACGCCGGGCGGCATCGTCCGACCCGGATGCTTCGACCACGGCACGGTCGAACAAGACGACGGCAGCGACGGAGTCTTCCGCAACGCCCAACCGTTCGCCGATTTTGTCCGCGGCGAAGAAACCACCGGGTGCGGTGACGGACTCGATCGTGCCCAATCGCTCAATGGTCAGCGCTTTCAACGACCCCCGCATCGAGTCGCCGACTAAAAGTGCCCCGACGATGACGGACGTCGCAACGGCAACCCCCAAGGCGACCGCGAAATACGTTCTCCGATTGTGACGAACACCGGACCAGATCAGGGTGGACAGCGAGACGGAGTGCGGCGATGCAGTCATTTTGATTTCTGAAGAAGGCTATTGACGAGCTTGCCTCATTCGATTGTCGGCCGGCGGCCAGCTGGACGCAATCTGGCATAATCGCGCGAGGCCTCAGCACTGTCAAAAGACGGCACTTTGCTACGATTGGCGACTCCTGAATCCTTGAAAAGTGAGCCTCGTCAAATAATGTCGAGACTTCAGACCCGCAATGTCATCGCGACCTAGGCCGTGAGCTTTTTGCCTACGCGATGTGACCAGCTTGGTATTCCTCTCACTCCGTCCAAGCCCGATTGGCGAATTCGTCACACGGGCAACGTGAGGTTTAACATGAGTCCTGCAAGAACGTTTTTCTACGGGATGGCGATGGGCTCGGCGATGTCGCTGGGATCCTGTTCCAGCTTCGGCCAGGAAGTCACCACCTCGTCCGTGAAGGCTGAAAAGCGGAGTGACCCTGCGGTCGATCGAATCTCTGTCCGGAACGCGCAGACGTCGCTCATTCAAAACACTTTTGTCGCTTCTCCGATCGCCGGAACCGTTGTCAGCATCGAGGTTCAAGAAGGTCAGCGAATCAACGATGGCACCGTCCTGGTTCGCCTCAAGCAAGATCTGGCTGAAAAGGAATTATCGGCCGCGCGAGCATCGTTGGAAGCAGCACGTCTCGAAAGTGACAACGACGTCAACCTTCGATTCGCCAAACGAAGTCTCCAGGTCAGGCAGCAAGAGTTGCTGCAGAGTCAACTCGCGAACGAGACCTATGCCGGCGCCGTGAGTGAAATGGAACTCCGCGAAATCCGGCTGAC
>JBCCOI010000547.1:0-5132 GCA_039025515.1 Planctomycetota bacterium
CCGCTCGCGCGTATCTGGAATGAACTTTACGAACTAGCGTGTCCAGCTCATCGAAGCAGCTAACTTTGGCGACGACTGGATCTTTGTTTGCTCGTCGGACGGACAACTGCAAGAAGAAATCCTGGTCGTATTCCAAACGCACTTCGTCGCTTCTGAAAACCTGTCGTTCGACATGCGGATCGTTGATCGTGAATCTGCAAATCGTCCGTGCGCGTGCGTCGCGATCACCGGCGTGATGTGACAGCCTAATCCCGTCGAGGCCGGAAATCCGCCGCTGCCATTGTTCGGCCGTTTGCGTTAGTGATTTCGCATCAACGCGAATCGGACTTTGGCCTTGAAAGCAGTCCCGAAAGAGCTTTCGAACCGTCGGAAGAGTTAGGAACAAGGAAGTATCGTGTTCATGGTGAAAAGATGAATCGTGAGCACCGGCCTCGCAACAATATGAAGCGGTTACGTGATCACAAGTCCCGTGGTCCGTTTAGACAAACGGTCGACGATTCAAGGAGCCGTCGGAACCTCATTCGTCGGGATCATTGTCTTCGTCTTCGATCGAATCGGAGTCAACCGGCGTTCCGTCGGCATCTCCTTCGAGCGTTGCTGCTGCGGATTCCGGCAGGATTCGGTATCGAAGATCTTCGCCAGCGATCCTCACTCGTATTCGATCGAGCAGCGGTTCGTACACGACGAACGTGGTGGGTCCGATCGAGGTTGGTGAGACTTGGTGGTCATACTCTTCATGGAGCATCTTCCCGTCACTGACGCGTAACATCATGACATCCATTCGCGGCGACGAAATCTCGGTCGTTCTGTCGACCATCGATCGGACCAGGAGAACGACCGGACAGGAAGCCGGTTGATCGATCGAGACGCCCCAGGGAGGATCGAACTCCTTTTTCCAGCTGATCTCTCCCGTCTTCGTGGAAACGGCATAGATTCGGCTCGTTGTTTTATGAGCGTCACCGTGTTGCGTCGTGTAGCTTCCCTTGCCACGTTTGTAGTTGCGTGCTGGCAAGACGAGCACTTGATCTTGCATCAACATCGCGTGCATCGACGTCAAGTCTTCCAGGGGCTCCACCTGTTTCCTACAAACTTCTACGCCTCGCAATAGATCCCAAACTGTAAGATTGCCGAGCGAATCGAAAAGAACCATCCACCGCTGTTGCAAGATTCTTCCATAGCCCCGGGGTCGACCCTCACGCTTCGGAATCCGAACTGCGGCATCATCCAGTTCAAGCAGCACTTCGTCAGCGAGCGGATCGACCAGTTTGATGTTTGCCGATGATTCGTCGTCAGCCGCTTTATAACAAACAAGGTTCTTCCCGGAGGTGGCCCAAGGTTTGCCGTACCGCCATGGCCGCGACTCAATCAGACGTCCGTCGTAGCGATCAAAGATTGAAATCGTCGGCTCAAACACCTGTTCCAAGAGTGCTCGCCCGAAGCTCACGACGGCAACTCGATCGTTATCGGCAATGGTGTAACCGAGCGTTGGTGCTTCGGAGTTTCGCCATAGTGTCTCGCCGGACGCCGGATCGAGCGCGAGGAGATCCCCGGCGAGCAAGACATACATTTGATCACCCTGAACGGTTCCGACTCGGAACTCCTCCTGGTTTGATCCGACCCGGTAAGACGTGATCGCATCTCCGAAAATCGTGTTTTCCGTGGATCGTGATGAAACGACGGACTCTTCCGATCCGAAGTCGCGTGTCCAACGAATCGTATCGCCCAAACGTTTTTGAGCTAATGCAAGAAGATCGAGGGCCATCAATTCTCCGGGCCGCTGTATGAGCATCAATCCGCCGGAAAGAATCATCTCGCGGTCCGTTTGTCGTCTCTGCCTGAAACCGCCTTGGATGGGAAGCGTCATGGGACTTCCGAATGGAGTCTGCAAAATCACTGTGGACGCACGATTGACGATCTTCCAGTCAGAAAATGATTGTCCGGATTGAATGGCGGGAAAGAGCATCGTAATGTTGTTCGCGCGACCACCTCCGACTTGCTGCGCCTCCCAGGTAAGTGAGACACCGATATTACCATCAACATTGGGTGAGTCGATCGAAGACTCCGCATTCAAGGCAACTGTGTTGGCATCGTCGATGAGCGATGGTGGCAGGTCGGACGCGCTATCTCGCAAGTATTCAGCTAACTGACGAGCGTTCTCCGGCAGCTTCTCCTCTTGATAGAGCGAGGACAATTTGAGCAAACGCTCTGCTAGTAGTTCATCGACAGCACTTCCGCCTTGGTCCGAATTCAGCCACTCCGTGAGTGCGCCGCGTCCGAGGAGCAAGCGCTCCGCGGAAAGTGAATCTCCTTCTGATAATTTTCGATCGGCGAGCACGATCTGCAGCTCGCTCAACTGCATCGGCTTGAATTGACGAATGAAGGATTCCAAAGACTTGCTCGAAGATGAACGAAGAATTTGAAATCGTTCGACAAGTTTCGATTGGATCTGATCTTGCTCCTCCTCGGATTCAACTTGCCGCAGCATCTCCGCCACACGAGCGGCCAGCCAATTGTCTAGATCACAGCGCCGATTGGGATCTCGCAGGATAACCTCATCCTGATTTTGAAGCTGCCGCTGCTTCTCCAACTGCCGAGAGAACTCGATGATTCGATCCATCGCCGCAACGGTTTCGCTACGACGAAGAGCCGACTGGATCCTCAGGGCAAGAAACTCCAGTCGCTGATCCGGAGTATCGATCAAAAGATCCAGCTTTTCTTCGAGACCTTCCGGCGGAGACGCATTCTCACGCAACTCGCCGAGCATCGATTGGATCGATAGAAGTAGCACCTCATCGTTATCCTCATCGATCTCCCGAGCTTGATCGAGCAACGTAAGCGATTCACTCCGTTTGCCTTGCTCGATCAGCAACTGTGCCTTCTGGATCAACGCGTCCAGGTTGGTCGGGTCTTCTGCGAGAAGTCTATCAACGCGAGGCCCAAGGGATTCGGAGCCGTAGGCCACCGCCAAATGTGTGACGCCCTGCGAAATCATCTCGCCATCGATCGCAATCAAGTTTCCCAGCGGAAAACGCGTCCGCCGCTTTGAGATGAGCGAACCATCTTTGAGTGAAAGCTGAAGGATCTCATTGCTAGACGTTGGCAAAAAATAAGAGTTTTTCCCGAAGACGCCACGCCCGGCAACCTGCTGGCTCATGTTGAATAACTCAGGCTCGGACCGCCAATTCAAACGACCTGTTTCGAGCGAATAACTGGAAACTCGCTTTTCACCGACGATAAAGAACGCGTCGTCCCGGACACCGGCAAGATAAAGCGCACCATCTCGTGCAGGATTGAATAGACGCTTTCCGGTCGTCAGATCAAAACCATACAGGTTGTCCGCGACGACCGGGGTCACGAGAACCTTGGTTCCCACGGCGACCGCCACCGCGCTGTGCCAGCGGGCAAAAAGTTCTTCGCGATTATCATTCACCGTCGAACCGAATGAGCGGGTGTCCGAAGAACGACGCCGGTAGGTGTTTCCCCAACGCAGCATTCGGTCCGCAAGATCCACGGCGACGGTCGCGCCGGCGCCGGTCGGGCAAATCAAAACTCCTTCGTGGTAACTCGGCATCGCTCCGCTCACACGCCGAATTGGATCATTGCCGATTCCAAGGTTTTCAATCGCGAGCAGTTGCTGCTTCCATCGCAGTTTGCCCGTGGCCGGATCCAAGCACACCAACAGGATGTCTCCGGTAAGCTCGACCATCGCGTACAGCGCTCCTTCGACTGCGATCGGTGGGCTCAAAAAGAAAGCTTCATTCAGCTCACTTTCGACGGTCGGATCTTGTCCGACTTGCCAGAGAATCTTGCCTTCGGTTTCGAGTTCCAGCGCGACGAGTGTATTCTTGCCGGTTTCCGATGGTCTGGCGTTTCGAATTCCGGCCCAGCCGCTGACCTGAAGAAACTGTGATCTGGCAAGGTCCTTGAGAAGGAAGACTCGTTCTCCATCACTGGTCATTTGGCCGTAGGGAAGATCATTCCAAACCTTCCGTGTAAGTCTTGCCGAAACATCCTCTGGCACCTGACCGAGTGTGATCGGTTCTTCATCGAACGGCTCCATCTCCGCGAACGGGTATTGCCAGATTCGTTTGCCCGTCCGGTAATTCACTCCACGAAGACGACTCGTTGTCCGCATGAGGAGTTGATCTCCGATACGCAGCGGCGTCCAGCTTGGCGGCATGAGTCTCCCGCCGGCGAGAAGCTCATCCTCTGCCTTTCGCAACTTTTCTTCTTCAAGTGGCGTTGCGGTGTTCTCAAGCATCCATCGTGGAGAAGTGATCGGCATCTGCCCTTCACTGGTGCCGTTTCTCGCCAGAGTTCCACCCAGCATCTTGTAATCCGGCGATCGACTGACCGAGTCGTCTGCTGCGATTTGATAATGCTCATCAATCCAAGTCCGCCAAGTCGACACAGACTCAAATGCGGACTCGTCGCCCTCCCCAACTTGAACACTGACGACTTGATTCGGGTTCGTTCGTGGCAGAGATCGATCTGCCAAACGACACGCCACTCGATGCATCGCGATGACACCGTCACCAAGGATTGCAACGGCGACAGGCGTGTCGACGAGATCATCCAACAAGAACGATGCGGCGAGCGGGTGGCCCTGCGCAAGCTCGTGTTGTGCGAGCAAAACGGAAGCACGATAGCCGGCAGATGTGTGGAAGTACCGTCGGCGAACCTCACGCAGTTTTTCCCAATCGCGCGTTTGGACGGCTTCCTGAGAGAGCTTCTCCGCGAGAGCACCATAGCGAAGCTCATAGGTTGCGTGTGCCGGCTCGGGCAAACTACCGAGCAATTCGCGGCATCGTTTCAGAAAACTCTGCTGAAGGCCGTCTTTCTCATCGAGGAAGTAATCCTGCCCCGCGACGGCACGCTCGTCAGATGGATCCATCGATCGTTCGAGTAGATCACCGAGCGTAACGATCGCGTCGCTATAACGCTTCTCCTCAATCGCTTCTTCCGCGTCTCGCAATTGCTGCCGCAACCCGCGTGGCGGCTCGATGAACCTTGCGGTCGTTCGCTGCTGCTGGATGGGAGCTCCAAATCGCATCTGCTGCTGGCCGAGTCCCGAGTGCGGGAAAACCATCCATGAAAGGGGCAGCAGCAACCCGATCCAAACGTTGCGTCGA
>JBCCOI010000548.1:0-5120 GCA_039025515.1 Planctomycetota bacterium
CGCAGGGCGATAGCCCCGGTTCTGTTAGCAACCTCGCCAGCAACCGGGGCTATCGCCCTGCGGCTCAGTAATAAATCCGACGTCCCTCGAACCCGGAACGCTTCCGTATCAACATCCAAGAACCATCAACCCGGATGCTTTTTCAGCCGCTCGGCAAGAGCCGCAGATGTTTTTCGGCTCATGCATCGATGTCGCTTGCACTTCTATGACGGCGCCAGCCACTCGGCCCGGCGGGCTCGACACGCCGGCGACTGATTTATGAACTAACCTTTCGGATCAACTAGATGTAAGGCGTATAGAAGTCGTGAAACGCGGGGCGGCAGACGGAATTGCTGCCTGCATAACCCCGTCAAAGCATCGAAATGCAACAGCAGGTGACTCAACGAGATCCCGAATTGCAAGGATTGCGATGCATCGCATTCTTGCTGGTCTACGTCTTTCACCTCTGTGTCGTGGATGATTCTCTGCAGGTTGCGTTGGGATCATGGACCGGGATTCAAGTCGACAACATCCTGCCGCACGGGAACATCGGTGTCGATGTCTTTTTCGTCTTGAGCGGCTTCTTCATCGGCAAGCACATCAAGAAGCGGCTCGACGCCGGCACGTTTTCTTTTTGGGAATTCATGGGCCGGCGCACCAGGCGAGTGATTCCCACCCAACTCGTCGTCGCTTGGGCCGTGCTCCTAGTGACTTTCGTCTTGGGGAAGAACATTTGGCTTGTCCTTGATGTATTGAAGTACGGTCCATTCGCGAATCACTACTTCTCCAGACACATCAACTATTTCGAAGCGGACGTCATCTATCGACCGCTGCTGCACTACTGGAGTTTGGCAGTCGAGGAGCAGTTCTATCTGCTGATTCCGATCGTCATGATGGTCGCGCATCCGCAGGGTGCAGCTCCAATTTTGGAATTGATGCGAACCGTCAAACGCTCGCTCCGATTGCGGATCGTTCCCTCGCGGGTTTCGTCTTCGGTTCGCGGTGGAATTGACTTCACGCTTCGAATCTGCGGAAAGCTCACACTGCTACCGACACTCATCGTGCTAGCGCTTGTCAGTTTCTTCGCAAAGGTCAGCTTTGTTTGGTTACTCGAAGACGAGAATGCGGCTTACTATCTCTTGCCCAGCTGCGCCTGGATCTTGCTTACCGGCATCATCTTGGGGCTGTTTCAAACGAGAAGCATCTCGCAACCCTACTCGTTCTTGTTGGGGACCGGAGGTCTGTTCGTGATCGGGTATTCCGCCGTCACCGATATCACGATCGGCGGGTGTTCGCTGCCAGAAGGATTCAGAACTTTGCCTCCCGTGGCGGCAACCGTCGTGCTCATCGGATGGGGGAGGCAGTCTTTCGTTGTCCGGCGGTGTTTGTCATGGAAGTGTTTTGTGCAACTCGGCGACTTGAGTTATGCACTTTATGCCTGGCACTGGCCGATTCTCTGCTTCGGAAAATTCATCTTTCCGGAAAAGCTTCTATTGGTGACGGCCACCGCCGCTTGTTTAATTCTCAGTTCTATCTCGTACCGTTTGGTCGAACAAAGGCTTCGCTACAAAGAGCGGATGACTCGGACGATCGTCGTTGCGGCGTTACTGACGGTTCTTGTCAGCTGGGGTCTCTTGCGTTTCCGACCAAACCCGCACATCTGCCGACTCTGTGAGTTCAATAACAGCGTCAAGATTGAAGACATTAAGAATGATGTCGTGACAGAGCTTGGTAATCTGGATCAAGCAAAGATCAGCCTGCTCGTCTGGGGTGATTCACATGCAATGACGTTCTGCCAGGCGGTGAATCAATGGTTGTTGGATCATGACCAACGCGGCGTCGCGATCACCTATCCCTCGACGGCCCCCGTTTTTGATTATGTCAAAGACGTGAAATATGGACTGCAGGAAGATGGGCCAGAATGGTCGGAGGAAGTTCTCCGATACTGTCTGCGAAACCGGATCCCTCGCGTTGCGATCGCCTGTTACTGGGATGCGGAAGTTTCGGCGAAAGTACCGGCTGCGGTCGAGCGTTTCGCAAGGGAGGGGATCGAAGTTTGGGTGGTCGAAGACGTTCCCAAACTCGGCGTCAATCCGAGGACATTAAGCTCCAGTGAAGTGCAAAACATCCGATTGTCGGTTGCGGATGGAAATGCAGTACCGCAACCCGATGAGAACGACGTGATCGCCGCCGGCGGAAGCTTCATGTCCCCACGCAAGTTCCTCATGAGCGACGACGGAACCGAATACCGTGTCTGGTTTCGAAAGGACTGGAAGACGCTCGTTTTGCTCTACCGAGACGGGCATCACGTCACGATCGATGGGGCGATGCGTTCGTACTATCCGATGTTGAACGAATCCTGGGGACGAGCACCTCAAGGAACGGTTAATGACTAGCTCGCGTCAGCGTGGGACGAATGCGTAGCATCAGCAGAGGCACTGGGTTCGCACGTGAGCTAAGGTCGGAATGCGAAGAGCGAGCGTAGGCACCGGGTCAATCCGTTAGCCAAGGGCCGGAGGCGAGGAACGAGCGTAGGCACCGGGTCAACTGCGAGTGAATCGCCCGCTGACGTTCACGGGTGTCCCCGTCTCGAAGGAACCCCGGCCACTCCGTTCGCTGCGCTCACATCCGTGTCGCAGCTAACAAGACAACGGTCTAGAGCGTTTTCAAATACTCGAGCACCGCGCGTCGCTGGTCATCTGACAGTTCACTCGGATAATCGTGCCCCAGACGACTCTTGCCAAATTTCCGCGTGTCGAAATAGCTTCGCAGCACAACCGGGTCGTTCACGTCGGGAACGGCATCAACCCTTTCGATCGTCAGTCCGACATCTTCATCGTTTAGCTCTTGAGAAACCGGCCGCCAGATTTCAGGACGCCGCTCGGGATAAAGCACATCGCGCAACGTTGGGATGCTTCCATTATGAAAGTAGGGTGCGCTTGCCCATACTCCATCCAAGGGCGGCGCTACATAACCATCCGGTTCCGATACCGTCGTTTGTTCGTCGGATTCGCCCGCATGAGCAAACCAGCTTCTCCCGTAGAGCGCACGCCCTTCGACCGTCAGTGCCTTCAGCCTGACAGGATCCGTCCCGATCTCATCGAGTGGGATGCGAACATTCGGGTACGTCCAATCATCACCGTAGGTTCCATGGCAATCGGAACAGTTGTTTTGGAAAATCGCCCTGCCCTGCTCCGCTAAGGCTGCATCTACCGGTCCCGGATACTTCGGCGGACGTAGGGACTCGAGATAAGCAAAGACATCTTTGAAATGCTCTTCGTTGTCTCGATAGAACTTTGGTCCGTTCTCAGGAACCAGGGTGAACTGCATCAGCCCGCGATGGCCCTTTTCCGCAAAGCCATCGATGTAGAGATTCGGTCGCTTGTGGAAATGCCACCAAGGAGGCGCGTCCATGTCGTGGTGCGTGAAAAAACGGGGCGGCCTAACGACAACATTCAGTTCTTCGTCGCGGCTGTGCATAAGCCCCATTCCGAAGACGACCGCGTTAGTGGTTCCGTTAGTCGTTCCGAGCGGGATGACCATCGATCCGAGCTCCATCCGGCCGGGTAGCCGACCACGAATTAACTTGGCTTTGCCGATCTCCTCGGTCAAGGTTTGCAACGCGAAACGATTGTTTGGAGCTCCTGGAAAGATCTCTCCGTATACGCTGCCCCCATGACACGAAAAGCAATTCATCGTCCAGCCGCCGCCATCATTGACGACGTACTGGAGAGGCTTTCCGGATGTGTCGTCGGGGCGAGCCGTAAGACCGTAGCGTTCGAAGACCATCTCCCGCCGACGTTCCGGCGAAGCTTGCTCTGCCTGTTTCCGAAGTGGCTCAGGCCAAACCCTCCAAAGGGCATCGATATCGGACTGGTGAAAGTCGCTCGGAAGAACAGCCGTCTCGGTCAGAAATCTGTATCCTCGCTGCGCAGCCGTTTCCCCAGCGGTCTGGCTCGGCCCGAGTTCTTTTTCCGAGTCTGCACCGATCGCCGCAACAGAACAAATCATCAGCCAAACCCAGCCGAACGCAGGTCGGCAGAGAATCCTAAGTCGTGACGTTCTTGTTTCTTGTTCCTTCATGATCCCACTATACGATGGCGGCACGCTTGATAGCTAATTTCGTTGCGACGCAGTTCGAAACCAGCTCGCGACGAACCCTTTGGGGACCGCAGCCCCTTCTGGGGATTCACTGGCCATCTACTGGTCTTGAGATTCACCGGCTTGGGGTCTTTCCGCCTGGGGATCTCCGGGCATGGGGATTCCCCCGGAACTCGATCGGAGCCGGACGACAGACGGCCGCGATTGCAACACCACTTCATGGTCAAATCCGGCGAGATCCTCAATTCGGTCGAGATACCGCGCAACAGAAGACGGCGAACTGCGGGAAAGCAGCCAAATTTCTTCGACTCCCTTTCGCGACATCTCGTTCAAACGCTGGATCAGCCAGTCTTCGTGCTCAGTGACGGAGCAGATGCTTATCGAAACGGGATCCGCGGCTCGGCCGGCACGGTAAGTCCCACGCAATGGAAAGCGAAGATAGTCCGATTCGAGGCTCGACCGCGGCCGCGTCGCACCAGCGGGATGGCGCAAGAATTGAGTTTCGATCAGTCCGCTGTCCAGCCAGACTTCCGCCTCCTCATCCTTTGAGTTTGCCACCAGCGTCACGGCATCCCGCCAGTTCTCATAACGCCAAATGGGCCAGCCGCTTGGACCGATCCCAACTCGGTAGAATGCGAATGCTTGGCCGATCAAGCAAACGCAAGTGAGTGCGGCACCCAAGAGGAAGTTTCGGCGCAACACCGTGTTTGTCCATCCGATCAGCTCGCCGACGCTCCAAGCCATCAAGGGAACGGCAACGATGAAGTAGCGACGATGCCAAAGCGGTACGATCTCGGCATAGGAAGCAATGAAGAAGCCCGTCGTTGCCGCGAGCGCCACCAGTATGGGCAGAAGTCCGAGCCCTCTTGGATTGTCATTCGCTTCATTTTGAATCTTACCCCGCTGAAGAGAACTGCACGTGTATCCGGCCGCGGCGATGACCAACGGCCAAACGACAAGTGGCACGTACTGCCAGATCGTCAGCAACTGCTCAATCGACCTTGCGGCCGCGAAGGAGTTCCATTGTTCCCGCTGCTGCC
>JBCCOI010000549.1:0-5108 GCA_039025515.1 Planctomycetota bacterium
CCGCATCGTGGGCGGCGTTTTCTTGGATGGGATCGTCTATGAGACGGAAGGACACCGCCGCCGCGTTCGCAAACGCAGAATGGGGTACCGCTTCTTACGCAACGCAGTCAAGAGGCGCGTTTCTTCTGACTTGCTTCAAAGCGACAAGGATGAGAATGAAGCTTCGGCGGAATTCTTTACAAACGACAAATCGTCGGGCGAAGTTGGGGACGAGATTCGGACGATGCTGAACCGTGAAATGCAATTACTCTTTATCTACACGGAAGGATACAAAGAGATTTCAGGATCGATGCAATTTGAAGAAATGTTCGGAATCGTCCCGAACCAGGAATCGTTGCAGGTGGACTATTACGAAAACGTCGAGCACACCTTCCGATTGACCCAGAATCGGAAGCGGGTGGTTGATCGAATTGCGAATTGGCTTCACGAGCGTTTTCCTGCCAAGTCGGAAGATCTTGAAGCGGAATCGCTATCGGCGGCGGCGGATCAACGCAGCTGAAAGCCCCAACAATAAGGGTGCGGTCAGCGATGGTTCCGGAATCGCAGTGATGCGAAACGTAAAGAAGTTGGTGGAGCCACCCGTATCGGCGAACCGGGAAACGAATGAGAAGTCATCAAGGTTGTATTCATTGATAAAACCTTCGGAGTAGCTGCCCGCAAACAGATTGCCGTTGGGCCCGATGACTAAGCCTTCGGGGTTGATGAGGCTCGGAATCGCCTCACCGATGTAGTCTCCCGTTGACGAGTATCGTTTGATCGAATCGGTTCCGTCGCTGCCGACGAGTAACTCGTTGTTGTCGAGTAACAGCAGGGCGGTTGGATTCGCAAGATCACCCTCACCGACGGAAATGAATTGTTCTTCGAACGCGCCTGTTTCCAAGTCGTATTTGCCGACGCCGCCGAAGTAGTTGCTGACGAAGATAGAATCCGAACCAAACTCAAATCCATCCACCCACTCGGATGCGATGAAGTTGTCCAGGAAGGCACCCGTTGTCGCGTCAAATCGCTTAATGAGGCCGTTGGCGCCGCTGGCGAATTGTCCGACGTAGAGGTGGTCTCCGAAGAATCGCAGGTTGTTTGCCCGAAAAAGCCCGTTCCCCGAGGCAAAGACGTCAAGGAAGTCTCCCGACTGTCCGTCATAGCGCAGAATTTCGCCGGTCAGTGCGCTCGACACGTAAATGTTGTCGTCGGGACCCACTGTGACCGCGAGTGGATTGTTCAGTCCTCCTGATCCCGCCGATACGAAAGATCCGAGGTATTCACCGGTCGTCGCGTCGAATCGTTCGATCGTGTCTCGATCAGGTGCGGATACAAGTAGATCGTTTTGAGCCGTCGCCGCGTCATGAAGTGCGATGATCAGCGAGGCAAACGCCAGCAAACGAAGCGGTTCTTTCAGTATTCTCTTCATGGGCTCTCTCGATTACGTACAAATGTACTTTCGGAATAAGTACAAACGTACCTAAAGCGAGCTTAATGCCAAGCGCGAAGCAATAGAATCCCAGCGGATTTGCCAAAAAGTACATTTGTGCTTAGGATGGGCAAATGGAAGCGACGGTCTGTCGCTCTGTCAACCGAACCCGAGTCCGCAAGATGCCACGAAAAACCGTTCCGCTATCAAAGGGCGAAACTGTCGTCGCTGCTGCACTCTGGCGATTGAAATCCGCATCGCTTGGAGAGTTGCATGAGGAAGTGGCCAAGTCCGAAGCGATGGAGTACGCCACCGTTCAGTCGTACATTCGTCGGTTAGAGGCGAAAGGCTACGTGAAAGCGAAGCGTGTTGGCCGTAACAACGTCTATCGTCCCAAGATTCGTCCGGAGAAGGTTATCGGGCAGACATTGGACGAGATGATGAAGCAGTTTTTTGACGGCAAAACGGTCTCCCTTTTTCGACACCTCATCAGTGAGCGTGGAATCACTGAATCCGAACTCGCGGAGCTCCGCGCGATCGTCGAAGAGGCCGATGCTTCTGTAGAGGAGACGGATGATGGCTGACACATTCGTCTATTTTGCCTTGCAGCATCTTTGGCAGATCCTACTGGCGTTTACCCTGGTCTACGTCGTTAGTCTCTTTTCTTGGGCCAAGCGACGACCGCATCTCATGTTGATGTTGTGGGTTTTGTTCGGGGTCAAGTGCCTCACGCCACCGGTTGTTCAAACACCGGTCAGTGTGATGGAGATGTTCACACCCTCCGTGATGAAGGAATCAGCTTCAGTCACTTCGGTGATTCCACAACCTATCGAGGTCTCCTCAGGAAGTCTGGCCGCCCGCGATATCACTCGTGGAACAGCCAGTTCCGCTGAGCAATTCGATGCCTTGGCTGCCATCAATGAATCTCCGCGCTTCGCAAGCTCAATGGATAGCTCTGATTTGTGGGCATTGATTTGGCTCACCGGAAGCACTTGTGTCTTCATCGGTTTTGTTGGCAACTTTTTGTTGGTTCGCCGCCGGATTCTCGTCCGACAGAGATCGGATGATGAACGCGATAGGGTGTCCCGGGCTGAATCGATGTTGCGTGAGCTCGAGGGACAGCTTGGGTTTCCCGCAGGAAGAATCCGATTTGTCGTCTCGGAAAGTTCTCTGGGACCTCTCGCGTTCGGTTTCTTTCGCCCGACCATCGTGATCCCAAGCGAAGTCATCGATCGTGGGATTCCTTTAAGGCCGATCTTGACTCATGAGCTGTGTCACGTCTGGCGAAGAGATCATCTGCTCGGGTTCTTACAGTTTGCGATGCAAATTGCGTTTTGGTTTCACCCCTGCATTTGGATTGCTTCGAGACGAATCAATTCGCTCTGCGAGGTTTGCTGTGACGACGATGCACTTCGTATTTTTGATTTGAACGCAAAGGCATACGCGGCCGGTCTGTTGGAGGTTCTCTCGCTGCAGCAGCTGATTCGCCCCTATCGATTCGCACCAGGGATTCGCCCGTTGGAAGTCACGAAGCAGCGACTGCGGATGATTGTGTCGAATCGCCGCTCCAGGGCACGTAGAAGCCAGCTGGTCGTCGCTTTTCTTTTCCTTCTACTCGTTCTCCCATGGTCTGGTATTCGCTCTGATAACGCCATAGAACCACAAGACCAAAGACAACTCGCGAGTGCGGAATCTCCGATCCTTGGGAAGAACCAGGAACATCCGAAAGATGAAAGTTCTGACGAGACAGGCGACGCCAAGTTCGTACAACGACTTGATTCGATGAACGACGGGGAGTTCGTCGATCACAGCTCACAGATGGATTTCCTGCTGGGGAGCTGGAAGGTTTTCGGGCTGGACGGGAGTGTTCAAGGGACTTCGACGTTTCGCTACGAAGACTCGGGAAAGATGATTCGCGAGGACTGGGTCTCTCCCACCGGCGATACCGCTCAGGGGATCACGTTCTTTGACCCCAACGAACGGGTCTGGAAAATGACATGGGTGGATTCGAATGGAGTTTTCATGGAATCCTCGGGGCGATGGGATCAGGACAGGTTGATCCTCTTCGGGCAAATAACTTCTAACACTGGTGATCGCCGGAAAGCACAGACGGAACTGTCGCGGATCGACGAGAGTACCGTGGTTCTTATGATGAAAGTCGAAGTCGACGGGATGATGACGGCCGTTTCGTCTTCGAGATACGTTCGGCAGTGATGGGACCGTAGAGTCCCGTTTATTTGCGTTTGACCTTTTTGAAAATCGCCTCACGATTCCGATCAAATCCCGCTCGTCGCCGTTCCTTTTCTAATCGGCTGCGCATTTGCTGAAGAATGCTCTCGTAATCTGGGTTCTTAGCGTGGTTCGTAAATTCTGCAGGGTCTTTCTTCAGGTCGTAAAGTTCGAAACCGCTTTCTCCAAAGCCCCACTGAGTAAATCGGAATCTTTCGGTTCGCAGTGACTCGCCGCCACTTCGACTGATGGTAAACGCACAATCCTTCGTCCAGTCGGTCGTGTTAGCATCGAGTATCAGGGGTTTCAAGGATTGACCCTGAAGCCCGTTCGGTGCTGTCAGCCCAGCGAGATCCGTCAGTGTTGGATAGAGATCGACAAGTTCCGTCATCTGACGCGTGGCCGAGCCATGTTGTTCGGCTAGCCAGGGAACACTGATGATGAACGGCACGCGTGTCGCTTCTTCAAACAAGTGTTGCTTCTGGAATTTATGGTGATGTCCGAGAAGGTAACCGTGATCGCTCGTGAACACGACAACTGTGTTCTCCGCGAGGCCGTTTTCCTGGAGGGCCTCCAGCACGCGTCCGACCTGAGCGTCCATGTAAGAAATGCTCGCGTAGTAAGCTTGCAGCAGACCCTGATGCAGCTCGGGCGTCACTCCGTAGGTCGTTTGATTGCGCTTGTAGTTACGAATAATCTTGGGGACGTCCTTTAGATCATCCTCCGGCACAACGGGTGCGATCATTTCATCGCGGCGGTAAAGCTCGAAGTACTTTGTCGGTGCGACGAGCGGAACATGCGGCCGAACGAAACCTACCGCCAAGAAGAACGGGCGGTCGCCTACTTGATTGAGCAATTCGATCGCTTGATCTGCCGCCATGCCATCGGCGTGGTCCGAGTCTCCTCCGTTCGCCATAATTCCGGCGAAAGTTTGCGAGCCCTTGTCTTTTGGCGACCACTGCGTGACGACACCGGGAGCGTTCTGCTCAGGAGCCTTGACGTTGACGGCATGGTCCCAAGAAAGAGGGTCATCGCTTTCGGAAGTCCCGTCAATGATTTCGAAGGGAATCCTCATGTGGTAGATCTTGCTCACCCTCGCGGTGAAGTATCCCTGCTTGCCGAAACACTGCGAAAGCGTGGTCACATCGGGCATACTTCCCCGTAACGTGCCGGCATTACCCAGCGTCAGATTGGTGTATGGGTAGAGTCCCGACATGATGGAGGCGCGTGATGCTCCGCACACCGGATACTGGCAATGCATGTTCTCAAATCTCACGCCTCTATCGCATAATCGATCGAGATTTGGCGTGAGACACTGCTTGTGTCCGAAGCCACTCAGGGATGTATTGAGGTCATCAGCGATCATGAAGAGCACGTTTGGCCGACGGGGTCTCTCGGGCTGGGCCATCACCGTTTGAGTGAGGGGTGTCACGAGAAACAGCAGCGCGGAGAAGAATCGCGAATTCATTTC
>JBCCOI010000550.1:0-5106 GCA_039025515.1 Planctomycetota bacterium
ATCGAAGACAAGACCGAGATTGCATGACAATTGGTGAATTGAGGAGAGGAAAGTGAGGCGGGGGCCGCGCTGCATCGTCGACCTCCTTATCGTATCTCCACGTTCGGTAAAGAATCAACATTTGCGATCGCCGACGGCCATTAATCCGTGATCGAGACGTTTCGCCGCAGTGGGAGGTGTGAAGGATCTGAACCGGCGGATAAAACCCACGGGCTTTCGAGCAGCAGGATGTTTTCGATCTGACTTGGTTGTTGATTTCTGGAGCAAATTTGTGCGAATCATCTTCATCGGACCTCCGGGCGTTGGAAAAGGCACGCAGTGCCGCAGGTTGGCTAAGAGATTGGAGCTTCCACACCTGTCTTCCGGCGTCATGCTTCGTTCACAAGACCGAAGTACGAGGCTCGGGTGTGAGATCGCGGAGTTCATTGACAATGGGAGATTTGCCCCCGACGAACTCGTGATGCAAATGATGGCTGATCGACTCGCACAGCCCGACTGCGTTGCTGGCTATCTTCTGGACGGCTTTCCTCGCACGGTCGTTCAGGCGGAGGGATTTGACGACTACTTGCAGCAGAAGTCGATGATCATCGATCACGTCCTTGAACTTTTTGCACCAGAGCAAGTTCTTCTCGAGCGTTTGACACTGCGGTCTCAGACGGAAGAAAGGCTGGATGATACTCCCGAGACGATCCGGGCCAGATTTGAAATCTACAGCGCGCGAACCGCCCCCGTGCTACAGTTTTACAAGAGCCAAAACCTGGTCCGACGCATTGATGCATCGCTCGATTCAAAGCAAGTTTACACTTCGATTTGCGACGTTCTTTCGAGCTAACGATCCGTTCGGAAATAACGACGTCTTGCTTTTTGAGAATCGTTACGGCGGAGTGTGCCGGCTACGATTGAAATGCCGAAGTCGTTTCCGAAGAGATGCTACGTGAGAATGGTTCTTTGGCGTCGAGCTTCGAACAATACGACTGCTGCGGTTACCGAAGCGTTCAAGCTATCGACGCATCCGTGCATCGGGATCGAGAGCGACTGTACGTCGTCGCTCTCATCACTCTGCCAGCGGTTTCCCAACCCGTTTGCTTCATTTCCAATGACGACCGCCGTTGGTTGCACGAGATCCTGCCGCCAAATTGGCTGGGACGATTCAACTCTCATCGCCGCGATTTGGAAACCGTTTGAAGAAAGCCACTCTCGGGCTGACGTTTCGCTTGCCGTGGCGAACGGCACGGAAAAGACCGCGCCCAAGCTTGATCGAATGACATTGGGGTTGAATGCGTCCGTTTCCTCCGGACACAGTAAAATAGCACCGACACCAGCAGCGTCTGCCGAGCGAAAAACGGCACCGATATTGCCGGGTTTTTCGAAGTGGTCCAGTACGATCACCAATGATGACGTCGGTACCGGTAGATCCGCAATCGGTCGAGTGACGGATTCGAACTCAGCGACGGCACCACGACTGCTATTTCCGTAGCCAATTTTTGCCATCACATGAGTACTAACGCCACGAATAGAGCGAGGGGCTCGTTGGCGGACCCAGTTCTCGCAACCCGCAATGGATTGTTCCTCCGGCGAGCCCGTCGATGATTCCGTGGGCACACAATAAATGCCTGCTGGAGTCAGTCCCGCTTCGAGAGCTCGACGAATCTCACGCCACCCGTCAACCAACATCCTTGCTTCCCGGCGCCGCACTCGATTGTTTCGAAGACGCAAGAGATGCTTGATCGTCGGATTGTTTGTGCTGGTTAGAACAGGAGAAGACATCACGAACTGAAGCACTAGGATGAACTTTCCACCGCCGCTAATATCATCATCCTGCCGCAACAGTTGAAGTAGATCCACCTATCCACGATTGCGATGAATCGACCCCATTCTGACAGCAGAGTCGTTTGCCGAGAAGTCACCGGTCGCGGTGATCGAAAGAAGTTTTTTGAGCTTGAACGAAGAATCTATCGTGATGACCCCAACTGGGTTCCGCCTCTGTGGAACGAGAAAAAGCTCTTGTGCGGGTTCGGCAATCATCCATTTTACCGCGATGCGGAAAGCAAGGCTTTCTTGGCCGAAGCCGACGGCCGCGTGGTGGGCCGAGTGGTTGCGATCATCAACCATGCCCACAATCGTCAACATGACGAACGCCGTGGATTCTTTGGTTTTTTCGAATGCGAAGATCGGCTCGCGATTGCTCAGGCACTCTTTGAGCACGCCGGGAACTGGCTGCGTGATCAAGGGATGTCCTCGATTCGAGGACCTGTGAACCCGAGTCTGAACTATGAGTGTGGCCTGTTGGTCGATGGTTTCGACTCCCCGCCGACATTCTTGATCTCGTACAACAGACCGTATTATGGAGCGCTCGTCGAAGGAAGTGGGTTCCAACAGTGTCAGGACATGTTTTGTTATGAGTCCAGCATTGATGATCTCGAGGAACTCGATCCGAAGCTCAAGTTTGTGATCGAAGAAGCTACACGTCGATTCAAGGTCGTGTGTCGTCCCATTGATCCGAAACGCTTCGATGAAGACGTAAAGATCTTTCTCGACATTTACAACCAATCCTTGCAGCGGACTTGGGGATACGTGCCGATGAGCGATGCGGAGCTTCGTCATCAGGCAAAGCAATTGAAGCTATTGATCGTGCCTGAGCTAACCAGCATCGCCGAGATCAAGGGCAAGCCCGTTGGAGCGGGATTCGGACTTTTGGATTTCAATCAGATTTTGAAGACGATGAACGGGAACCTGCTTCCCTTCGGCTGGCTGAAGCTATTGCTGGGAAAACGAAAAATCGATCGCTTACGATTGGTCAGTACCAACGTCCTTCCTGAGTATCAAAGTTGGGGACTCGGTCTGGTCACGCTCAATCGAATCTTGCCCGACGCGATCGATTTTGGCATCAAGATGGGCGAATTTTCCTGGGTGCTGGAAAGCAACCATCTGTCGCGAGGAACGATTGAGCGAGGCGGTGCCAAAAAAGCCAAAACCCAGCGGATCTACGATCGCGACCTTTAGTCCATAGCGTTCGCCAGCGAAGTGACAGCTGACATCCTTGCTTATCGCCGAGCGGGCGGCCTCTGAGATCGAGGCAATTACTGGCGGTCACGCGAAACGCTCGTTTGGACTACGTTGCGATGGGCGAATTTGACGAGTGCTCGGGAGCAAACTGGAGTCGTGGGTCATCCAAACCCAGCTTCTTCATTTTCTTGTAAAGCGTTGTTCGATTGATGTCGAGTGCGTCCGCCGTCGCCGCGCGGTTCCAGTTGTTCTGACGCAGCGATTGCAAGATGATCTCACGCTCCGGAGCCTCGAGCGCCTCGCGAAGTGTTTTCCCTTGGTAGCTGGCGGGAGTCATCGCGTAAGGCGAAACGCTCGTTCCCTCTGCCAGTTCCGGAAGTGTCGATGCCATTGGGTCTGCGACACGACCCAAGATCTCCGGTGGCAAGTCTTCCGCGCTCAGTTCGTTTCCCCTCGCCAAGAGGACAGCGCGTTCCACGACGTTTTCGAGTTGTCGCACATTGCCGGGCCACTGGTAGGCTTGCAACAGCGCCATTGCATGTTGATCGAATCCTGAAAGTTCTCGACCACAGGTCTGAGCCGCTTCATGCAGGAAATGGTCAACCAGAAGCGGAATGTCACCGACACGTTCCCTGAGTGACGGCAATACGATATTGACCACATTGATGCGATAATAGAGGTCTTGTCGGAAGTTGCCATCCATGACGGCCTTCGACAAATCCTCATTGGTCGCGAGGATCACACGCGTATCGACCGATTGCGTCTCCGTCGACCCGAGTTGCTCAAATTCAAACTCCTGCAAGACTCGTAGCAGCTTGACCTGCATTGCAGGCGTTGCGGTTCCGATCTCATCCAAGAACAGCGTTCCCTTATCGGCCAGTTGGAACTTGCCGATCTTGTCGCCACTGGCGCCCGTGAACGCGCCACGGACATGACCGAACAGTTCACTTTCGAGGAGATTATCCGGAAGTGCACCACAGGCAACTTCGACAAAGGGCTTTCCGCGTCTAGAACTTCGCTCGTGAATCGCGCGAGCAATCATGCTCTTGCCCGTTCCATTCTCGCCCGTGATCAGCACCGACGCGCGGGCGTCCGCCACGCTGTCGATCACATCGAAAATCTTCATCATGCGATAGTCGTGGCTCAAGATGCTCTCAAGGCCAGAACGACGATCAAGCTGTCGACGAAGCTCTTCGTTTTCGTTTGCGATGTCTCTCTGCGAAACCGCTCGCTCAATCGCGAGGTTCAATTCCTCGTCGATAAGAGGCTTCGTAAGCAGATCGAAGGCACCGGCCTTGATTGCTTCGATAGCGGTGTCGGCTGTCGCGTACCCCGTCATCACCAGCACCATACATTTGGGATGGCGTTTGCGGATGTGGGCAATCAGATCAAAGCCGTCTTCGTCGCGAAGCCGCAGATCGGTGATCACTAGATCAAACGCATGCTGATCTAGCGAAGCCTGTGCGCCGCTAATGCAGTCGGCAACATGCACGGTGTGTCCTGATTCGCGCAGCCACTCTGCCATCGACTGGACAAGATGCCAATCATCATCGACCAGTAGAATCGAAGCGACCGTCTTCATAAATCGGGAGCGCAAATGAGGAAACAAACCACCTGATTTGATTAGGTCACCGATAGTAGCCGAGCAATCGAATTCAGCCGTTTTCGGCACGGAGCCTGCGGCTGTCTGAGAACCCTCGGTGGCAATAAGCAGCGGCCGTGCATGGATTATGGCCGATGGCCGGTGATGCTGCCCGTCCTGCGGCCGTTGATGCAGGCCGATGGCGAGTGCTTCGTCGACGTTAAACTCTAGGATTGCGCCGCACGGCGCTAGCCCGGATTATTCGTGAGTTCGTCGAATGTTGTCGCAAGCTCTTGGTTGCAAACGAGATTTGGAGATTTCATCCAACACATACTGCGCACGCTGGTGTACCGGCTTCAGCCGGCCGCCACGTCCCGTTATCCGGCTGAAGCCGGTACACCAACGACCCTTGATGAATGTGACGATTGTTCGGATTGTTCGCTATCGCTGGGCGGGGACGCGCGGACGGCCAGTGCGATGCGAGCCAGTGCGATGCGAGCCAGTGCGATGCGAGCCAG
>JBCCOI010000551.1:0-5104 GCA_039025515.1 Planctomycetota bacterium
CCAAAGTCTTGACGGGGCAGGCGACGTCGCGCGATTTGCTGCGCGTGACGATCACCAGTTTTCTGGACGCGTACAACTTTGACGTTCGGCAAATGATGAAGTGTTGCACGCATCATGTTCTTCCCAGCGGACACGTCGTGCCCTTTTGTGCGTACAACACTCTGTATCGGCCAGGGCATCTCAAGTTGCCGCCACTGGCCAATACATCAAAGCCACGATGAAGCAGCGCCATGGATAACGGTCGTATCGGCTACTTCATCGCAATGGTGGTTGCCACCATCGCGGCCGGTCTTCTTTATCGGCGTGACAATCGGTCTACGCTATCAACGGAGCAGCGGCTCGGTATCGCGATCGGAGGTGTCGTCGGCGCGACATTCTTCGCCAAGCTGCCATTCTTGTTTAGCAGCGGCTCACCGGCGGCGTTCTGGTTTGGCGATGGGAAGACCGTACTTTGGGGATTGGCCGGAGGGTACCTCGGCGTTGAGGTAGCGAAATGGAGTTTGTACGTACGCTGCCGGACCGGGGACCGTTTTGTCGTTCCGGTTGCCGTGGCGATCGGGTTGGGACGCTTCGGATGCCTGTTCAACGGATGCTGCTATGGCGTTCCAACGGACGGTTCTTGGGGATTTTCATCCGCCGTATTTGCATCGGACACGGTCGCGCGGCATCCGGCACCGCTGTACGAGTCAGTCTTTCATCTTGCATTTGCCGCGGCGGCGGCGATCGGAACTCGCCGTGGCCTTTGCCGGGATCTTTGGATGCTGATTTATCTCGTGAGCTACTGCGTCTTTCGGTTTGTGAGTGAAACGTGGCGTTGCGAGCCGGAACTCGCATACGGACTCACGTTTTACCAATACAGCTCGATTGTTATCGGCTTTATTTTTTCGCTCTTACTCATTCGTCGAACGCCTTCGGCCTTACCGGGAACCGATTAGCTGCGGTCCGTTATCGGCGGGCATGCTTCGGTGCCAATTCAAGAGATCCGAACGCAATGCTTCGATTTCGCTCGAGCGTTCACTCGCGACGTTCTTGGTTTCACCCGCGTCGGCAGAAAGATCATAGAGTTCGGTGTTGCTGCCGTCGTATTCGCAAAGCAGTTTCCACTTGCCCGAGCGGACGGCGAGGTCCGGCAAGTCTTCGATGCCATAAAACGCATCGCGATCAGGAGGACGGCGAAAGAAAATCGGCGATGTCCGTGATTCCTTTGATTTGCCAATCAAGGTGTCAGGCAGGGGCTCACCGTCGAAATTCACTGAGTCGATGTCGTCCACTCCGACGAGACGAAGCAAGGACGGAACGAGATCCATCGCCGAAAAAACGCTCTCTTTATTGCTGCTTCCTACGGCCGATGAGTCGATGAAGCCGGGCCCCCAAACGACCAAGGGAGATCGTACGCCACCCTCGTAGAGTTGCGTCTTGTGACCTCGGAATGGCCCCGCTGATCCCGCATCCGGTGCGGGGCCGTTATCGGAACAGATCAAGATAAGCGTGTTGTTCCGCAAGGCCGGCGTCTCCTGAATCTGATTGAAGAGTCGACCAAATTGTTGGTCCATGGCTTCAAGAACGGAGAGATAGAGTCGGCGATTTGAACCATCTCCCCAATCTTCAACCGGCGGCCAGTAAGGAGAATGCACATCGTCTGGCCAAAGATTGATATAGAACGGTTTTTTCGCTCGGGTGGCTCGGCGGATGAACGCTTGCGCTGCGTTAGCGAAGCCGGCAGTGATCTCGCTGCGCTTCATCCAGACGACCGGTCCCCCCAGCATTTCGGCGCGGTCCCAGATGCGTCCCGGTTTTTCATCGCCGGGGCGCATGGTTAGTGGCAGGAGTTTCGGGCCGATGCCTTCGAAGTTCGTGAGTGACTCGTCGAATCCGTACCTTGTGATCGGCGGTGCTTCCGTCACATCTCGCTGTCCACCGAGGTGCCACTTTCCAAAGTGTCCGGTCGCGTAGCCGTGCTCTTTCAAAATGCGTGGTAGCGTCGGCGCGTCCGTCGAAAGCCACTGCGCCACTCCCCGCTTCTTGTTCGATTTTCGACCGTTGAGAAACGAGGTGATGCGATGACGCTGAGGATACTGGCCGGTAGTGATCGCGCAGCGCGATGGCGAGCAAATGGGCGAGTTGACGTAAAACTGTTCGAATCGAATTCCCTCTTCGGCGAGCCGGTCGATGTTGGGCGTCGATGCATCGGTGTTGCCAAAGCACGAGAAATCGCCCCAGCCCATGTCATCGATGAACACGAGAACAATGTTGGGACGAACTTTGCCGAGCTGCTTCTGCGGTGCCCCCGAACACTGGGTCGGCATGCAAAGACAAAGGGATGCAAGGCACGCGAGACTGACAATAAGAGAGCTCTCCCCCCTGACGGAAGCGAGAAGTTTTGTGCGAGACATGATGATCCATTTGTGGGAGGAACCAGGGCTCATCAGTTTACTTGACCGCTTGACCTCCCCCACGCTGAGTTTGTTGGTCTTCCTTCTTTGACTTCCACGCAGGCTTACCTCTGGTGGATAATTCAGAAATACGGTTCGGTGGCTTGTAAGACGCGTCTTTTTTCGAGGTATTCTGCTGCGATCAGGCGTGTTGGCGGGTCGCGAGGTGTGGATGAATGGTGTCAAAGTGCATTTCGCCGTTGTGGTCGGATTTTTCGGATCGCGGAGATTCCGAGGGACCACGTGGTCAGCATTGCGGCCTCAAAGAGGCCACCTACAACCAAGGCAATCGAGCAGAGAATAACTGTAGCCGGGCTCTCTGAGCCCGGTAAAAGGTACGGCGGAACAAGCGGACGCGGGTCCCGTCAGATTGAGGAGAAAATGAATGATGTCAAATCAGAATTGGCTCGCCGCCATTCCGGTTTTTAACGAAGTCGATCATGTCGACCGAATCTTGGATCAGGTGGTCCAGTTCGCCCAGCACGTCTTGGTCGTTGACGATGGATCGACCGATGGAACGGCTGAGCGGTTAGCTGCAAGGACGGATGTCGTTGTCCTCCGGCACGAATCGAATCAAGGATATGGTGCCGCGCTGAAGACTGCATTTGACTTCACGCTTGCCGAAGGCTTCGCGGGAGTCGTGACACTCGACTGTGATGGACAGCACCAGCCGAAAAGGATTCCCGCGTTCATCGACATGGCTCGTTCGGCCGATATCGTTTCCGGCAGTCGCTATTTGCATCACTTCGAAGGCGACGATGCACCACCCGAAGAACGCTTGCTGATCAACCGGAGGATTACGGCGGAGTTGAACCGACGTCTCGGACTTCGACTGACCGATAGCTTTTGTGGATTTAAGGCGTATCACGCTGAGGCGCTGTCACGCTTTGAGATCACCGACACCGGCTACGCAATGCCTTTGCAGCTCTGGGTTCAAGCGGCGACAGTTGGGTTAAGCATCGTTGAGATGGCTGTGCCGCTCATCTACTTAGATCTGGAAAGATCATTCGGAGGAGCTTTGGATCACGCGCAAACGCGGTTGGATCTCTATAACCGCGTGATCAATGCGGAGATCGAGCGTCTGGATGCTTTGGGTCGAAACGAGACACCTGCGGCAAGCGGTCATTGAATCACTACATTGATTACCGTGCACCGCGCGAGCACGGTGGCCGTCTAATACAGCCCGAGCTTCGTGACGTTTCGCGTGTGTTGCGGGAAAATACGCGGATTTCGGACGGGCTTCCCGGCCAACTCGTTTCGCTGCGCGAGTCCGGTCGTCAGCAGATGCTTGCGGCTGCCCTACGGTATACGCGGACGTATCGCGATTTCGAAGCACCGTCGCATGGTCGACCGATACTGATGGCCGGACATCAGCCCACACTCTCACATCCTGGGGTCTGGTTTAAAAACTTCGCTCTCGATTCAATCGCCAGAACCGTAGGCGGCACGGCAGTCAACTTGGTGGTCGATAGCGATGTTGCGGGACCGAGTTCCATTCGTGTGCCGACGAGAGTTTCCGAAGGCGGGAGGAGCCAGCTACAACGTACGGTGGTCGAGTTTGATGGAAGCGGCGGCGGTGTTCCTTACGAACAGTCGCTGATCCAAGATCGAGACCTCTTCGAGACGTTTGATGAACGGGTCGCCGGAGCCTTGGGGTCCGTCATCAAAACTCCGCTGATTCGTTCTTTATGGAATCACGCACGTGACGCGATCGAGAGGTGCGGGTTTGCGGGGTGTGCACTCGCACAAGCCAGGCATCGTCTGGAAGCGGATGTCGGCCTCTCGACGTTGGAGATGCCTCAGAGTGTTGTCTGCAGGACTCCGGCGTTTGCCGTCTTCGCCATGGAGATCCTCGGCGACTTGCCACGGTTCCATCGCTGTTACAACTCAGCGGCAGACCATTATCGACTCGTTCATGGCATTCGAAGCCATTCGCACCCTGTCCCCAATCTTCGGCGGGAGGACGATTGGTACGAGGCACCCATTTGGGTCTACGGAAACCAATCCCCGAAACGCCGCGCACTTTGGGTGAGGCGAACGGACGGTCAGCTGGAATTCACCGATGGGGATTTTCCGCGTCTCGGAAAGCTCCAACTGACGCTTCCTGACGACCCGGCGCGTGGTGCCGAAGCATTGGTGGCGTCGGCTTCTCCCGAACTCAAGCTTCGCAGTCGTGCTCTCATCACGACGATGTATGCACGTCTGATTCTGAGTGACCTGTTTGTGCATGGAATTGGCGGCGGCAAATACGATCAATTGGGTGACGAGATCAGTCGCGCGTTTTGGTCGATCGACGAGGTGCCGTCGTTTCTCGTGACTTCGGCAACTGTCAGGTTGCCCGGACATCATCAGTGCGATGAATTTGAGATTGCGTCACGGATACGTGCCCTCCGTCTAAGACTTCGGGAGATTGAATTTCATCCCGAGCGATTCCGGCACGAGGTCAACGACCTGCCCGAAGCATTGATGGAGAAGAAGGACGAACTGCTTGGAGCCATCCCGCCACGCGGCCGTCGCGCAGATTGGCACCAAAGTCTGGTTGCCACGAATCAGTCATTATCGGCGCATCTTGAACCCCTACGACGAGCGACCAGTCAAGAGATCAACGGTCTTCGAGACGAGATGCCCAATGCGGCTCTGTGGTCGAGCCGCGAACATTCGTTTTGCCTCTA
>JBCCOI010000552.1:0-5103 GCA_039025515.1 Planctomycetota bacterium
AGCGACGATCCCATGGTCAGCTTTCACTTAGGTCGCGCGTTGATTTCTGTTGGTCGAGGCGACGCGGCGGCCGAAGCTCTCGAGCGGGCGATCGAACGGAAACCTTCACGACGCGACGCACTCGCCGTGTTCAGTGAACTCGGGCGGCTCTACGGACGCCAACAACAGACAGAGTTGGCCCTCGATGTTTGGAATCGGCTGGAAAAAACTTTTCCGGGTGACACCCGTGTGGGCGAACAGATTGCCCGAACATTGGCCCAAGAAGGTCAGAACCAAGCCGCACTTGAGCGGTACAACGTGCTCGTGAAACAAACGTCATCGGCGGGCAGTGCCCAGTCGATCGGCTACCGCATCGCCGCCGCCGAACTGAAACGCAAACTTGGGCTCGGCGAAGAAGCGCTCGCTGATTTAGAGTCGATCCTCGAAAAGCTTCGTCCTTCCAGTTGGCTTTACGCCGACGTCCGTCGCCGAATCGAAGCTGGATTCTTGCGAAGCGGTGACTACGCCGCACTTGCCGACTACTACGCCAAACAAGTGGAGTCACAACCCGATGAAATCGAGCTACGGCTTCGCCTGGGGCAAACGCAAAACAAAGCCGGCTTGTTAGTCGACGCGGAGAAAACGTTGCGAGATGCGGTCGCGCTCGCGCCCTCCAATGTTGAACCGCGTTTGGCGTACATCGATCTGCTGCAAACAAGCGGCAAACTGGACGATGCCGGCGAACAGCTCAGAGCGTTGGTGCAACTTCAGCCGGACAATCCGGATTACCGAATTCGTTTGGGCAACGTCCTTCTGGACGACACGAGCAAAGACCGAGAAGTTCGCAGATCCGAAGCCGCCGAAGTCTGGAGCCGACTCGCGCAGAAACGGTCGGATGATCCGGTGATGCTGGCGCAAGTTGGTGACCTGATGCGGCGCATCGATCGTAGCGAAGATGCGCTTGAATTGTATCGAGACGCAATCGAACTCGCGCCAAACCAACCACAGTACCGCGAATACTTGGGCGAGTACCTTCATCGTCTTGACCGCAAGGAAGAGGCGATCGCGGCGTGGTACGAGATAGCCTCAGGTGAACGAGCCACACGAGAGAACTGGATCCGTCTCGCGGAAGTGCTCAATTCTTTTGGGCGAAGCGACGAAGCCATCGACGCGTTTTTCAAAGCTGCGGACCAAGATCTGACTTTCGCGGAACGATTGCGCTTCGTGGAACTACTCTCCCAGGCCGAACGCTACGACGATGCGCTCTCCCAGTTGGAGCCTGCCGAAGCACTCGCGGAGAACCCCGAGCAACGCGCGCAATGGTTGCAGTCTCAGATCGCTGTCTTCGCGTCGAGCGGAAAACTCGATGAGAAAATCGTAGAAGCGGCGGCAAGCGCCGAGTCGTCTCAGTCTGCCGACGGTTATCGACGACACGCGATGATGTTGAACGCCGCATCGCGAGGTGCAGAAGCGATCGCTGCGATCGAACGGGCGTTGGAGTTGGAGCCCAAGGACGTCGGCTCGCTGGAATTGGCCGGCGACCTTTATCGCCGCAACTCCCGAATGGCAAAAGCCATCGAGGTCTATCGCTCGCTCGCGAAGATAGAAACGCGTTTCTTGGGGAACTACTTAAAACGGATTGCCTCGCTGCATTTGGAACTCGGACAGGTCGACGAGGCAATGGCTGTCGCGGAGGAGCTCATCGCATCGGCGCCGGCCAATCCCGAGTCCTATCGGTTTTATGCCGAACAGAGTTTCCGTGTAGGACGTGACGACGAAGGGATCGAGAAACTTCGTCTCGCCCTTCGCGCGGCGCCCCGCGACGTTGCCGTTCGCAAAGCACTCGCCTCGGCACTGTCGGATCGATTCCGGACGGACGAAGCGATCGAACTGTATTGGGCGATCCTGGAGGACAGCAAAGAGCTCTCGGAGATGCGAAGTCTGATCGGTTCGCTGGCTCCACTTTACAGTCGCAAGGGTGACTTCGATCGTTTAATCACTCGTTTGGAATCACTCGGTCGTGAACGTTCCGATACGAGAACGGCGACCATCTTGATCGCGGCGGCGCACCGAGAGATGGACGACTACGGATCGGCAAGCGACGCAATCGAAACTTTGTTGGCCGAGAGCCCACGCGACGCAGAACTGATTGCTGACATGGTTTCGTTGTATGAAGACGCCGACGATCTTGAGACGGCACTCGAGTACCAGACGCGACTGACCAAGCTGGCGGATACGCCGGAAAACCGAAATCGTTCGTTGCGGTTATTGGTGAACAGCGGCCAGGTCGCAAGAGCCGAAGCCAAATTGCGGCAGTTGCAGTCGGTTACCGACCCGTTGACGATGATCAGCTTGATTGATCGCACATTGGCCAAGCAGGACTTTGAATCGGCTGGGCGTTTTTGCCAAGTCGCGCTCGAGCAGCAACCGGACTTGTGGGAAGTGCGAACGCGTTTGATCATCGTACTCTGCGCGAACAAAGAATTTGATCGAGCTGCGGCGGAGATCAAGAATGTGCAGTCGATTACTTTGGCCGACAATACGCAGTCAGAGGTCGCGAAAGATGCGGCCGCAAAACTCAAAAATCGTCGCAAACCGCCACGAACGCAGACGCTCAATGAAGCCAACGATGTTTATTACTACACCCAGCGACTCTCAACTCTCTCGCGGCTTACCCAACTGCTAAAGATGGGTCGCTACGCTCCCTCGAGCGGGATCTCTTATAGCTTTGGATCAAGTTACCGATCTCCGCTACCTGTTGATGATGTCGGCCACGCCAAGTTGATCGCAACTGCGATGGAGCTGGTCATCGCGATGAAGCAAGATCGTATTGAAGAGTTCCTCAAGTCAGAGAACTTGGATGACTTTGCGTGGGTTGCTCAGTCTGAAGATGCGACGAAACTTCGTCGCGCCCACTGGTTGAATACGTTTTACGGACTCGCCTCGCAGAATCGTGGACGAGAGGTAGTCACATCGGCCTCGGCCAACTGGGAAGACGCCTTCGCGTGGCAATTCGCCAAATTCAGCCCTGCGGGCGCCGCAATCTGGATTACCCGCGTGCTGAGAACTCGTACGCCCAAAGTCGTTGCCGCCGTTAGAAAAGGCAACGAGAAGGAGGACGATGAAACGAATGGCGATTCGGTGGAGCCTCTTTCCGAAGAGAAGCTTGACGCGATTGCGGACACCATCGACTGGCTCAAGAGCCCCGCATCAAAATCGCTCAGTTCGAGCTGGGTTTCGACAAACGTGAATCAGTTGACGGTTGCTTTGATCCCAGAGTTCAAACTTGCCGGACAGCTTGACCGGGCCAAATCGCTTCGGTCCTCGATTAAGTTCGACACCGATTCGCCGGAGGCGGCTTCTCGTTCCATCGGCTTGGCAACTCAATTGGCCGATGAGGAGCAAACGAGAACGTTGATCGACCAAGTCTTGAAATCCATTCCGACTTGGACCAAGCAGGCCGATGCGAGTGATCTTTCCTCATGCAGTCGAACTCTCAATCAAACCGGGCGGTATGCGTGGATCGAGGACTCTCAGCGATTGAGTATTGGCGATGCGGTGGTGGCCATCGAAGCAATCACCCAGAGTAAACGCAAGGCCTCACGTCGTTCGTCATCACGATCATCAACGGGCACCGTGAGTACTTACAACAATGCAAATGGGTACAAGCGATTTGAGTTGCAGATACCGCTCGCGGCCGACCGACTGCCCAGCACGATCCCGACCGCTTTTGCGCAGATCGGATTGTTAAATGCAGATTCGGACTGTCGTGATCAACTCGTCTCACATTTGCAGGACGGAGATCAGGTCTTCCAAGAAGATGCGAAACTCCGCGAGATCGAACGGGAACTTCGCCAGGTAGCCGCAACCTATGCGCGTTGGTGGACCGGAGATGTCGCCGGGACCTACGACGCCGTGGTCAAACTGAGCGAAGCCGCACCCGAGGACGATGTTTGGTGGATCGAACGCGCGCGATTGGCCGCAGAACTCAAGATGCCAAAGGAATCACTGCAGGCGCTCGATTCGATTAACCCGCTCGATCAACGGACACTCCGCGTTCGTGAACTCGCGGCGATGAACTTGGCGTCGCAACTCGGCGACTTGGAGAGGGCAAAGCTGGCCGCGCAACGCTTATTCGGCATGCGCTTGGACTCGCAGACCGAACTGGCGCTCTCCGATCAACTGACTCGATTGGGGATGCGCGAAATGGCGTCGGCGCTGTTGCAAAGATCACGTCGTCGCGGCGGGCAATCGGTCAGTTCGCTGCTCTCGCTTGCCGATCGATACAAAGCGGCGAACGACAACGTCGCAGCCGCAGAGGTTGCCTTTGCCGCGATCCGAAAAATGAGCCGGGGCGGTGAGCGCAATGAGGCTTACTATCGCCAACGCGCCGTGGCCTTTTTGAAGACCGCTGGACGACTCGAACCGCTGCTCCAACAGGCGAAGCAACGCTCCGAATCATCGCCCGACTCGGTTGCGCTCCGCATGAACTTGGCTCAGCTTTACACCGCGGCCGGCAAGTCGAAAGAAGCCGACGAAGTATTTGCAAAAGTCGCCGAGATGGAACCGGATAACCCGCGCACACTCTGGGCGACCGCGGAACGTTTGGCGGCAAACAACAAGCAAGAGGAAGCGGCAATCAAATACGCGATGGCTGCCGTCAAAGATCCCTCGGTGCTCAGCAATGGATACTACCGCTTATCCAACGCACTCAGTCAATCGGACGAGAAGGAGAAGGTCTACGAGATACTCTGCGATTTAGACATCAGTTCCGTTCGCAGCTACTACCTCACCAACGCTGTTCGAGTCAGTGGACGATCGGAGGATGAGATTGGTGAATTTGAACGCAAGTTTATTGCGAAGCTACTGGACGGTCTCGATTCGAGTGGATCGACGCAACTACTCATCAACTTGGCGAACAATCCATCACTGCGAAGTTCGGAAATCCTTGCAAACGCTGTCCGCAAAATTCTGACCGCTGACGTGACCTACCAAACGGGCGGCTGGCAATCGACGAGCTACTCCTCGGATGGAAGAATTACCGGCATTGTTCAGTCCTGCACGCAAGTCCTCAAATCGAACGAGGAGTTGCGTAAAACGATTTTTGACGAACTTGACAATCGC
>JBCCOI010000553.1:0-5087 GCA_039025515.1 Planctomycetota bacterium
CGTCGCAGGATTTCAGCTTCCCACAAAAGTCCACATCCACGGATTCCTCAACGTCAACGGAATCAAGATGTCAAAGTCTGTGGGAACGTTGATTTCCGCAGAGACATTCTTAAAGCATGCCGAACCCGATTATCTGCGGTACTACTACGCGACCAAGCTAACTCCACGCGTCGAAGATTTGGATCTGCGGGTCGATGAGTTTGTCGAGAAAGTAAACAGCGATCTTGTCGGCAAGGTCGTGAACCTTGCCAGCCGTGTCGGGAAGTTTGCCAAGCTGACCGGTCTCGCGGAAACGTATCCCGATGACGGAGGGCTGTTTAAGCAAGCAAGCGAAGCGGGAGACGCCATCGCGGCCGCTTACGAAGCATGCGACTACAGCCGCGCGATGCGATCCATTATGGAACTAGCCGACGCGGCGAATCCATTCGTCGAACATGCCAAGCCCTGGGAGATGAAGAAAGATGAATCCCGCCACGACGAATTGCGCGACGTCGTCACGGTCGCGTTGAACCTCTTTCGGCAGCTTGCCATTTACCTGTCCCCGGTCCTGCCGTCACTCGCTGATAAGTGCGCGGCACTTCTTGGCGAACCAATCGAATCTTGGAGTCAAAGTCAGACGCCATTGCTTGGCACACCCGTGGCCAAATTCACCCGCATGATGGAACGTTTACAACCAGAGGATTTAGAGAAGATGATCGAAGAAGGAAAAGAAGCCGCCGAGGCCGAAGCTGCTGCCGCGAGCCGCCCGACGTTTAACGATTCGCCGCAACCCTTGTCAGACGAGCCGATGTCTGACGAGATCACCATCGACGATTTTGTCAAAGTGGATCTGCGAGTCGCTCGCGTTCTCAATGCGGAACATGTCCCGGAAGCCAATAAGCTCCTAAAGCTGGAATTGGGATTGGGTGGTGATGAAAAGCGCCAAGTCTTTGCCGGCATCAAAGCTGCTTACGAGCCCGAAGAGTTGATCGGCCGGCTGGTCGTGATGGTTGCCAACTTGAAGCCACGAAAAATGCGTTTCGGACTGAGCGAAGGCATGGTCTGTGCTTCCGGGCCCGGCGGCGAAGATGTCTTTCTTCTCAGTGCCGATTCCGGTGCACTGCCCGGACAACGCGTCCACTAGTGGTGGAACTCGTAGTTAGTTGACCTTTACTTGGTAACCCGACGCGTGAGCGAGGCAACTGCGTGAATTGTCGCCTCGCTGACGCTACGGGTTAGGATTTTGTCTTCCGATACAATCAAGGTTATTTCCGCGTTCCAACACTAACCACCGGCCCGGCATCGTTGGTTCAACAACGACGGTAAACCAGCCTGACGTCGTCTTCGAATCGATCGACCGATCGAAGCTGCAGGCTCGGTGCGTCCACCAGGTTTGCGATTCCGTTTCCTGCGATCGGCCCTGGCGCGGGTCCTGCAAATACTTTTGCCCCGATGTACGCGTGCCATTCATCGATCGCCCCCGGCATTCCTTGGTGGCTGGATGATAGAAAGCTAGCGAGAATCCCTGGGCCTCCCTCCAACATCACATTGGTCATCCCTCGATTTCCGAGATCTCGAAGGCATTCATCCACCAACTCGGTCGACTCATCGTCGCTCTTGGTTTCGATCGTGAGAATTTCAGCGCCGAGCGCCGCGATCTTCTGCAGCGCGTCGGGATCTGCCTCTCCGCTCGCGTACACCAACGTCGGAATCTCAGAAGCCGTTTGAAAAACTCGTGACCTGAGGGATGGAATGGTTCGGCGACAGAGAACAACACGAGTCGCGGTACGCGCAAGCCGACTCCGATCTTCTTCTGGCAGTCTTGCGTTCAACATCGGGTCGTCAGCGACGATTGTCCCGCTCCCAGCGATGATTGCGTCGACGCGTCCACGAAGTCGATGCACGTGCCGACGAGAGAGCTCGCCGGAAATCCACTGGCTTTCCCCTGCGACCGTCGCGATCTTCCCATCTAACGTCATCGCCCATTTGGCGATCACCCATGGCAAACCTCTGGTGACTTTCTTGAGGTAGGGCGCCAGCAGCTGCTTTGCTTCAGCTTCCAACAAACCCGTCTCGCATTCGATACCGGCGGAACGCAGGTGTCTGATGCCTCCGCCGTCCACTTTTGGAAAGGGATCCCGAACGGCAGCGACGACACGTTTCACGCCCGCATCGATGAGTGCCTGTGAACACGGCGGTGTTTTGCCCACGTGACAACAGGGCTCAAGCGTGACATAAGCGGTCGCGTCACGGGCGAGTTCCTTGCTTTCCAACGAACGCAAGGCTTCGATTTCCGCGTGGGGTCCGCCGTATCGTCCATGAAACCCTTCGCCGACCTTCTGTCCGTCACGAACGATGACGCAGCCCACCATGGGATTGGGTTCGACGAACCCTTCACCGCGGGCCGCCAACTCGAGCGCGCGTCGCATCCATGCTTTGTCGACGGGATACTTGTCAGTCATCCGTGGATCAATCCATGCCGGGTACCCAGAGTTTCTTTCCCGAGTCTTGCTGAGGACTCGGCGTCGGCGAAGGTGAATCCGGCGTCCAAAGTCCCTCAGAACGTTGTTCCGGCGGCGCGGCAGGAGTGAATTCGGAGGGGCCACCCGGAGCCGCCGCGGGCTGCCCACGGAGAGAACCGTCGGGTCGCAACACGCCCAAGTGGACGAGAAGTGATTGGACCCGTGCCATCACGTTGGGATCGGATCCGTAGTTGGCTTCGATCTCTTGAATCGCACTCGTAAAGCCCGCCTGATCCGCTTGAGCCATGCAAAGTTCGAGCTTCCCGATCAGGATGTTTGAGAAGTCGAGCTGGTGGGTCTTCGCGTAGCCGACCGCTTCATCGCAGAGCTTGGCGGCATCTCCAGGAAGCGGTGTTGCGTAGATCAAAAGCGAATAGGCAGCATTTCGAATCTGCGGCGTGTCTTTGTCGTCGCTATCGGCCGTTTTATCAAGCGCCGCGCTTGCAAGAGTGAAACAAGCTTGTTTGCAACCAGTTCCACGGGCGAAGTTAGCGAGCACGACGGTCGAAGCGGCGTCCAAGTTGGCAGGATCGATTCGGTTCAGCTCCGACGGTTCAAAACCGCCTTCCAGGTCATTCGGAGTGAGCTTCGGTAGTGGCTGCACATTGGCAGCTTTGTAGATGAATTCGAGTGCCTCCGGATATTGCATGATCGATTCTTCGCATTCCAGTAGCCTGACGAGGTGGGTCCGCTGCGAAAGAAGCGAATCGTCGTCAGCAGCTTCCGAAAGCGTCTTCCCGCGGAGCAGCGGAAGCGGCATTTCGCAGAGACGTTTGCCCTTGTGTGTCGAATCGAACTCACGATTCTTTCGAATCATCTCGGCGATCGACTTTGGCGGCTCGGCCTCGTACTGCTTATCGTCGGAGAGTCTGAGTAGAGGAATCTCCAACGGCTCATCCATCGAGACGTTTCCTCCGGGTGCAAATGCGGCAAGCAGTGCTTTCACATCGTCGATTCGATCTTCCACCACGTCGAGCGCGACGATTTGTGCCTCTCCATCCGTTTGTTTCCCGAACACGGCCGCCACGCCCATCGTGTATGTCGGTTCTTCGGAAGCAACGTTGTCACTGAGTAGGTGGAAGACGCTGCGCGGCGGGATCTCGATACCGGGGACCCTCAGCTCCTTCACTCGCTCGTTTTGGATTTGTGCACTGCGTTCGTGTGCAATGATCGCCATCTCGGCTTGTTCGATATCGTCGACAACGACTCGGACCGAACGTGTTTGCACAGCCAAGTTTTTCGATTCCGCCAGGATTGCCGCGAGAGCACCAAACTTTTGCCGCACGGGTTCTTCAAGTGAATCGATCTCGGAAAGCTGACTTGCCATTTCGGCTTGTCGCTCCAGGTCTCCTCGCCAGACCGCACATTGAAGCAAACCAGAAATGACGGCAGGCTGCATCGGGGCTGTGCGGCGAAGTGATTCAAGCTTGTCTTGAGCGGAGAGGACCTTGTTGCTCTTTAGAAGCGCCTCGGCTTCGTCGTAACGTTCACCCCAACTCGCATCGTCGGGACGCTCCATCAGAGCCGGAACCGTTTTCAACAAGTGGTTGATTCCGGGCGTGCCGTCCAACTCGGCGAGAAACTGTCGCGAGCGCATCCCCTCTTCGTAACCGTCGGTCGTCACCGTCAACATCGCGTACGTCCTGGCAGAGAGCAGCACTCCCTGCTGCGCGAGCCCCGTTGCCACCAACATCGCCGTGTCCATCAAGAACGAATCGACCTCAAGCCCACTCTCGTTAAGTGCCTCCAGCATCGAATCCGTCGCGGACTGAACGTCGCCTTGGAACACCAACGACGCCGCACGCTGCGCGAGGGCCATCGGGTTGGACGGTTGAAGACGAATGAACCGTTCGGCGTTCTCGGTAAGCGAATCCAGTTCTTGGAGCGAAATGAGCAAACGCCCGCGAATCGCAAACGCCCAGGCGGCATCGGGATTCCGATCCAAAATTGACCGAAGCATGTCGAGGGCGGGGACCAACTGTCCTCCCTCAACCATTTTCAGCACCTGTTCCATCTCATTGACGGAATCTTTGCACTTGCTGCAAAACTTTACTTTTTTGCCATTCCCGCATGGGCAAGGTGCGTACTGATCAACAGGCATGGGGCCGAGCCGGGCTAGATGATGGGGGCTTTCCGAAGTAACCCTGATCGTACCACGAGTTCAGCCCTGCCCCCAGACCCGATCACGTGCCCCGGCGATCGGCTTGTCGCCTATTCCTGATCATCCGATGACGCATCTTCTGGTTGCTCGATCTGCCTTTCAACGCGGTCATCCGTCAGCATCCAAGCTTGTCTGGTCAACCATTCACGTGCCGCTTCGCGCCGAAGCGTTCGACTCATGGCGTAAAGATGCGCTGCTCTTGGAGAACGAACGGCTGTCCCCAAAACAGTCGCCCAACGAGACAGATGACTGCGGCCGCTGACCCGATGGGCGAGTGCCTGGTAGGTTCCCAACACATCAATGATATACTGCAACTTCGAGCGATATCCCTGATCATCGATGAGCCGCAGATGCTCGCCAAAAGCGAGATCGAGCATCAACTCAAGATTTCGCCGTTTGACGTTTTGATCCGAATTGTTTTGGGA
>JBCCOI010000554.1:0-5064 GCA_039025515.1 Planctomycetota bacterium
AAGCTTTCCCGAAGCGACCAGCGTTTGTCCCAGAACGACCTGTGTCGGATGATGGTCGGGATGAGCTTCAACAATCTCTCGCAGGATCGCTTCTGCATCCTCGAACTTCCTCTGGTCGAACTTGACCTTTGCCAGCCCAAGCTTGGGTCGCTTATCGGATGGATTCCGATTAAGCATCTCATTGAGCGGTTCGGGATCATCGCGACGTCGCTGCGTGTTGCCCAAGGCCACCAGTAACTCGAGATCGAAGCGGCGCGAACGAACGAGTTGACGCCCGAGCTCCATCGCTTTCACGCGATCATCCGATCCGGCGTAAAGGTCAAACAAGAGGCGCTTCGCATCATCAAGCTCTGGACGTCGCAACAAAGCTGCCTCCAAGAAAATCATTCCATCCGTTAGCCGCCCGGCTTCCACCATCGCGACCAAAGTCTGCTGGATGCGTGCGGCGCTCGCAAAACTCTCCGTTTCACAAGCTCTCCACAGATAGTTGGCCGCCTCCGACAGTCTCTCGGTTTCATGCGCGACCCTTGCGATCATGATCCAGCTCGCCGCCGAAAGTCGCTGCGTGCGATCTTCTGTTTGCCGCGGAATTCCCGTCTCTGGCTCCAGATTCCGTTGCTCGAAGAGTAATTCGCAAGCCGTCCACGCCTTGGCCCAGTCTTGAAGCTGCGAAGCTCGCTTGATCGTCACGATCGGGCTGGATTCCTCCGACTTGGTCAGCCCTGACGCTTTGGTGGAGGCGTCGTCTTTACCTGAATCCGAATTACAACCGGACAGAAGAAGCGACAGCACGAAAACAACGCTTAGCGGAACGAAGTTGCCACACGAGAGATTTGACTTCGTTGTGAAAATCAATTCTCGTTCCACCAAATCGTAAGATCCGGGCGTGACGCATCACTTTTTCGCAAGAACGTTCCGATGGAAAAATCCAGTTTACCGTCCTCGTCAAAATCACCCGCTTCAACCGCTAACGCGTCATAGCGTGTTTCGCCAATTTTGTATCGGTCAAACTTTCCCTCCGACGTCTGTTTCAGCAACACGACCGAAGATGTGTCCAAAGGTCGAAACGCATCGGCAACGCTTGGAGCGAGTAACGCAACGGCGATCACATCCATATCGCCGTCGCCATCAAAGTCGCCGGCTGTTGCATCCATTGCTCCGGGCATCTCACAAAGATGGTGATGAACGAATGGGAAAGAGCCTCGGTTTTCCAGCCACTGCACCGAGTGATACGGCTTCGGACCACGATCGAACGAATCGCCGTTGGTCATCAAGACGTCCAGATCGTCGTCCTGATCAAAATCGACTAACTGTATCCCGCTGGAACCGTACGCCGGATCGGGAGCACTGTAGATCGTCTGCTTACGAAAGACGCCGGATCCATCGTTGAAGAAAGCTTCGACGGTTTCGTATCCTTGACTGATGAGTGCGACAAAGTCGAGATGACCGTCTTGGTTCAGATCACAGGGCGTCACATTGACGGCACCGTGTCTCGCGTCGACCTCGATCGGAGTGAAGGCGTCCTCCGTGACATCCCCTTGGCTATCGTTTCTCAGCATGACGATTCGCCCGGTTTGTCTCCAGCCAAATACGCCCACCATGAAATCGAGATCGCCATCACCGTCGAAATCACCCGGCTGGACGTCCGCAACGCGGCTGATGCCCTCCCAAATGACGTGCTTTTCAAACACTGGACTGTCGCCTGTTTGACGAAGCCACACGACTCGTCCAAGATCCGTATCGTTTGCATCAAACTCACCGATGTCTGCGGCGACCAAGTCAATCAAACCATCTGAATCCACGTCGCACGGTGCAAACTGAACGGGCTGCAACAGAGTGGCAAGTCGTTTGGTGGGAGCATCCTCTTCCAGTGGCCAGTTCGCGTAGATGCCACCCGTGCCAATGTCGCTGTAAACGATCGCATTCGTGCGTTCGATGCCCAGGTCCAACCATCGAATACACGTGATACCGGGAGGACGACGACGGGCGTTGTTCGAACCCGCATGGTTGGTGATCGAGGTTCGAAAGC
Organism: Planctomycetota bacterium; assembly: GCA_039025515.1. Lineage (GTDB taxonomy): Bacteria > Planctomycetota > Planctomycetia > Pirellulales > Pirellulaceae > Stieleria. The sequence continues at coordinate 2,030 of JBCCOI010000554.1, forward strand.
TGAGCTTCAAATCCGGGTAGCCGCTAATCGAGTCAGGAGGCACCAACTTCTCGGGTGCTTGATACTGAAAGTACTTCAGCACAGCGTCTTGCGGAGGGATCGCCAAGTCGGTTCGGCCAGACTGTTCGTAGAGCATGTAGCCTTGAGCGACTTCATCAACCCATTCTTCTTTGCTGCTGCTGGAAGGGCGAGGCATCGTGTGACAGTCGCTACAAAAAGCGCGAACGGAAGATTCCACTTCACTGATGAACTGTAGCTTCTCTTCATCCGTTGGAGCGGCGGCCTTTGGCGGTTCGACCGACGGAGCCGACTTCTGTCGCGACACATCAACCAATGCGTCAGAGTTCATCGATGAATCGATCTTATTTTCCGTTTCGCTGCCCCCGCAACCTACGAAAAGTAAGATGGCTCCAATTGCTAAAACCGAGTACTTCGGTGCGGATGGCAACTGGATGCTCGATAAAACAGTCCTGCCCATCACAAGCCTGAAAACCCCAGAAACGCGGACAAATCGGTCATAGCACTCTAGTTTCCGTCAATGCACGCTGAATCGCAACCGAATGGGGCAAGTCATCAACCTTTTTTGATCGCGATCAATTGCTGTCGCTCGGGCCGATCTTTATAGAAACGATCCAGAGGATAACAGCCACTTACGATTCCATTTCGTGGTGCGGTTGTGCAATCGCTAAACGTACGACAGATTTTTTTGCGGGTCAGTAGCTCTCCGGCAATGATGTCGGCGGGCAAGTCCGGGTACGAGAGGACCATCCTTCCCAGCCCAATTGAGTCAGCCATTCCTCGTTTGACCACCGCTTGTCCGACATTTGGTAGCCAGTCCTGCAGGTAGGTGTAACCGCTTCCGACAATGAAGAGATCCGGAAAGCGTTGTTTCAATTCCGCCGTTGCCAGGATCTGCCGATCGACGCCGACCAGCGGATCCTCCGGCGGTTGGTATCCGTCGCTGGGCGGAAAGAATGCGGGACGCTGAATGTGCGGATTGTAGTAGGGACTGCCGGCCGTCGTGCAAACAAGCTTGATCCCAAGTTCACCAAGGAGTTGCACGAACTGGATTGGCTCATTCAGATTCACGCCGTCGCCACCCGGCGTCGATCCGAAGAGCAGTCTTGGGTCTGCTAAAGGATCGGGTTCTCCGACGCGTTCGTCGCCCGGACGATAGGGCATGAAATCAAAAATGCTAAGGCGAACGCCGATTTCTAACCCCGACGCCTCCGCTCGAATCCCGGCGACGATGTCACGAAGAAATCGCGTGCGATTTTCGAACGAGCCGCCGAACTCGCCCTCACGATCAAATCCGCTGAGAAGCTCATGTCCGAGGTAGCCGTGGCAGTGCTTGACGTCGACAAACTGAAACCCCAGCTTTGAGGCTCGTTTTGCAGCCGTCACGAAGTCATCGATCAGCTGTTTCAGCTCATCGTCGGAAAAGATCGCCGAGTCATCGTCGACACCAACCCTGGGGTCGAGCGCGGGGTTGCGTTGCACGGTCCTCGGCTCCGGCGTGGCCTTCTCGTTCGGCCGTGCGTAGCGTCCAGAATGCGTGAGCTGCAACCCGACGACCAAGTCATCGATTCTTCCAAACTGTTCCTGGTGCGTGTCGATCAGGGTCTGGCGGAGTTTTCCTATGCTTGAAAGATTGGATTCAGTGAGACAAAGCTGATTCGGGTTGGCTCTGCCATCATGACGAACCGCGACCGCTTCTCCACCCCAGATCAGTTTCGCGCCGCTGAGACCAAAATTCATCCAGCGACGTTCGGTCAGCTCTGTCGCTTCGCCATCTTTGGTACCGTCCCATCCTTCCATCGGAAGAATGCAAAAGCGATTGCCGATTTGAAGCGAGCCCGCGAGCTTTGTGGCACCCAACGTCGAAACCTTTCCGGACTCCATCTCGTCGTCCACGGGCGTTTCCAATCCGAGTTCGGCGAGCCGATCTTGAAACTGCTGAAGTGTCTTAAGCGATGCAATGCGGGGATAAGCTGCCATGGTGGTTGATCTGTAGGAGGGCAGAGAAGGATTCGCTGGAGAGTGTCGATTGGCGATTCGGCGCGCGCGTTCACATGCTCATCGTGTTCGCGTTTTTGATCCGTAACTCAAGGTCGGCAAGTATCTGTTGTAGGACTTCGCGGTCACTCGCATCTCGTTGGGGTGACCCCGGAAACGTGTGGTCGGTCGAAATCTGGTCGCGGAGCTTCAAAAACATCGCCGCGTCGTGCTTGTATGCGGGCACGGGAGCACGAAAGGAAAACGCTCCCAGGTACTGAAGTAGATCGTTGAGTTCGTAAAACTGTGGATCACCGGCCAGCCACATTGCGTCTCGCAACGAGAATGCGTCGGGAGCAAACGTACTCAGTCCCAAGAGATAGTCGCTTCCGTACATCACCATATCGATCGCCAAGTCGTTGCCCGTCAGAACGAGAAACTCAGGGCGATTCTGATCCCGCAAGGCAAGACGCTCCCACTCGAGCGACCGGCTGAGCGAAGAGTGCTTTGCTCCCACGCATTGGTTGATCGTCATCAACTGTTCGAAGACATCGAGCGGATAAATTTTTCCGAAAGGCGCGAACATCGTTCCCAACTCAAAGCCGTAAAAGCGATCACAGGCCGACGCCAAGCGTTGATAGTTCTTGACGACCTGATCGTCATCCACATGAGCCAAGCCGAACGATTGAAAAAGGATCGGTGAACCGCCAAACGACTGAATCTGCTCGATCGAATCGAAGTATCCTCGTTCGTCGAGAGACGCGCCCGGTTGGTCCGAGACGAATGCCCCGCCCAAGAATTCTCTTCCCAACGCCAAGTCTGATGTTCGTCGCAGTGCCTCTGCACGCACTGGTTCCGGAATCAGGTTCCCGTAGCCGGTATCCATGTTGATTGCCGGCGTCAAACCGGCTTCAAACGTCCGAACGACGTGGGCATCAAAACCTTCCCAGTCCACTTCTCCGCTCTCGAGAAGCGGAAGCAGAATGGCCGACATTCCGCGGATACGTCTGTTCGGGCGAACGGCCGGGACGACCGCAGAA
>JBCCOI010000555.1:0-5064 GCA_039025515.1 Planctomycetota bacterium
AGAAGGTACCTGCGGTAGTCGTTTCCGAAAGCCCGCGGATCGTTGCACATGACAACAATGGTGGGCGGCTCGGTTCCGACTTGCGTCGCGTAATACAGTTTGGGTCGACGATTCTGATGGAGTGGTGGTTGATGGGCTTCGATGGCGGCGCGAAGTAGCCGATTCAGACTGCCCGTCGTCACTCGCTCGCGAGCTTGTTTGAACAGCATCTGGGAGTGATTGAGCAGCGCTTTGACATTCTTTCCGGACTGTCCCGTGATGAACGCGATCGGCGCATAAGACAGGGTCGGAAACTGTCGCTTGAGATATCGGACCCACCGCTCCGTTGGCACGGAACCCATCAGCTGGTCCCATTTGTTGACCACAAAAACGCAAGGTTTGTGGTGTTCCATGATGTAGCCGACCAGTTGCTTGTCGACTTTGCTCACCGTGTCGTTGGAATCAAAAAACATCAGCACCACATCGGCACGCCGAATGCTCCGCTGCGCGCGGTGCATGCCGTAAAACTCCAGATCGGTTCGCTGGCTCTTGCGTTTTCGCAACCCCGGCGTATCAATCGCGATGAAAGTCTGACCGTCCACTTCAAAATGCACGTCCACGCTGTCGCGAGTCGTTCCGGCCACTTCGCTGACGATCATCCGTTCGGATTCCGCGAGCGTATTGACGAATGTGCTTTTGCCGACATTGCGACGTCCCACGATCGCGAGTTTCATCTTCGGTTCGTTGACCGACTCGGATGTAGGAGGCAGCCGATCGCGAATCAACTCCAGCAAATCGCTGCGATGACGGTTTTGAGTGGTGCTCACCGTCACCAGCCGGCCACGCCCCAAACGATGAAACTCATCGGCGAGCGCGTCGTGGTGGGGTTGATCCGATTTATTGGCGACCAAGATCACAGGGCGTTCGATACCACGCAGTCTTTCGACGACCAACTCGTCAAGCGGCATCGCTCCCGTTTGCACGTCGACGACGAGAAGGATGACATCTGCGGAGTCGATCGCCAGGTCGATTTGACGTCTCACGTCTTCGGTCAGGTCGTCGGCGTCCTCAATCCCCATTCCCCCCGTGTCTGTCAACTCGAAGAAGCTCTCTTCCGACTCGATCATCGTCGTCATGCGGTCGCGAGTCACACCCTCGAGATCGTCGACGATCGCCAAACGCCTACCCGCCAGCCAATTGAACAGGCTGCTCTTTCCGACATTGGGACGACCGACGATCGCGACTTGAGGAACCGGCATGGAACTATGGGAGCGGAAAACACTTCACGCCGCGGATCTCGCCGCAGGTCTGGCGACCTCAGCTTCGATCAAGGTGACACGAAAACGGCGGTCGACCACGCGGACAGAATGAGAAAGACTGTTATGTTAGACGGCGGGACGCTTTTGAAGTAGACCGTGCTTCCAGGGAACTTCGCAAACCTCAACATGACCGAAACAGCGCAATCGACCAGCCCTCGGCTCGATCCGCAGGCTACTTTCGCTCAGGCGGCTGCCTACGCACGACATCTCGAAAGGATCGGTGTGCGCTGGTTGCCCAAACCAGATGCCGCAAACGTTGAAACGCTTTCCGAATGGTTCGAATCGGCCCCAACGGAGACCATGCCGGCGCTAGCCGAAAAGACGTCGCCCTCGGTTGCATCGCCAATCGTTGATCCAAAACCACCGTCGAAGATCAAACCAACGCCCACGTCATCGACGAGTACTGAGCCCTATGCGATCCCCGTGCTGCCGATCGCCGAGCGTGAAACTCGCTTGCGAGATGACTCGCAACGCGTCGCGACCTGTGAAAAGTGCCGCGTGCTTTCCAAGTGCCGCACCAAGACCGTTTTTGGCGAGGGCAGCCCGGCCGCTCGTTTTGTCTTTTTCGGTGAAGGCCCCGGTCGCGATGAGGACCTTTCCGGTCGACCCTTTGTTGGAAAGGCAGGCCAGTTGCTGACCAAGATGATCCTCGCCTGCAAGCTTAGTCGCGAGGAGGTCTACATTATGAACACGGTGAAATGCCGACCACCCAACAATCGGAATCCAGAACCGGCCGAGATCGAAAATTGTCGCGAGTTCTTTGAATCGCAACTCGAAACACTACAACCTGAATACGTTGTTTGTTTGGGACTCGTCGCCGCTCAAGCCTTGCTCCGCACCAAACTGTCCGTTGGTCGAATGCGAGGAAAGCTGCATCATTACTTTGACAGCAAAGTTCTGGTCACGTACCACCCTTCCTATCTATTGCGAGCTCCACAAGCGAAACGAGCGGCGTGGGAAGACTTACAGTTGATGCTTCGCGACGCTGGACTGATGTCATGATTTGGGCATCTCAAAAATTCGTATTGACCGAGTTTTAAAGAAGCGAACAATACCGGCTGTTGACCGCGAGCCAGACTGAATCGGGAGTCATGCCCGAGTAAGTGTCTGTCTCGGTCAGCGTTTGCAAGGTGTGCCAAGGGATGGCGCGTCTTTATCAAGTATCGATCGGCAAGGAGGCCAAACTCATGCGTCATACGCTGAGACTTCGTGATGATGTCTGCTTCGCGTCCAAGTTTGTGGCGGAAGCACTCTGCGGGCGATCTTTGCCTTCAATCGGACAGTCCACCGCGCTGCCGCCGCTCACCGGTTACCGCGAACTTGATGAAGAACCGGCGACCACGCATTCCTTGGCGGAATTGCTTCCCAGCAGCAGATTCTTTGGCTGCGAAGATCTCTGCTTTTCGGCGATCGCGGACGACCCGATGCACTGCGGCATCGGCGAGTTGGTGCTTTGCAGGATTGGTGAACATGACCCAAACGCAATCATTGCGGCGGCGATGGCGGGCGGGGCAGCGGGAATTCTGACCGAGCAGTTGCTTCCGTGCCCGTTGCCACAGTGCATCGTCGGAAACATCGATCGTGCCCTCGCATCACTGGCGACTGTTCGAAACGAGCGGCCCGACCAGAAGCTTCTCACGATTGGTGTGCTTGGTGCCTCGGGCAAAACCTCAACGTGTCTAATGATTTCGGCGCTGACAACGGCCTCCGGATTGCGGACGGCCTATCAATGTGACCTGGGAAGTCATGAGGGCGTAACCGCCAGCACGCCGAACACTCCTAAAGCGAACGGCGCCGCATTGGTGGAGTGGTTAGGCGAAGCCGTCGATTGTTGTAGTCGAGTGGCCGTGATCGAGATCGACGAGACCGAAGCACGCCACGGAAGTTATGACGAAATCAATTTTGACATCCTTGTTGTCACGCAACGAGATTCCAGCGACAGCGATTTTGGACCATCGGCCCTTCAAGCGATGATCGACCGGCTAACAGACGCGGGGATCGTCGTCGTCAATCAGACGGATTCGAAATCCCAACGTCTACTCGATCGGCACGAGATCCGCTTTGTCACTTATGGAACCCAGCCGGATGCCGATTTCGCTGCTTTGCCGGTCAGATCAGACGGAGGGATGACGACACTCATGATCGCGGCGGATCAAACCAGCGCCGTGATGGAGACACCACTCTGTGGACCGGCGATGGCTCGTAATTTCGCCGCAGCCTCCGCGGTCGGTGGCATGCTCGGATTCACACCCGAAGCGATCGCACAAAGGATGCAGCGTCTCCGGTCCATCCCAGGCCGGGGTGAACGAATGAGCGAATTCGGCAAACCGATCGCCGTCATCGAGTCGGGCGGCGCCGTGGATCGCGTCCGTGTATCGCTGATGGCGGCAAAGGAAGCCGGAATCGGCGGCCGAGTCTGGTGCGTCTGCACGCTTGATCCCAACTTTGACGAGTCCACCTTGGCGTCGATCGGAAACGCACTTGAACGGCACGCCCATCACACCGTCTTGAGTGCAGGCAGCAACGACAAGCAATTCCTATCGCGGTCCCATCAATTGCTAGACGGAGTCAAACAGTGCGCGTCGATGCGACTGGTGGCAAATCAAGAACAAGCGGTTCGCTGGGCAATGGCAAATGCAGCCCCACGTGACACTGTCGTGATCGTTCTCAACTCTTCGAGTCCGTCAGCCGCACAGGAACGTGGGGAGATTGAGGCCACGAAGAGTCTTGTCGAGCAGTGCTGGGCCGATCGTGAAGATGCCGAAACGTCGATCGAACCAGGCGACGCTTCAAAAATCAAATTAAAGCTTTTCCCTTGAGTCCTGCTGTGGTGGCTCATTGGATGGAGGCTGTTTTGAAAACTGCTTGACTATCAGTCGAGTAATGGTGCAAGCCAGTGCGACAGCGAACATACGAACGAATCTCCATAAGGGAGGGGAAGGATGTGTTCGAAAAATCCGCTCGCCCTCATCAAGTGGAGGGAGACTCATGAGGACGAGCGGATGCGGCAGTGAATTCCGAATCGAAGTGCTCACCGGCAGGATGGAAAAGACCGGTTCGATTCGTGTGGTCATTCAACGCGTGCTTTTCAACATTCCGCTAACGTCTGCGTGAGGCGTTCTGAGTTCCACGATTACGGGCAACCTCAGTAACGTCTTGCAGACGCGATTGGAACGAATCAAATGCGTCGCGGGCCACATCGACCCACTGCCATGCTTGCGCGATAGCCTCTGCGAGTTCTTCGTCTGAAACGGATTCCGCCGAATTCGTTTCGTCCTCAGACTCGGCCAGCCGCCGCGGTACGGCTTCGGCTCGCGCGATAAGTTTTTCGCCCGCACCCTGTTTTGGCGCGGACTTCTTTTTTCCCGATGCACGCTGCTTTCGGGCTTGCTGTTGGGCGGGGGGCCACGGTTTCGCCACGATCATCTGTTTCGCCAAGTCAGCGGTCCATGAATCAACCCACGCGTATCCGGATCCCGTCAAGGCGGCGACCGATGCTCCCACGTGGCGAGCAGAATTGAGCGAAACCTTGAAGTCGCTGGCGGCTACCAAGTCGTTAGCAGTCGCGGCTGACCGGACGAGCAACGCCTCGGTGCGGTTTTCGATCCACGCTTGAGCTTCGATAACGGTGGTGAGCCCCAACCCATACGCTGCGAACAATCGCTCGGAGGCACCACTCAAAACCTCAGAAGGCTTCTGCCGTTCCACCTCTGTTTTGGCCGGTAGCGGTTTATCCGCTGGTGACGTAGCGGGCTCTCGTCGGTTG
>JBCCOI010000556.1:0-5052 GCA_039025515.1 Planctomycetota bacterium
AAGTCGGTTGACGCTGCGATGTCCAGATTCGTCATCTCGCGCAAACGCGCGAGAAAGGACTCTCCTTCTGCCGTCGCCGCAAGTTCACATCCATAGATCAGAAGATCAGCGCGGTCTGCGAACGCATCACTCCATCGGCGGATCTCGCCTTCGCGATTCGCGATGACTTCCGAGTCGACAACTTGGCCCGACAGACGCAGTTGTCCGCTGGAACCATGACTCATCAGATGTAGACTCTCTAACCCACGCCGCGTCGAGAGGATCTCCGTGATTTGATCGATCGCATCTCGCTCCGAATCGAGCAAGATGATTTCAGCATCCGAGGTCGCCAAACTTTCCGCGAAGCATGCGTCTTCGGCGATCTCCGGATCGACCAGCACAAGATGACGCGAAGTTTGAAGCGAGTCGGCAGCGGCTTCCACTGAGACGGTCTGTGAAGAGACCGACGCGGCGATATCGCTTCCGGTCGACGGTTCGGCCGCAGCACCGGCGTCGGCTGCCAGCATGAGTCGCGGCTCCATCCTGAGCAGCGACCAACGGCTTGACGTCCTAGCGGGAGTTTTCGTCAGACGGCTACGGAGGCGTCTCAAACGCGAATTCATCACAGTTGTTGCGATCGGCGGAATGGTCAGATTGTGAAAACCTGACACTAGTTCGCCAGTCAAGCAACGCAAGCCGGGGAAGGCCCCTCCCGACCGATTCAGATGCTGCTGAAATGAAACGTATCGATTATGCGGCGCCCCGTTTCCAAAAGACTCGCTTGCCGCTGCGACGAAGCTGTTTCCAGTAGTGTTTGGATGCGAGTAGTTTTGGTTCGGAAGCGGCAAGTGAAAGGAGTGCCGCGACACGTTTTTCAGGTTCCCGCTGGCTGTTTTCGAGCATGTGGCGAAACAAGGTCAGGTGACGCAGCATTTGTTCGCGATGCTCGAGGCGAACCCTGGGATCGTCCCGCTCCAAATGCACTGCAACAGTCTGCAGGAGTTCTCGAATGCTCCCATCTCGCGCGGTCGTTTTCTGCCCGTCGTGTAGCCGAAATGCGGCGAGAGGCCGATCCATTGCGGTCGCCTTCAAGCCGGCATCGAACCCACGCAGCCAGTAGTCAAAGTCCATCGTGTAAAAGAGCGATTCGTCGAATCTCCCGACACTTTCCGCGAATCGTTTTGTCCAAAACACTTCAGGTTGAATGAAATTGAGATTCGGACCAGGGTTGAGCCAATGATTCCAGAGGTCCAATATCTGTGAATACGATTCGATGTTCGACTGTTGCTCTCCAAGGAACGCCCCACGGGAATCAACGCGGTGACAGATGCCATGAATAAGATCGGCATATGGATTCATCGCGTAATGGGAAGCAACGGCTCGAAAGGCCCCGGGGAGAAAGTAGTCGTCGCTGTTGATGTAGGCACATAGGTCGCCTTCAACCTTTTCGAACCCCTTGTTGATCGCATGGGATTGACCACGATCGGGTTCGCTACACCAATACGTGAGCCGATCGGAATAACGACGAATGATCTCCTCCGATCCGTCGTCGCTCCCGCCATCCACGACGGCGTATTGCAAATCGAAATCCGTCCCGAGACCGGGTTGCTCGAGCACGCTGAGAATCGTTTGCTCAAGAAACTCCGCTTGGTTGTAGGAAGGCGTGACGATTCGAAATGTAGGTCTTGTCGATCGCATGGTTAAGCGGCGTGCCGTTCGGGAAAGGAGCCGGTCTCTTGGCGTTCGGCGATCAACCGTTGGTAGAGTTCGATGTACGCCGATGCTTCGCGGTTCGACGAGTAGGATTTCGCGATCAACTCGCGGGCGTTTTTCCCAAGCACGCGCGTCTGTTCGCGATTCTCCGCCGCAGCGTTAATGTACCGCGACAACTGCGTCGTGTTGCCACGCTCGGCTAGCCATCCGGTTTTTCCTGGAATTACGTAGTCGGGAATTCCGCCAGAATCGAATCCGATCACCGGTGTCCCACACGCCATCGCCTCCAGCCCCGTCAGCGGCAGATTGTCCTCGAGCGACGGAAGAACAAACACGTCCGCAGCACTGAGGGCCAATCGCTTCTGGTGGTTGTCAGAGAGGTAGCCCGCATGGTGCAGCGGCAACGTAATCATCGATTCATCCAACGAACCAGAACCGAACGACAAGCAAGCGACGTTCTCACGAGCGTTGATTTTCGAAAGAGATTCCACAAGCAACGAAGCCCCCTTCCGCTGACTGGCAAGATTCATCGCGCCGAAAGAAACCACAAACCTCTCCGCGGCGATCCCCAGTTGCTGCTTGGCTTCGATTCGATCGACGGGAAACAGATCGTCTAACGGTACGCCATAAGGTATCCGTTGGAACGAATTCGCGTTTGCGAGAATTGGACTCTGCCTCGCTTGATCGATCAGCCAGCGACTTGGCGCCACAACGTGTAGAGCGGTGGTCCCAAGCGAGGACTGTTTGATTTGGAACGAACGATGGCTGACATCATGTCGGTGCGGCTGCTTGAGTTGCGGGCAATTACCGCATCCACTTTTGAATTGTTCGCAGCTTCCGGAGAAATGGCATCCTCCGGTAAAAGCATTCATATCGTGTAGCGTCCAAACGACCGGTTGATTCGGTTGCAAGGACCGGAAAAAGCTTGGGTAGTCGATGAATTTTGAAACCCAATGCAAGTGCACGATCGACTGTCGCGCGGAAGACGTGCTTTTCCACTTTGTCTTTGGACGACCACGCGGAGACGTGAAGATCTCTGTTCCCTCGGCGCGCCCCGCGGTCTCGCGTTTAAAAAGCTGCCGATGAATTCGATATCGCACGGCCGCAGCGGTTTCGGCGACCACCCCCTCGCGGAGCCACTCCGTTTCAAAGTGTGCGGTCTCCGCAAGTTCGGACTGCGAATCAGACGAACGCTGTCCCTCCAGATACTGAAACCGGCTCGAGACGCCACGTTCGATCAATGCTCGGTGGAGACGTCGTGCGGCAGTCGCAGCGCCACCGCGCAGGTAGCTATTGAAGTGGGTCACATCCATGTGATCGCTCCCGCGGACAAGTCTGACCGTCGGCATCCATGCACGACGCTCACTTGTCTATTCGCCCCGATCACCTCCGAAAATCACGGAGCCAATTGAGATAGCGTTTGGACGGCTGGAAACGAATCTTCAGTTCGAGACAGTTGGTGCAGGCTGTTCCGATTCTGCCGCTACCAAAGGCTTACGCCTGCACGGTGTTTCGGGCGAATGCATGGTGTTTCGAACCGACGCACTGCAATTGGAATCAGCGATTCCTCATCCACCGTGCTGCGACAACACCGTGCTGCGACAACACCGTGCTGCGACAACACCGTGCTGTGCGAATAATCCGCACACATCCGAGCGACGTTTCGCTAATCAACGACTCGAATGCGTTGCAGTCTTTCAGTCCACCATTTGGATTCCTCCGCCCAGCCCACGTCTTCCGAGAAGCTTTTTAACTTTCGGTAGCGTTCTTCCAAATCGCAGTCCGTCGCCCAGTGCAGCTTGCGAAGACAAACGGGACAGAGGAAAGACGGCTGTGAATCTGCTTCGTCCAAATGGTTCGCTCCATTCATCAAGCAATGAAAGTGAACGCAGTGCTTTATCCCAAACATGTGGCCCGCTTCATGCGCCAACACGTGGCAACTGCGACGCATCATGATCGCGCGTGAAGACTGATCCCAAGGCTGGTCATTTGACCGCGGATCGTATCTCGCGAAACTGTAAACACCCACTCGATCACGCAGAGAAGCAAGGCCGAAAACGAAATTCCAGTCTGGATCGGGATAGAGGTCCGTCATCGTGACCGCGAGCAGGCAATACGCGTCGGATGGAACCCGCGGTCCGAGCCAATTGAGTATGTCGGGAGCCAAGAATTGACGTCTTCCCGCGTTCCTCCTCTCCGTGATCGGCAAACCTTGATCGCCTACGGCCGGCAACTCTTTGACCGGCATGTCAAAGAACGCATTCGCATATCGGACGATTTCGTCCAGTTGAATGCCATGTGATTCTTCAAGACCACCAATCGGGAGGATGTAGATCGTCGACCGCTTTGGACTCGGTCGGTTCGGTCCGCTTCGGCAATATTGCTCGAACGTCTGTCCGATTTCGAAGTGGTTCGCAAGCCAGTCAGACCCTTCGGGCATCGGAATCGGTGAGAAGGCCTTGCTCGCGGCATCAAATGATGCGCGTTCGATGGATGACGCACCACGCAACGAACCAACCGCAGCTGACCGTTGAGCCGCATTCGGAGGCGTAAAAGTTTCACCAGCGGATGGCCGGGCGCCCGAGGGACCAATGAGCCAAACCGAAGTGACAGAGATGACAAGCAAGCCGATGAGAAGTGCCAGACGCCGCGTCATTCTGCGAATCCTCTAATCCAGAGATGCACTCCTTGCATTGTATCGTGTTACCAGGCACCAGCGTGCCGCTCGGGACGAACTCTCTCCAGGACGTCAACGCATCGATCGTTGCCCTGACGTCGCGGAGTCAATAACTGACCAGTTTCTTGCGTCTCATCACGACGGAACGTTCTGGCTACTCTGAAAATACGTCACTTGTTGGTTCCGCGATGCTTGGCGTGGCTCCAACAGGAAACCCTCCGAAGGGCAACGTTTCCGGCAGCGTATGAGCTACGCTTCGATTGGTTTGATCCTATACCTGTCATACAACCTGCACAGTTTTTCGATGAAACGATTCTTCCGATCATTCGTATTATTATCGATAGCTCTCGTCGCCGCATTTGCCGTCGCGGTCTCAGTAACCCGCCTTGGGCAAGTCTCGAACGGATCGATGATTGACCGAGTGGCCAATGCGGTGCCCGTTTCGCTATCGAGCGCGATCGGACTTCGACCTGCCGCTCCGGTGATTGAAGGGGAATGGCCGCCGAGGGTTGGACAGACGTTCCCAGACCTGATTCTCGATAACCATCGAGGCGACCCCACGCGTCTTTCTCAGTTCGCAGGAAAGATCATCCTGGTCGAGTACGCGGCGATCCCGTGTGCGGGATGCCAAGCATTCGCGGGTGGAAAGACACGCGGATCATTTGGCGGATTTCCCGTTCAGG
>JBCCOI010000557.1:0-5048 GCA_039025515.1 Planctomycetota bacterium
CGGGCCCGACCTCTATCTTTGTTTCTTCGGAACCAACGAGTCTTACGGCGAAACATCCGCCGAGGCGCTCGAGGGATTCAAAAAACAGTATCAAGAACTGCTGGAGCAGTTGACCGACGCGTCCGATCCGGCACGTGGCGCACCGCGTTTCATCCTGGTCGGGCCCGCAGCGCTTGAATCGACCGGGCATGCACTACACCCGGATGCTACCGATCGAAATCGATCACTCGTTCAGTATCGCGACGCGGTAAAAACGCTCGCCGAAGATCTAGGCATTCCATTCATCGATGTGTTCGATGCAACACGTCAAGCATTCGATCAAGAGGAGGGTAACCAGTACACCATCAACGGCATTCACCTGAACGAAGCTGGCGATCGGCTGCTTGCGTCGCTGCTGATGTCTCAATTGTTCGGTGACGCAACGTCCGAGATGGCGGAGGACGCGTACGAACGCGTTCGCGCAACCGTGAATGACAAGTCGTGGTTGCATCTACAAGACTACCGGATGCTCAACGGCTGGTACGTCTATGGAGGCCGACGAACCTGGGACACGGAAACGTTCCCAAGTGAATACCAAAAGATTCGCAACATGGTCGCCGTCCGCGATCGATATCTATGGGACCTTGCCGAGGGCAAACCCGTGCCCACACAGCCAGACGACAGTCAAACCGGCTCCGTTGTCGTTCCCGAAACGATGTTCGGCACACGCGACGACAACTTTCGCAAGATGCGTGAACCGGCGGAGCTCGTTTATCCATCGCCAGAGGAATCGATCAAGACGATGTCGGTCCCCGATGGAATGGAGGTGCAGTTGTTCGCCTCCGAACGCGAGTTTCCGGAGCTTGCCAACCCGAATCAAATCGCGTTCGATGCTCGCGGACGTTTGTGGGTTTCCTGCATGCCAAACTACCCGCAGTGGCAGCCCGGCAATCCACGTCCAAATGATCGCCTGCTGATCTTCGAAGATACCGACGGAGATGGCAAAGCTGATTCATGCAAGACTTTTTATGACAAGCTCATCTGCCCGACCGGCTTCGAATTTTTTGATGACGGCGTCTTGGTGGTGGACGAGCCGCGAATCATCTTTCTCAAAGACACGGACGGCGACGACAAGGCTGATCAGGTCGTCCATCTCTTCGACGGGATCGCGACCGACGATACGCACCACACCATGGGAGCCTGGGAGTTTTCGCATGGCGGCTACCTGCACATGTTGGAGGGAGTCGCGTTGTCCACCACTTTGGAAACTCCCTGGGGACCGTTCCGCAACAAAGGCACGGGCGGTGCGTACGTGCTTGACCCGATCAGCCTGAGCGTGAGTCACTATCGTACGCCCGGGTATGGAAATCCTTGGTGCCTGGTCTTCGATCGTTGGGGTAACGGCATCGTTGGTGACGGCACGAACGCGAAACAACACTGGATCAGTCCACTCTTTGGAAAAGAGGTCAACACGCGAAAAACGCTCCGACCGGTCTTTGACAATCAAGGAATGCGTCCCGCCGTGGGAAACGAATTTCTGCTTTCGCGACATTTACCGAATGACATGCAGGGACAGTTCATCTACGCCTGCGTGATCAACATGCACGGCTTGCCAAGATTTGAACTGGCACCGCAAACCGAGGAAGCCGGTTACGAGGGCCAACGGATTGCGAACCTGCTTGACTCCACCGACATGACATTCAGGCCCGTGGATCCGAAAATCGGCCCGGACGGAGCGGTTTGGTTTGGCGACTGGTGCAATGCATTGATCGGTCACATGCAATACTCGCAACGGGACCCCAACCGGGATCACGCGCACGGACGAATCTACCGTCTGGTCAACACGAGAAAGCCGCTGCTTCCAGTCGTCGACTTGACGAAGCTCAGCGAAGGCGAACTTCTTGATCTGTTGCTCGTCCACGAATTGAGAACGCGATACCGTGTCCGGCGTGAACTGCGTGTTCGCGATGAAGCCGTCGTGATGTCAGCGATCAATGACTGGATCAAAGATTCCAGTGACTCCGAACGACTCTGCGAAGCGATGTGGATTCAGGAAAGCTTTCGCCGGCTCGATCCGTCGCTCATTGGCCAACTCATGAAGTCGGAAAACTATCTCACGCGAGCGGCGGCCGTGCATTCGGTGACGAACGAACTTCAGCGATTCGGCGGAGCCGACAAGTTACTCGCCCAAGCAGCGAATGATCCTCATCCGCGAGTCCGATTGGAGGCAATCCGAGGAGCCAGTTTCTTGGACTCCGCAGACTCGACCGAACTGGCTCTGTCGGCCACCAATCACCCAATGGATTACTGGCTGGAATACACGCTGGAACACACCCTGCACGCGCTCAAGCCCCAGTGGTCCGCGGGACAGGAAGATCCAAACTTTTTGGCGTCTAGTACCGACCGAGCGAGACAGTATCTGCAGCGGCATATCCGAATCACCGGGCCTGGCGGCGCCGCCGTCGTTCCTCTGGAACTCGCCGACGATGTCGAAGCGGACGAGAACGAAAGGCGATCCGCGATTTCGCAACTCGCTTCACTCCGTGGTGGAAACTCGAAAAGAGGTGAGGCAGTCTACAAGCAGGTTTGCAGCGCCTGTCACCAAGTCGGGGAACTCGGCAAGGCGTTCGGTCCGAACTTATCGGACATCGGAATGCGAATGAAAAAATCAAAAATCATCGAATCGATCGTGATGCCTAACGCTGAAATCAGCAAAGGCTACGAGACCGTTAACGTGCTCACGATTGATGGCGACGTGTACAACGGCTTCGTGCTCGAAAGTACCGATGACACACTTTCACTCGGAATCGCGAACGGAAAACGTGTGGACATTCCGGTTGACGACATCGAGGTTGAGAAGCCGATGAAGGCAAGCTCGATGCCCGAAGGCTTGGCAAAGCAAATTGCGCCGATTGAGTTTCTCGATCTGATCGAGTTCCTGAGCGTCCAGCGCGACGTTAGAAAAATGTCGATGAATGGTTGGACTTGGACCGAGTATCGCAAACCGCCGAAGCTGAGAAAACTTGGTGATGCGGTTGAGTTATCGTCCGACGCGGCGATTCGGCTTGGCAATCATTTTCCAAATTCAAACTGGAACTCGGACCCGCATCTGCTTTTGACTTCGATGGGTCGAGAAGGATTTGATTTCGCGTTCCATAGCAATCACGACGCAGATTCCCCGTTCGTCACCATCCGACTTTCCAATCCCGCTGAGATCCAGCACCTCGTGCTTCGCAACCGTCTTTCGCGTCAGTTCCACGAACGGGCCGAAGGTTTGACGGTTTCGGTCAGTGACAATGGGAAGGACTTTCAAAAAGTTTGGTCGGCGGACAAGATGGTCGGCGAGTGGAAAATTGATTTCCCGGAGGGAACTCGCGGTCGATTCCTCCGTATCGGACTGGAGGGGAAGGGTACGTTCCATCTCTATCAGGCAACCGTTTATGGTCGGGCCTCGGATAACTAAGTCTTCGGCTTTTTGGCGAGGGTTTCCGAACCAATGATCGCGCCGATTGTCCCATACGTTCTCGCGTTGTTTGTCTTCGGGACCTACGTCCTTCAGCTAATCACCGGCGTCGCGGTCATCGGTTGGGCTGGTGACAAAACCACGGTCGATCGTCGAAGACAGCCACGGCAGTATTGGTTTGTGATGCTGTTGCAGACGTCGATTCTCGTTGCGGGACTGCTCGTCTTCCGTTAAGCCAGCCTCAAACCATCGAATGCCCCCGGCTGAACGGCCGTCAATCCAAGGCTACCCGCTCATGTCAGGAACCAGCAAAGATCTCTACGTCAACGCAAGGCTGACGATCCCCGAGTCCGAAATGACGACAACGGCAACGCGTAGTAGCGGCCCGGGAGGACAGAACGTCAACAAAGTCAACTCAAAGATCACTCTTCGTTGGTCGCCAAAGGCATCGACGGTAATTGACGAGGCTTGGAGAGGCAGGTTCATTGCTCGCTTCGGTAGCCGACTGACACGTGATGGCGAGTTAGTACTTCAAAGTGGACGTCATCGGGACCAACCGCAAAACCTAGCCGACGTTCGAAGTCGACTCGTCTCGATGTTGCTCTCTTGTCGCGAGCCAGCCAAGCCGCGAAAGAAGACTCGGCCGACCGCCGGAAGCCGCCGAAGGCGTCGAGAAGCCAAAACCCGGCAGAGTGAAAAAAAACAGAGTCGAAACGTGCGATTCGACTGAGGATCCGCTGATTAATATCCAAAGCATCGGATGTGGCGAGTCGTGACTCAGCGGGCGATTCTCTCGTTGGCGACCCGCTGCCTACGCTCGTGTCTCGCATCCGGCCCGCGTCTAACAAGCACACTCATGCGACCCGCAACACGTTAGCCGCGACACGCATGTGAGCGCAGCGAACGAAGTGGGTGCGCCCCGTAACTCATTCACTCGCTTACGCTTTCTGAAGTTGCACTTGACCGCCCAAGTCGGGCCGAAGGCCTGGTAATTTGCCTAGCCCAGCCCAAAGGGCTGGGTAATATTGTTCGCGGGTTGTTGTGTACCCAGCCCGTTTTGGGCTTGGCTACGCAGACAATCGGGTCTTTGCCCCTAAAACGATCTAGGAACGGGCGATCAATTATTGTCGCCGATCGGCTCCGTCCTATCGATTTTGACACGTTTCCAGAGGGCGGAGCCGATGGGAGACTTTCAAAAACACGCCAGTTAATGATGGGCCGTTCCCTAGTACCGAACCTCGGCGCTAAAGTAGCCGCTGACTCCGGGGCGGAAAACTCCACGGCCGCTGCGAAAGTCGATGTGTTCCTGGTAGAACTTGTTCGTGAAGTTCTCTACCCCGCATGTGAAAAGCCAGTTTGATAGCGAGCGATACGTCCGAATGTCGTAGGTCGTAAATCCGGGTGTCGCTTCTTCCTCCAACGTTGCCGCGAATCGATCTTGGTCATCAACGATTCTTGCGGAAAGCTCAATCCCCCAACTCGGTCGCAAAGTGGGGTCCTCGAACACGATTCCGATACGACTATCCAGCGGCGGGATCCCCGGAAGTGGTTCTTCTTCGATCCCAGCAACATTGCTTCGCAAATCAAAGACTGAGAGTCGGGCGGC
>JBCCOI010000558.1:0-5034 GCA_039025515.1 Planctomycetota bacterium
GTGGTGGAACTCGTAGTTGACCTTTACTTCGTAACCCGACGCGTCAGCGAGGGAATTGCGTGAATTGTCGCCTCGCTGACGCTTCGGGTTACCATTTTGTCTTCCGATACAATCAAGGTTATTTCCGCGTTCCACCACTAGGCACGCCAGCAGGCTATGCCAGCAGATGTTGTGAATCCACTACTCGGGCTTCCAGAGTTTGCGCCCGATCGAGGGGATGTAATTGGTCCAACGACCCTCGCTGGTTAAGTCCGCGTCGATCAAACTTTCGAACCAGACGAGTTTCGCGTCCAAGTTGTCGATATGGTGTAGGGCGACGGCTTCTAATGAGGCAGGTACACGCGGGCTTCCAAATTCCAACTGTCCGTGATGCGACACGATCATATGCTCAAGTTGCAGCTTGAGGACATCAGGGAAAGAGTGTCCCGATTCCGACTGATATCGTGCGATGGCTTTTCCGAGCATTTCAACACCGATCACGATATGTCCAACCATCTGCCCACGGTCGCTATAACGCAAGTCGCCATCGGAAGAGATCTCTTCAATCTTTCCAAGGTCATGCAGAAACGCCCCAAACGTCAAACAGTCGACGTCCAATTTCGGATACCTTGGACCGATCAATTGGCAAAGCTGCATCAAATCCACCGTGTGCCGGAGTAGGCCTCCGGGATAGCTGTGATGATTTGAGACCGCAGCGCTGGCGACACGCAACTGACCGGCAAAGCTTGGATCCTCAATCATGGATTGACCCAATCCACGAAGGTGCACGTTTCGAAGCCCTTCCAAGATCGCCTGCAACTCTTCGAATGCCGCGTCGGCGGCGGAAGCGTCGAAGCGATCGAAATCGGCGAGATCGACCGATTCCTCAGATGTGCTTGAGATCGAGTTCAAGATGATTTGCAAAACGCCCTGGTGAACCTGCGTTCGGCCTACGCAGTAAACGAAGCCGCCTCGATCAAGTGATTCGAAGTCGGAGTCTTCCGCATTCCAAAGCATGGCGACGATGGTGCCCGTTCGATCGGAGAGCTTCAGGAGTAGATACTTGCTGCCTTGGCGATTGACGCGAATCTGTTTGTCCGCCAGTCGGAAGTGCTGCGTAAAGGAGATTCCCTCTGTAAGATCGCTGACGGCAATCCGGTCCGGTGTTGTGATGTTCGCGCCGGCGTTCGCTTGATCGGGAGTTTCGGGCACAGGAATTCCAACTGGAAGGAGCGACGTTAAGAATGTGAGCCGTCGGGTTCGCAAGAGCCATTTGCACAATGAATCTTCACAAGGATGAGTCGCTTCGGACGAGTTGGCAAGGCGTGTCGAAGTCGCGTTGTGGCATCGGTGGCGATGCCAGATACTCTCGCCAACCCGAAGATTCATTGATCTGGCCGACCGAGACCGCGGTAGAGGCCACGAGCGATTCCAGAGGTTATACTGCAGACATGTCGTCAAAGATTCAATCATCGCTTGGAGCGATGCGGTCCTCGGTCAATCTGGTTCGCTCATCGCACTCGTGGACGGAAGCGGAAAGCGCCGCCGGATTCGTGCTGCGTTACCTTACGCCGATGAGGAAGCAGTTGATTGCGACGCTGGGAACAGCCCGCGACGCGGACCAGGCGTTGAAAATGCTATTGACGCATCTCGTTTCCGCCGGATTCGGAGATCACAAGAAGGGCCTGCTCCGCGACTTCTTGGTAAAGGCCGTGCGCTCATGTGCGAGGGCTCGACTGACCGACAAGGGACGGGTCGAAGCCGAAGAAGAAAAGCTCAGCGCGCTCGTTTCGGACTCAAAGTCTTGGTTGGTACTGTGGCGAGACTGTTTGCTTGAGAGGGCTTGGCGGGCACTCGAACGACAGGAGCATGCCGCGCCGACACAGCCGTTTTACTCCGTGCTTTGGCACAGCACGGTCCGTTCTAAAGCGACCGACGCTGAACTAGCCAAGATTGTCAAAGAGCAAACCGGCCAAGAGTTGAATGTGGGAGAGATCCCCCAGATGAAAGTGGACGCAAAGGCAGCTTTTGCGCAACTACTTGCGGACGAAATTGTTGAAACGCTTGAGGTGCCCAACGGCGAAACCGTCAAACGCGAGATTCAGGTCTTGGGAATTGGTAGCGCGTTTGCGGGGCTTTCCTTCGAGTCCACCGCAGATCCGCAGTAGACACTTCCAAGTTTGGATTTGAACCTTGGCACGTCGATGCCATAATAGATGCCGGTGTTCGAAGAACTCGGTCGTCCGAAACTGTTTGCAGTTTCAAGCTCTCGAATTGCAAGCGACCGGTTGGAAACATTTGCCACCTCTACCCGCCCTCCGTTCGATTTCGATTGAACTGCCCTCCTTCTCTTCCTTCCCACCTCAATCCTCAAGCATCGAACATGCGCATTCGATCATCATTAAACCCAAAAGTCAGTTTGCGAACACGTTTCGCTTGGGCTTTCCGTTTTCTTTTACTTGCAGGCCCATTCCTGCTTGCGTCTCCCGACCTGTTCGCTCAGCGATCTGCGGTTGACGACGAAGGTCGACTGGTCGACTTCAATCGAGACATCGCGCCGATTTTTCGAAAACACTGTTTGGATTGCCATAACGCCGACGACGCAAAAGCTGACTTTCAGATCGACGATTCGGAGATCGTTTTTTCTTACATAGAACCGGGCGACTTGGAATCAAGTTACCTCTTCACGGACTATCTACTCTCCGATGATCCCGACTTGATGATGCCGCCGCCGGATAAGGGTGGCCCCCTCTCGCCGGCAGAGTTGACACTCGTTCGCGTCTGGATCGAAGAAGGCGCGAACTGGCCCGAAGACGCCGTCATCGCGGAGGTGGAAGAGGGAAGCGATGAACAGAAAGCAGATAGCGAGGAAGGGTCTGAGGCACCGCGGTCGTTGATCGCACGTGTTTGGATTTTTCAGGGGTTCTTTCATCCGGCGACCGTCCACTTCCCCATCGCATTGTTTTTGTTCGGTGCCCTCTTCGTCGTGCTCGGGTGGATTTGGAAACCTCTCGGAAAGCAGATTCCATTGGCTTGCCTCCTCATCGGTGCCCCGACGGCACTCGCCTCGACGATGATGGGCTTCGCACTCGCAACGGAAGAAGGCTACGGCTCCTGGATGAAAGTCGATTTCGATAGCGAGGTTTTCTGGCATCGTTGGAGTGGGGTCGTCGTCAGTCTCCTATCGACGGTCTTTGCTTTGGTCGCGATGGCGAATTGGAAGCGTCGGAGCCGTCGGCGCGAAACGACATGGAAGTTTGGCTTACTTGTGCTGGCTGCTCTTGTCGGATTGGTTGGTCACCAGGGTGGCGAATTGAAATACGGAGCCGACTTCTATCCCCGCGCGTTCCGCATTCTTTTCGGTCAGTCTGAAGAGACTGCGGCGGTCTTGCCGGCCGAGGTTTCCAACGCCGAGGGTTCCGACGCCGAGCAGAGTTCGCAAGCCGAACAGAATGAGACTGATAAGGAATCGTCGGCAGAGCAATAGCGTGATGCGAAGGCGGACCGATTCTCAAGGCCGCCGGAATGTTTGATAATGACTCTCCGTGAAATTCATGCCGACGGAGAGAATGACGTGCCGGATCAAAAGACGGGTGACAAGAAAGCAATCGCGAAGCGAAAAACGGGTGGAAAGCGAGGCGAGTTGCCACCGGATCGATACCTCAATCGTGAATTGAGTTGGCTCGCTTTCAACGAACGCGTTCTGGCACAAGCATCAGACGAGTCATTGCCGATCTTGGAGCGAGCTAAGTTTCTCGCCATCACCAGTGGCAACCTCGATGAATTCATGATGGTTCGCGTCGGCGGATTGAAGATACTTCATGAACGTGATCCTGACCGAAAAGATCCAGCAGGCTTGACCGCCGCGCAGCAATTGGCCGCGGTATCGCAGAAAGGCCACGAGATTGTCGCGAAGCAGTATCAGCTTTATCGCGATCGCGTCTGTCCGCAACTTGCGTCGGCCGGGTTGGTTGAAGTGCAGTTGTCCGACGCTCGCGATGTTGATCGTGATTCGCTCGAAAAGCGATTTCGCGAATCGGTCTTTCCCGTCCTCTCGCCGCAGGCCGTGACGCGAGAACGTTTTCCGCTTCTCAAGGGTCTGGGGCTGCATCTCTGCGTTCGACTGGTCGTCGACTCCGAAACAAGGCTGGGGCAGCGGTCGTCGGGACAAGACAACGGTGAGGAATATGAATTCGCGGTGATCCCGCTCGGCCGCTCGCTTCCGCGTGTGCTCCCCGTGCCGGTGGTCTCGGGCGCGGGTTACAAGCGTCACGCGTACATTCGGCTGGAAAGTCTTGCCGGTCACTTCATCGAAGAGTTTTTTCCGGGAAGAGAAATTGCCGAGTGCATCGCCTTCAGAATCACACGCAACGCCGATATCGAGCTGCGAGAGGATGAAGCCGGTGACCTGATGGGCGGCATGGAAGAAGTGCTGGAGACACGGCGCTTTTCGAGGCCGGTAAAGCTTGAGTATTCGTCGACCGCGAGCGAGACGACAATCGAGTTTTTGCGACATTCACTCAAACTGGACGCCGAAGATCTTTACGCGATCGATGGTCCGGTCGACCTGCGGTTCTTATTCTCTCTTCATGGGGAAGAGGGCTTTGATCAACTTCGTGACGAGCCCTGGCCGGCAAGGCCTCATCCGCGAATCGATTCGGACGAGTCGATGTTCGAAACGATCGCTGTGGGTGATTTGATGTTGGTGCATCCGTATGATCGATTCGACAGCGTCGTGAGGCTAATCGAGGAAGCGGCGGTGGATCCGGCCGTGATGGCTATCAAGCAAGTGCTCTATCGGACAAGCAAGAATAGTCCCGTCGTCGCCGCGTTGGAACGTGCGGCAAAGCATGGGAAGTACGTGACCGCAATCGTGGAGTTAAAGGCTCGTTTTGACGAAGCACGTAACATCGAGTGGGCGCGCGAGATGGAGCGCGCCGGCGTCCAAGTGATCTACGGAATTCATGGGCTGAAGACCCACGCCAAGATCTGCATCATCGTGCGCAGGGAGCCGCAAGGGATCGTTCGTTACATGCATTTCGGTACCGGCAACTA
>JBCCOI010000559.1:0-5032 GCA_039025515.1 Planctomycetota bacterium
TCTTCTTCGTCCTCGGACCTGGAAAGTCCGCTCATGACTTGGTCGATGGGTTTTGCGGCAAACCAGGCAGCATCCGATTCTTGTTGCGGTAGCCCTTCGCCTTCGGCTTGCCGTCCCAGATAATTGATTACCATCAGTGCATCGCGGGGGCTGACCAAGTCATCGCGATTCACGTCTGCGATTCCCGCCAGCAGTCGCATTCTTGCGTCGGAGTCCATTCCGGTCGTGTCTTGTCGAATCGAGTTGATGACGAACAACGCATCGCGAGGACTTATGATTCCGTCGCGGTTCGCGTCCATCGGGTCAGCGCCAAAGGACTCGATTGCGGATGTCAGCCAAGACGTTCGTTTCACCTCCTTGCTCGACTTGAGCGAGTTCGAATCTAACAAACTTGAAAGCGGGGCAGAGAGCGAGCTGACGGAGAATGGAAGCTTGCTCGGCTCCGTCACCGCGAGCGTCTCGGCGGGCGTTGGAAACGCAGGAACGAATGGATCCAGTACCGGGCTGACGGGCACAAAGGTGATGTCCGTTGGATCGATGAAGACGCCTCGCAGCCACGTGAGTACATCTTTGATTCCGCCACCGTCACCCACGATTTCGCAATTGCGAATACTATCGAGTCCGAATTGAATACAGGTGTCACCCGGCGGAATGCTATCCTCGTTTCCGCCATCGATGATCTCACCGTCATCGATGGTCGGACTGTTGCTCCCGAGTACCTGGTCGGTGAACAGCACATCATTTCCGTCGCGTCCGAAGAGCGAGTCAACTCCGTCGCCGCCGGTTAGCAAATCTGGGCCCGTGCCTCCCAGCACGATGTCATCCCCATCAAGAGAATCGATCACGCTGATCGCATTGGTTCGGTTGACGATTTGGTCGTTCCCATCGTCGCCATCGATGCGAAGAAACTCGACGTTCTCCATTTCAATCGGTTCGCGATCGGCGTCCGTGATAGGGCCAACTGAGATGAGGTCGGCGTCGTCTGTGCCCACAATTTCCAACTTGTCCACACCGCCGCTCGCGTCAAAGGAAATTCGCTGTCCGGCCGACGTCGCTTCGTAGGGAACGTTGCTTGAAATGGTGAAGAGATCATCCGCGGACCCTGACACGATATTGATTTCTTCGATCGCTATCGTCTCGAAGACTTCATTACCCGTCGTTTGTCTCGGGTCGCCGGGCGTGGTCGTGACCAACACACCCTCCGATGCACCGGTGATGACATAGCGAATATCCAGCGGTAGGGCGCTGGAACTGGCATCGATATTGACCTGGTCGCCGATTTCGACGGGAACAGGAGCGGGCTCAACGGGAACCGGATTCATGCCGCCGGAAAGCGATACGCCTTGTGACAGAGAAACGATGCCGGGAGAGTTAGCTCCGCCGTCGATGAACAGTTGACGCGTCGCAGCGACACCGTCGTCCACTCCGCCCGGGTCATTGTTTAATCTTCCCAGGTAACCAGCCGCGTCGGCGGCGTCAGCGGTCAGATCGAATGTGTCATTTTCTGTTTCTCCCATCAAATCGACGACCGTGTTGAGAAAGACCTCTTCGACCGAAAAGGTATCACTCGCTGATCCTGCTTGAACTGCGATCACGGAACCGTTGGGTCGCGCCGTCGGCGATGTCTCTTGAAGTAGCTCGATCACATCCGAGTCAGACCCGGTGTCGATCAGGACTCCCGACTCGTCATCAAGTGACGCCAGACTAACGGAATCTTCGCCCACTTCGGTGAATACCTCGACGATGCTTTGAGGACCCGTACCCTCAACCGACACGACATCGTTGTCTTCTGCGGTGGTCACGCGAGTCAACGAGGAAGCGCCGGTGGCCAGTATGTTGACGTCGTCCTCGCCCATTCCGCTGTCAATCACAAGCAGCACTTCGCTCGGAGTGGATTCAACTTCGATCAAATCGGCAAAATCTGTAGTTTGTAGACCAATCGATTCGATGGTCTCGAAGATGATCGTTCCACCCGGTTGGCTGACTCGTGCTAACGAGTTCGAATTGAGCGTGTAGTCGTCGCCGGCCGGGTTTCCTCGGTCGCTGATGCTGACGGAATCACCCAAATCAACCACCGTGTTGACGCTCGCGATGTCGGCGTCGGTTCGGCGTGCGGAAACGGTGAGATCGGTCGTGATCCCGTCCAAGTCGTCTTCGCCGGCGATGCAGATAGCCCCTGCGATTGCAGCAAGGTCACCCGATAGATCACCGACGCGATTCATTCGGTCCCCGTTCGCGGTCGACGTCACGTTTGCAAAATCATCACCGTCGCCGAGTCGTGCATCTAAAGCCGATAGCGCCGAGGTGGAGCGAATGTTGAGGACGTCAGTCTCTGCCCCGAGATCAATGCTCTGCACAGATTCCGCGCCGTTTGACTGGATGGTCACGACGTCGCTTCCCGCATCGGTCAATAGTTCGAGCCCGCTGGCCGTGCCAGTCGATTGGACGATGACGTCGTCCTCATCCGTTCCTGTGTTCAACGAAAGCAAGCTCGCATCGCCGGTTGTGGTGATGGTCGCGACGTCGTTACCCGCGCCCATCGTTATCTGAGTCACACTCTCGTTTCCGGTTGTTTGAACGAGGACAGTGTCCATACCGGCACCGGTGTCGATCGACGTTGTCGTTTGTTGACGCGTATCCTCCAAGGTGAAGTCGTCGTCGCCGGAGCCTGTGACGACTTGGACCGTTTCCATGGATTGGAACTCGATTTCCGGCGAACCGATTCGTTGCAAACTGGTTGTTGTGAGTGTGTATTGATCGCCGGCGACGTTTCCGGCGTCGCTGATGTTCAAAAGATCGCCAGTGTCGACGGTCACTTCGACGACGGTACCCTTTACGTCTAAGGACTCGGTTGTCGGATTCGTGAAGTTTGTATTTCCCCGAATCAACACGTCGCTTTGGATTCCGCTCAGATCGTCCAGCAACGTCGGGACCGGAGAGGAACGATTACCCATCGCATCGGAGGACAGATTAAAGACATCGTCCCCGCCGGAACCGACGGCCTCAAAGAAGCTGGCTGCAGCGACTTGCTGAACGTTCAAAACGTCTGACTGATCCCCCAGGCGGAGCAACGACGTCGTTTGCAATCCTGTGTCGATTACCGTGACCAAATCCACTTCGGTTCCGGTGTTCACATCGAGACCACCGAGATCCCCGGTTGAATTGATTGTGACATCGTCATCACCGGCACGCGTAACGAGTCGAAGCAGGCTGGAGTTACCGCTTCCGTTTACGGAGATTTCGTCATTGCCAAGGCCGCTGTCGACGATCGCTACACTTTCCAGGCCAGTGTCTTCGATAGCAACACGATCCTCTCCACCATTTGTCTCGATCGTTGTCCTGGTGCGTAGCCGTGTATCGATCACCGTCACGACATCGTTTCCATTGCCGCTCTCGAAAAACAGTGTCTCGATCGCTTGAAAGTCGATCGCCGGACTACCCGTGCGTGTCAGTGCATTCGTCGAAATGGAATATTCCGCACCGCCTGCGAGGCTACGATCGCTGATCGTCAGTTGGTCCCCAAGCTCTGTTTGCAGATTGAACGTGTTTCCATCCGCAGTGACTTGGTCCGCGATCAAAGGGTTCGACAGGTCACCGCTGCCATGAACCAGTAAATCGCCCAGCAACTGATCGAGCGTTCCGGGAGCGGAAGCGACTGGTGCAATCAGACTGCCGTTTGCGGCGGAGGACACATTGATCGCATCATTCTCCGTGCCCGAGTTGACTTCGGTTGTACTGGATACGCCCGTCGCTTGGACGTTGATGACGTCTTCTCCCGCGGCCGTGCCGACGTCGACGACGCTCTGATCTCCGGTTCCCGAAATCGTTACCAAATCGGAATCGGTCCCCGAATTGACGAACAGTCCACTCAGTGTCCCCGTCCCGTCGATCAGGATCTCGTCTTCTCCGGCCCGCGAAGTGATGAGCGTCACACTTTCCTGTCCGGTGCTATCGATGCTGATCAAATCAAACTCGGTGCCGGCGTCGACGTCGACAATTCCATTATCGCCGGTGGTTTGAATCACGACTGAATCGACACCCGCGTTGGTGTTGATGACGGATCGAGTTTCGGCGCGGGTGCGGAGGACTGTGAGCTCATCGAGCTGATTGCCGGTCTCGATGATCAGTGATTCGATCGCGTTGAATGTGATTGCCGGTGTACCGACTCGCGAGAACGTGGCAGTGTCAAGCGTGTATTCGTGTGACGTTCCACTGCCCAAGTCACTCACGTTGAGCACATCACCGACGGAGACCGTTGCGGTTACGGTGTTCCCCAAGGCGGTGACCGATTCGCTTACATCTGGCAAGGCTTCGTTTTCGTTGCCATGGACACACAACTCGCCAAGCAAACCGTCGAGTGATCCATTCAAGCCCGCGTCGGGGTCCAGACGTGTTCCATCTGCGCTGGAGGATACGTTGATCGTATCATTGCCGGTTCCTGCACGAACATCTGTTGCACTTTGTGCGCCCGTTCCGCGTACGTTGGCGATATCTTCACCCGATGCGCCCACCCATTCAACCAATGCCTGTTGTCCGGAATCGACCAGTGTGAACACGTCGGCATCGCTTCCCATGTTGACCGACAGTCCGCTTAACGCTCCGGTATCGGTAACGACCGCATCGTCTTCACCGGCTCGAGTCCGAATGAGTGTCAGGCTCATCAGTCCCGTCGTCGTTACTTCAACAAGATCATTATCCGTCGACGTATCGACTTCCAAGAAACTTCCAGTTCCGGTGGTCGCGATGCTGACCTCATCCTCTCCTGCGCCCGTGTTGATGATCGTGCCGGAGTCAGCGGGCGTGGAGGCGACGTTCACGATATCCGCAAATCCGCCGGTTCGAATTTCGAAAGACTCGATTCCCGAATGGTCGATCGTCGGTTGGGTGTCGCGGATCACTTGCGTGGCGCTGATGTCATAGGTTCGCCCGACGCTAGATCCGGAATCGCCGATGCGAAGTTCGTCGCCAATTGCCAGGTCCGTTGAAATGGTTTGCGATTTGACCGTCAACTGATTGGAAGCCGTGGGAGTCA
>JBCCOI010000560.1:0-5028 GCA_039025515.1 Planctomycetota bacterium
ATGGAGTATGCCGCGCTCATTTCGGATGGCGTCGCGGGTGAGATCAACGACGAACAACGGAAGTTACTCGGTGTGGTTGACGACCGCGCTGCGGACCTGAATCAAATGGTGGATGACATCTTGGACGCCAGTAAGCTGGAATCGGGCATGCTGAGCGCCTCAAGAACTCGTGTGGAACTGCGGGACGTTGTTGACCGCGCGTTACCTGGCTTGGAAAAGAAGGCGGAACTGCGGGAAGTGGATCTGGTCGTTGACATTCCTGACGATCTTCCGGCTGTCTTCTGCGACGACGAAAAGGCCGGACGTGTTCTGATCAACCTGGCGGTCAATGCCATCAAATTTACGAGAGGTGGTGGCAAGGTCATCATCAGGGCACGAACGTCTGGAGAAGAGGAAGTTCTTGTTGAAGTGGAGGATAACGGAATCGGAATTCCGGAAACGAAACTCAACGAAATCTTCAATCGCTTCTCCCAGGTGAAGCCGAGAGAAACCAGTGTCGACATGAAGGGGTTCGGGATTGGTCTGAGTATCGCGCAGGAGCTGGTGGGTTTGAACCTAGGGGCGATGCAAGTGGAGAGTCGGGAGGGCGTCGGAAGCAGATTCGGATTCACCGTACCGATCAATCGTCGGGAGGTGGTAACACGCAAGTTCCTGGATCGTCTGACACGGCTTGAGCATGCTCCGTTCGTTTCATTATTCCGCGTCAAACTGCCGGAGTCTGCGACGAGCCTCGAACGTGATGACGTTGAACAATTCCTTATCTACTTCATACGTCGGAACGACCTGCTGATACCTGAGAGCGAGTCGTCGTGGCTGCTGCTTGCGTCTGCGTCTAGTGCGCAGACGAGTTCGTTTCTGGATCGAATGAAGGCTGATCGAGACAAGCTGAATCGAAATCGACCGAGAGGCCCGATTCCAGATTTTTCAATTGAGTGCGTGCGAGTCGAAGCAATTGATGCGGAGCCGAGAATGATCCTACAAGAGTTTCATCCGTGTTCAGAGCCCAGTGAGAATCGCTATGCAACGTGTTGACCGACGCCTGGCAGTGATCATTGAGGATGACGCGGCGATCGCGTTAGGGGTGTCGCTTCGCTTAATACACGAGGGGTTTGAAACGCTCACCGCGGAAGACGGTGCGAGCGGTCTAGATCTAATCTTTGAACATCACCCTGAGCTAGTCGTGCTTGACGTTCGCATGCCGAAGATGAACGGGCTTCAAGTGCTGCGACAGATGCGGTTGAAGATGAGCGAATCTGCGCCGCCCGTTCTGATGCTGTCCGCAAGCCTCCAAGACGAACAAGCCGCACTCGATGCCGGGGCGGCCTACTTTTTATCGAAACCCTACCGCAGTTCGGCGCTCGTCGATGCCATTCACTCGTTGCAATTGTCCATCCATCTATGAATAGCGAACTACCACCCGTCCAACTGTTGATCGCCGATGACGACCCTGATTTCCGTGGGCTACTGAGGCGGCGTTGCGAATCGATGGGATTTGAGGTCTTGGAGGCGGACAACGCCATGGATGCGTTGTCGATGGTCGATTTCTACGCACCCGAGATCGCCGTCCTTGATGTGCGCATGCCGGGCGGCAATGGAATCAGCGTCGCGGAAATGCTAGTTACCCAATCGAGATTGCATGAAGCGAAGATCATTGTGATGACGGGTGCAAGCAACGAAGTGATCAGCGAACGCTGCAAAGCGATGAAGGCCGAGTTGGTCGTTAAGAACGAGGATTTCTGGCCAAAGTTAAAGTCGCACTTGGAACGCTGCGTCGATACGATGTCGACCACATTCGGTTCACGCTCCGAGCCTGCGAAGCTTCATCAAGTGTTTTGCGATCCGGTCGAAGCAACGGTGCCTCCGCCATCATCGACGATGACGCAGCAGGCTGAAACCGGTCAGCCAGACTCAAGCCAAAACGAGTCGTGGATGGATCGCCCATCAGATTCTATGGACAAAGACATCGACGACTCGAAGACTCCCTGGGTGCTTGCCATTGACGATGACCCCGACGTGATGCTGTCAATCGAAAGGCGATTCGAAACGTGCGGCATTCGCGTCGTCAAAGCGGACCGTGGGATCGATGGCTACCGGCAGTCGTTCTCCGAACATCCACCAGCTGCCGTTTTGCTGGATTACCAGATGCCCGACGGCGATGGCGAGTACACACTGCGGCGGTTAAGGGAATCCGATGCAACCCGCGATGTTCCCGTGATCGTGATCACCGGGCAGCGAGACGCTTCACTCAAACGAAGGATGCTTTCGGCCGGCGCATCCGCCTTCCTCAACAAGCCGGTCACTTGGGAGTCGCTGCGCAAGACGCTCGGAGTCTACACTGATATAGACTTGCGTAAAAAGCATGTTGTCGAATCGCCGCGTCCAAAGCTTGCTTCAACGCCACGTCCCGAAATACCGGCGTCGGCGTGGCGATAGTAAACCGGCAATTGCGGAGACGAGCCCGGCCTCGTCGGCATGCACTGCGAAAAGCATCAAGATTTACGGCTGGACCAAAGCCGGAGCAACTCGATCACATGCTCGGTGGCCGCCATCATTTCATCCAGGCAGGCAAATTCACGGACGCTGTGAATATTATGTTGTCCACTGGATAAGTTCGGCGTCGGCAAGCCTTTTTCGGTGAGCACGCTGCCGTCCGTGCCGCCACGAATGATTTCCTTCACGTAGTCTCGGCCAAGGTTTTTGAACGCTTCTTCTGCGAGACTGACTGCT
The DNA here is from genome assembly GCA_039025515.1 of Planctomycetota bacterium. Classification (GTDB taxonomy): domain Bacteria; phylum Planctomycetota; class Planctomycetia; order Pirellulales; family Pirellulaceae; genus Stieleria. The sequence goes on from JBCCOI010000560.1 coordinate 2,728, forward strand.
TCCGGCAAGTTGGCGAGTCCGTCACCGAGATTGCGGTATTGGCGGTACGTTTGGACTTCGACCTTCATTCCTGGCCAATCAGACTCGACCTCGGCTGCAATCTGCTTCAATCGGTCCGCGTAGACTTGAAGATCGGCCGAATCAAACGAACGAAGAATCAGTTCCAGCTTGCACTGCCCGACGCCACCGCTGACTTGGTTGACGTGGATAAACCCTTCACGGCCCTCGGTCGTTTCGGGAGTCTCGCCACTGCGGGGAAGTTTCGCCACAAAGTCTGCTGCACCTCGAACGGCGTTAATCATCCGATCCTTTGCGATCGCCGGATGAATGTTGTCACCTGTGACGGTGACCGTCGCGCCGTCGGCAGAAAACGTCTCGACATCGATCACGCCGGCACCTCCTCCATCCAGCGTGTAGCCAACCGTCGCACCCAGACGTCCCAGGTCGATCTTTTCGGTACCACGTCCGATCTCTTCGTCACATGTGAACACGAGCTTGACGTTCCCGTGCGGCAGGTTTGGGTTTTCGAGCAGGGTTTCCGCGAGTTCCATCAAGATCGCAACTCCGGCCTTGTCATCGCCACCCAGCAATGTCGTCCCGTCGGTGGTGATCAGGGTCTTCCCCTGCAGCGACGCAAGCTCGGGGCAGGCATCGGGGCGGATGATCTCTCCATTTGCGAGGATCAATTCACCACCTTCATAGGATTCAACGACGTGGGGACTGACGGATTCGTTTGGTGCGTCGGGTGACGTGTCCATGTGCGCCAGAAGCGCGACGGTGGGAAGATCGCCAGGCACGGTAGCGGGTAGGGTCGCATAAACCAGCGCGCTGGGATCCTGAACGACATCAGCAGCACCCATTCGATTGAGCTCACTCGCCAAGACCTCGCCCATTTGACGTTGCCCCTCGCTGCTCGGGTACGTCGATGCTGCGGGGTCCGCACCCGAACCGACTTGGACATACTTCAGAAATCGATCCAAAAGACGCTGGCGGTTGATTTCTACCATGATGTGATCTCTGTTATGACTCAGCGATGACGTGACCGAGACAGTACGTGGGCTGATGAAATGAGCGAATCGATATCCCATTTGGTATTCGACTGCGAAAGTATCGCCGATGGAGCGTTGATCGCGAAAGTACGTTACCCGGGACAGGGATTCTCGCCGGAGGAGGCGATCGCCCAATATCAAGCCGAGCTTTTGGAGCAGAAGGGCAGCACGTTCATTCCGCACACTTTCCAAGTCCCCATCGCGGTCGTGGTCGCAAAGGTCGCCGAGGACTTTCGACTGGTTGATCTGGTTTCACTGGACGAGCCTGATTTTCGAAGTCACGTCATCACGGCGCATTTCTGGAAGGGATGGGAAGTTTACAAACGTCCCCAATGGGTGACGTTCAACGGGAGAACGTTTGACCTCCCGCTCATGGAGCTTGCCGCCTATCGCTACGGAATTTCGATCGGGCCCTGGTTTAAAAGTGATGGCTATCGCTCGCCTCGCAACCGATACAGCGTCGACGCGCATCTCGATCTCCAAGACTTGTTGACCAACTTCAGCGCGACCCGATTCAACGGTGGCCTCAACTTGGCGACGAAGTTACTCGGCAAGCCCGGAAAGATGTCGGTGACCGGCGATCAGGTGCAGGAGCAGTTTGATTCGGGCGATCTGCAGGGAATCAGTGACTACTGCCGCTGCGACGTCCTAGACACGTACTTCGTTTTCCTGCGTAGCATGGTGCTGCAGGGGAAGATCACGCTGGAACAGGAACTGGAAATCGTCGCGGAAACGAAAGACTGGATCGAAAAACGAAGCGATGAGTTTGCAGCCTACGAGCGGTATCTCAGTTGCTGGGAAGACTGGCACGACCCGTGGGTTACCGAAACGGCCGACGTGGAAAGCTAACGCAGACCCTGCTGAGGTGAATTCCCGAGGTCACAGACCTCGGTTACAGATTCAGAGGCCGTTCTATCTTTTAGCTGGCCTCTGTGAGGCCGGCGCTTAATTCCCGGGCTCGGAGAGCCCGGCTACAGCGCGGGTTCTGAATGCTCAAAAAACTTTGATGATTTTGTTCGAATGGGTGTGACGCCGTCGCTCTGTTTGATGAGACGGCTTGTTTCCGAGCCGACTCGGTTTGCTTGGGACGGCAAAAAACCTCACCGTTGGAGTGAGTCCAGACGCGCGTCTGCGAGTCAAAGAATCGCCGTCGCGAGAGAACGCGAATGAAGTGGTCAGGGCCGGGCTCGAACCGGCGACACCGGCCTTTTCAGGGCCGTGCTCTACCAACTGAGCTACCTGACCAAGTTGG
>JBCCOI010000561.1:0-5027 GCA_039025515.1 Planctomycetota bacterium
ACGTATCTGGATACGCGAGACGATCCCTGTGACATCGCCGATGGTGACCACGTCACCGACTCGCACCGGGCGCTCGAGCAATAGAATGATCCCGGAAACAAAGTTCGCCACGATCTCTTGAAGGCCGAAGCCGAGCCCGACAGAGATGGCGGCCAGTAACCAGCCCAGTTGGTTGTAGGGAACGCTTACTAGGTTCAGCACCGTGAGTGTTCCGACCACGATGATGGTGTAACGCAGAAGTGTTGAGATGGCGTATCGGGCTCCGCTATCCAGTTGGGTTTGGCCCAACACTAACAAGTCGAATACTCCGGGGACGACACGCGTCGCATAAATCAACACGATGACGCTAATCGCGGCACAAAGCACATCGAGCAGACTGACGCTGACCTCTGAGTCGCCCGAACCAAAGTTCCATTCGAATTCTTCCAAGAACGTCAGTGCGGGCAGTAAGTCGCTCCAAATCAGCACGCCTCCCACGATCACCAAGCACCAGGAAGCAACCGTCGCGGTCTGCCGAGCTCTTTCATCGAGCGTCTTCAGATCAAACGCCTCCTCGTCCTGAACAACGATGCCGGCTTCTTTCGCGGCAACCGCAGCCATCGACTCTTCATCGCTTCGTTTTGCTCGCATCTCTGCCACCTTCGCTCGTGCGAGATCGCGTTTTCGAAGCATCATCCAGCGAGAGATCACACCAAAAATGATGACGACGAAGACTAGAAGCAAGAACGATGACTGAACCGACTTTGCCATCCGGAAAATCGTTTCCAGATAACCGGTGATCGCCATGACGCAAAAGACAAGGCAGATCGCGATTCCGGACAACCAGATCAACTTACGAAAACGATAGGTTTTCGAGTCGGGATTGCTGCGCACGAGCGCGGCATAGATCGGACTCGAAGCACCGAAGATCACATGATGAAAACATGCCGTCACGACGAAGAGCAGAACCGACATCGATCGCAGAATCGCCAGCCGGACGGAAACTTCGGGATGGAAATGAAACCAGGCAAGGAAGAAGATGCAAATCCCGCCCAACGACGTGTACCAGCGAAGGTGCCTGCGTAAGTGTTTTCGAAGGTCGTCGCTCCAACCGAAATGGGATTGCGCCAGCCCTTTCGGCCGGCAAATCTGACGAAGCAACTCTCGGGGCGCGACATAAAGAGATGCCAAAAATGACGCCCCCGACAATCCACCAACAAACGGGTCTCGTCCAGAATTTGCGGCAAGCAAGAATCCAGGAACAAGCAGCACGAATGGCCACACGCACGCATCCGCAATCGTCGCGAGCAAAGCGATCGCCGTTGAACGAAACGTGACGTTCAGTTTGTTCGCCGCTTCGCCTTCGCGAACGATGGCGTCGCGAAACCTCGGGCGAAAATACATCAGGAAGATGACGGCAAGGATGACCAGTAGAATCCTGGCCGTGCGTGACGTGACGGTGGTTCCCATCACCGACCAGACTCGCGACCAGTTGTCGGGGTCGACCATCCACTGAAAAGCCGCCGGTAGCGATCGGAGTTCGCTGATCGATACGACGGATGCACTTCTGGTCCAAAAGAGCCGTTGGTCCACATAGGTCGTGAACTCGTTGATTGACTTAACCAACTCGCGACGCTGCGTATCGCTCACCAACAGACTTTGTAGGACGGCGTCCCTGGACTGCTGCGTTTCTTCAAGCAGTTGCTGTCGATTTCGCAGCAACACCCACTTTGCCTCATCCAACGAGAGTGACTGCCAGTCGACGTCTTTGGACTCCCAATCGACTCCCGGGTCTTCCAGGTCGGCAATTTGTTTCTTGACGGATCGAAGTTCATCCTCGTTGGTGAACGTGGAAATCTGGTTTTCACGGATCTTCGTTCGAACATCAGAACGCGGGCGGAACTCGACGGCTGTCTTTTCGGCTTCGGCACGTTTGGTACGAAGCATGTATCCGAGCGCCTCGGTCAACCCGACTTCGTCGACTCGATCTTTGCTCGTCGCCAAGCTCGCCTCGACATCAAGTCTCGCTTGTTTGATGTCTTCGGTTTCTTGCTTGGTCACCGCCTCTTCGTTGATCAACGCCTGCTGCGATTCTGCAAGTTCGATGTTTTTCGTCGCGAATTCACGCAGGCTCTCGGGTACGTCATCGAGCGTCCGGCGAAGGTCATTCGCCGTCTCTTCGGCTTCCTCGCGTTGCTTCTCCGCGATCGCTTCTTGCAGCAGCTTCTTATAGGCGATTAGCCGACGAGACTTAGATTCCGCGAGTCGTCTTTCGGCGGCAAGGAGATCTCCGGTCGTCGTGTAAGCTGCTTGTTCACTGCGAAGAGAAGCAGCCGACGCAGTGAGCTCTTCGAAGCGTGCGCGGGAGTAAAGACGCTCGATCTCGGTCGACAGGTTAGACTCCTGTGGGTCCAGAACCTCGCCCAGCTGCGACTTGAGTTTGGACAGTTCGTCGTCGATTTGTGCCAACGACTCCGGAATTTCGGCAATCTTGGACCGTCGTCGCGCCGGTTCGGCCGTGAAGAACTCGACGCGGCCGTTTTCTTCGTTCAGGTCGGATGAAACCGATGCGAGTTCCGCATTCAGCTGACTCGCGCTTTTCGACAAATCGACTTCAGCAGCCTTGTCCTTGATGGACTCGAGTTGGTTGTCGATCTCAACCTGACGTTCGGGGGCCGACGCGACCAACTCATCGAAGTCTTTCGCTTTGGCCCGGAGTGACTTCGCCTGTTCAAGCGCGGTCGCGGCTTGATCGAGCTTCTCGCGCAGTGCCGCACGCTGCTCATCATCGAGTTTCGTATCCGCATCGATGGCGGAACGTTTCTCGCCAATGAGCTCGGCAGTCACTTCGCCACCGATGGTCGCGTCGGCCACCTTGATAGAATCTGCGGTACCCTCGTCAGCAGCCTCCTGCTCCGACCCCTCCGGCGGCAACGTTAACTGCGCCGCGAGATTGATCGGCTGACTGAGCAAGCAAACGAGTAGCAGCAAACTGCGGAGTCGCTGACCCATCACGAGTCAAAGTCGACGTCAAAGATCGATTCGCCGGCCAGGGTCTGAAGGATGACGGGGCATCCTTCTTCCAGCATGTCCAACACTTCATCAAATCCGTCGTCGCCCCCGTAGTAAGGATCGGGCACGTCGGTCGGCCAGTTATCATCCAAGTAGTCGCTGAACAATCGAATGTGTTGTGTCGGCCGACCTGCCAGCTTGGTGAGCCCCGCGTAGTTCTCCTGGTCCATGGCTAGAACTAAATCGAATTTGCCATCCGCCAAGTCTTCCTTGGTCACTTGTCGACCGCGGCTGGTGAGATCGTATCCGCGAGTCTCTGCGGCGGCTCGCATCCGGGCATCAGCCGGTTCGCCGACGTGATAGCCATGGGTTCCGGCCGAATCGACTTCGACGTCGACATCAAATTCCTCAGCGAAACGACTCATCACCGCTTCTCCTGCGGGAGAGCGGCAAATGTTGCCCATGCAAACAAAGAGAATTCGTTTCATTCCATTTCCTGATCGTGCACCGTGAGATTGAGCGAGATTGATCCACGCCAAAGCATCCTCGGTTCGCCATCACGAGGGCTTTGCTTCTTGTTTGCTTTGCCAAAACTCGATCGCCCGTCGGTTTGATTCAAATGCCATCTCGTCGGCAAATGAAACCGGAGATCCAGTCCATTCAAATGTATCGAGTTCATCCGGTTCCAGTTGAATCTTCTCCAAGTCATCGACGCGGCAAACATAAAAGAGGTCGATGACGGGGGCAACGATGCCTTGATAGTGATACGAGTTTGGGAACGTCGTCAGAAGCTCTTGTTCCCTTAATTCGAGCTTTGTTTCCTCTCGAATTTCACGTGCGAGAGCTTCCTCGATGGTTTCATCTCGATCAACAAATCCGCCCGGGAGCCCCCACTTGCCGAGCCCGGGATTCCTCGCACGTCGAACGAGCAACATCTCATCATTGTCATTCAAAATGAGTCCGCCGACTGCAGCAACCGGGCCGAAGTAAAAGGAGAATCCGCACTGTGGGCACTGATAGGGAATCTTGCCAATCGCGGCCGACGGCGCACCACATTTCGGGCAAAAACGGAATGCCTCTTGAATCGGTGTGCCTTCTTGCACGCTGCTGTCCATCTCAGAGTCTCAAAGATCGCTCGCGTAACTCGCCGCACGCAACACGACGCAACGATCGAATCCTCGCTGCAAGTTTTCAAGTTCTTTCTCGGATTCGATCACACCGAAGCCCATTCGTTCGATCAACTCCCGTGAGAGTCGGCTGTGAAGTATCAAGCGATGCGACCGAGAAAGCTCGCGAAGATGTTCCACCACGCTATCGAAGCGATTCCATGACGGCAGTTCGTCTCCATCGATTGTCTCGGTGACCGTCTCATCGAATTGTTCCACTTGGTCGAGCCCCAACAGTGGACCGTCTGGTTCGTCTTTGACGCCGCTCCATACGACGATCGTACCATCCTCCTCGGCAAAGCGGGTGGCCGCGATTGCTGCCCTGACGACGTTCTCCCAAGTCTGTTGTTCCACACCACCGTCGCAGGTCGCGAGAACGAAGGGCGACTCCAATGTCTCAGCATCGGACGGATCGGCATCGCGACAAGAAGCAAAGTTCTCCAAGCTCTCCACCGTGCCCGCTCGGACGGCTGAGACTTCGCCGCTCTCGTTCATGGCGACCGCCAGAATCATTTGCACGCCCAGCAACCACGGCGTTTCCTCCGCAATGCTTCGACCTGATGGGGTTAGACGAGGCGTCGCAACGGGTGCATTCTGCAAACTCGCTTGTCGATGACGCGTCGCAGAATCGCAAAACCACGGGAAGATCCCACTCAAGTCACGGCGTTCCGTTGGCCTACTCCTGCGACACGAGACGATCGGCAGCACCCAATCCGCATCAACCAAGCTCCGGTTGAGATAGATCGGATTTGCATCGACGTCGGCGGCGAGATAACTGTGTGCTTCACGATTGCCACAATCGTGGTTGATGACCTCATGGGGTGAGGCGGCTTCGGACACCAACTGAAGGACTTCTTCAGAAGCTTCGTC
>JBCCOI010000562.1:0-5009 GCA_039025515.1 Planctomycetota bacterium
ATCCCCGTCAGCGGCGAAGTGATCGAGCGTGCGAAGGAATACATCTACGGCTGCAAGAATAAAGACGGCGGGATCAGCTACAGCAGCCGTCAACGCGGCAACAGTCGACCCGCGATCACCGCCGCCGCCCTCGCAGCGCTTTACAACGCGGGTGACTACGATAGCGAACACGTTCCGGAGATGTGGGACTACACCAAGAAAGAGCTTCATAGCATCAATGACGGAACACGCTCGTTCGGACACTGGCATTACACGTATCTCTACTACAGCCAAGTCGTCTACCGCCAGGGCGACGAGCTTTGGCAGCCCTTCAAGGCTAGGCTCTACGATCGAATCGCCAGCGAGCAACGCCCGGACGGATCTTGGGAGGGCCAGATTCACCCGGTCTACGTGACGGCTTGCAACTTAATCATGTTGCAACTCGACTACGGATACCTGCCGATCTATCAACGTTGACGAAGCGCTAGTTCGTCTTGTCCGGCTCGGTGATCTCCAAGAAAACATCGCCCAGCAAACAGGCATCGCCGTCCAGCTCGATTTCTAGAAGGTTTGCGTTGGCCAAATGATCACCAATCGGCAGCGCGAGTGGGCAAGAGATCGATCCTCGATCGCCCATTAGCAGAACGCTTCCGTTTAGCGTCACCCGAAGACTCGATGAATCGACGGAGGTGATCGAAAGGAAGACGCGGGTGCGATCTTCCAGATTCGTGGGTTTGTTGAACGACCGCGTGAAGTGCAAAGGACCTGCGATCGGACGTTCGATCGGCAGTTTTACCCGGCGCGGAGACTCTTCATCGAGTCTCCGCAATTGCCAAGCGGCCGACAGCCGAATCTGGTGCAAGAGCCGCCCTACAGCCCCATTCCCATGATCAGGTCAATGGTGTCGCCGTAGGCTTCGAACTCTTCCTGAAGGGCTGCATCTGTCGGATCATAGGGAGAGAAACCGAAGTTGCTCAAGTCGCCGAAGAATCGGACACCCTCTCCATCGCCGGCGACGACGAAGAAGTCTTGACCAATTCTCGCCGTCTGGAATTCACCGTCATCATCCAGGATCGTCAGCAGTACCGCATCTCGCGTTTCATTGAGAACGACTTCCGCGAACTCGGCGTCGAAGCCTTCGCCAGCGATGAACATCATTTGGCTTCCATCGGCACTCAATTGAGCCGTTCCCAATCCTTCCGGATCATCGGTGATGTCCGAAATCTGAGCGTAGTAGCGGGCGAGTAACTCGATCCGCTGTTGGACGCCCACCAAACCGATGCCGCCCAGACTTGGACCTTGCAGGATCTCGCCCCCGGCTTCACTGACGGTCATCGTGCCGCGGTTGGTTCCTTCGAACATGACCGAGTCGGGAACGTCGTACTCAACGACATAGGTTCCGCCAACGACTTCGGGGAAGCTGTAGTTGCCTTCGTTGTCGGTCATCGTCGCGTCGACTTCGGTCTCCGAGCCGTCCGAGCCGACTTCAAAGAGTCGTACGATGATTCCGCCGAGGGCATCTTCGTCATCGTCTTTCACACCGTTGCGGATCGGATCGGCTCCGTCACGAACATCTTCGATGTTCTCGATGTGATCGATAAACAGAGTTCCGGAGACAGACGAGCCGACAAAGGTTTGTCCGATGATGGTGACGGTAGCCGTCTGGTCCACCGTGTTGCCTTCGTCATCGCTGATCTGATACTCGACGACGATGACTTCTTGTTCACCGTCTTCGAGAGCTTCGTAGGCACTCGGTGTGATCTCGAGCTGACTGTTGGATAGATTGACGAACACACCACTCGAGTCACCGCTTGTGATTGTTGCGTTGACCACGTTGAGCGGATCATTGTTCGGGTCGGTTGCTCCGGTCAAGAGACTGACGCTTGTCGAGTCATCACGCTCGTTGAAGGTGAACGTCAGCGGAGCATCGACGACGGGGGCGTCGTCTTCACCGGTAATCGTTACCGTTGCGGTGTGGCTGACGCTCTCGACACCGTCAGTGACTTGGTACGTCAAGGTCACGACGGCAGATTGACCAGCCGTCAACGAATCGTAAGCGTTCGGTGAGATGTTGACGTTGTTGCCATCAGGCGTCACGCCCGCGTCGTCTCCCGAAATCATCAAGCCTTCGACGTTGAGCGTATCGTTGGTGTCCGGATCGGTCACGTTGTCCAACAGCGACAAGACTTGATCTGCATCTTGCTCACTGAGGGTCAGACTGATCGGATCTCCGACAACCGGAGCGTCGTTAGCTCCATTGATTGTGATGGTCGCGGTTTGGCTCTCGGAGCCTCCGTTTCCGTCCACCACATCGAAGGTGACGATGACCGTCTCTACTTCGGATGCGGCCAGCGAGTTGTAGGAATTCGGGTCGAAGGTGATCGCCTCGTCGTCCACGATGGTGAAGGGAGTCGAGTCACCGGATACGGTGGCGAAATTGCTGATCATGAGCGTATCGCTCGTGTCCGGATCCGACGCCCCGGTAAGCAATTCAACTCGAGCCGGTGCCGCGTCGTCCTCGGAGAAGGTCGCGGTGATGGGGTCGCCAACGGTTGGAGCATCATTCACTCCGGTGACCGTGATGGTCGCCGTCTGCGGGGTCACGCCGTCGTTCGTGTCGACGAGATCGTACGTGTAGATGACTTCGACCGACTCACCCACAGCAAGCGAGTTGTAGACAGATGGGTCAACCTCGATTGAGTCCGCTCCAACGGTAAAGCCGCTGTCGTCGCCCGAGACGAAACTGATGTTGCTGACCGAAACCGAATCGCCCGTGTCGGGATCTGAAGCACCCTCCAGAAGATCGATGCTGGTCGTTGAATCGTCTTCGGTTACTGACGCAGTCACCGGGCCAGTCGTCACCGGAGCATCATTGACGCCGGTAATGGTGATGGTGGCCGAATGGGCAGCACTGCCGCCTTCGCCATCGCTGACGTCATAAGTAAATGTGACGACTTCGTCGGTGCCGACCGGCAGTGAATTGTAGGCATTGGGCGTGACGGTCACGATGTTGCCATCACGCGAGATGCCGGCTTGGTCGCCACTGACCATCAGCGTCGAATCGTCAACCGTCAGTGTGTCTTCGGTATCGACGTCAGTCACATTGGTCGTCAAGTCGACGGTGAACGGATCTGCGTCCTCGGTTTCGGTGACGACAATCGGGTCACCGGCGACCGGTGGCGTGTTGGGAGTGTCGCCATTGATGGTGACGACAACTTGTGCGGTGTCCTCACCACCATTTCCATCACTGACGGTGAAGTCATAGGTGACGGTGACGCTTTCGCCGTCATTTAGAGCGGCGTAGGCCGTCGGGGTGACAACGATCTGATTGTTCGCCACATCAGCGACGACACCGGAGTTATCGTCCGTACCGACTTGCGTGATCGCGGTCACGTCCAACGTGTCCCCGGTGTCGGGGTCGGTTGCGTTCTGCAGAAGATCGATGTTGAAGGCGGCGTCGAACTCATCATTGATGAACGACAGATCAGCACCGGCATCGGGCGCATCGTTTCGACCCTCGATCGTCAAGGTCACCGTCTGGTCAACGGAACCGCCGTTTCCGTCGATGATCGTGTAGGTCGCGATGATCGTCTCGGAGCCGCCGACAGCCAGAGCGTTGTACGTCGAGGGGGTGACGTCCAGGCTGTTGCCGTTAAGGGCAACGCCGGAGTCATCGCCGCTGGTGACGACAAAGTTACTGACGTTCAGCGTGTCGCCATCAATGTCCATCGCCCCTTCGAGCAAGTTGATCGAGAAATCTGCTTCGTCTTCATTTCTCATGTCGTCAACGATTGGTCCTTCAACCGTCGGGTCGTTGTTGACAGCTGTCGCGCCCGTGCTGAGACGAACGAGTGAGTTCTCGTTGATCAAAATCATTTCATCCGGCACGGGATCGTCGCTGCCGAAGACGGTCAACGGATCGACACCGGCACCCGGATTGACGTCGATCACCAACGGGGCGTTGTCGCTGATTGGTCCCGTCACGAACACTTCGATTGCGAACGCATCAACATCGGTGAAGCCACCGGGAATGACGAGACCATCAAGCGGGCCTGTTCCGCCGATGTCGGTGAAGCCCGTCTCGGAGTCAAACGTGCCCCGGTTCAACGTGTTGTAGAGTTCGGTTTGGTTCACGCTTCGACTGCGAACATCCAAGCTCAGCGGGAGTGCGTCGATGTTCGGTGTGACGCCGTCTTCTAACAGCGGAGAGATCTCGTTGAAGGTTACCGGTACCGCGACGTCAAAATCTGTCGTGACAATTAGGTCGGGTGCATCCGCGTTTCCGAGATCATCAGCGAGGTATCGAATCTGCAAACCGATCTGATCGTTTTCTTGCAAGAACGAGGGATCCGTCACTTGAAAATCAGCTGCGTCGTACCCGAGCTGCACGAGAGCATTTGCAACCGAACCGGTTTGACTGGCAAGGAACTGTGCCCGCGTGACTTCGACTGCCGGCTGGCTCGAACCTTCAAGGGCAATAAAGAAGCTACCGGAACTGGTCGAACGAATCTCCGACCCGAAGATCACTTGTTGCGACTCGCGAAGTACGGGTTGTAGCAAACCACCACGGCTGGTCGTGATGTCGGGAAAAATCGTGAACACACCGTCCGCATCGAAACCGCGGAGGTCGTCGTAAGCGTCTTCGAGGAAGAACGAATTCTCGATTCCTTCTCCGACCTGCGTGACTCCGTTGTTGGCGGTGAGGATATTGTCGTTCTCATCTCTCGCCGTCAGTCGCAATGCAACGATCTCGCCAACACCTTCACCCCGCGCGATCGCGTTGATCACCGAGAGCGCGTCGGACGGGCTGACGTTACCGTCGTTATTCACGTCGACCTTTCGGTTGTCGAACATGTTTTCGCTACCGGCTTCGCCCGCAGCGATGGACCCTTCGGCTGCCAGGAAGTTGATCACGCTCAACGCGTCCGACGGCGAAAGCTGCAAATCCTGGTTCACATCGAAGTCGTTCCAGTAGTTGTGAGCTTCATTGAAGTCGCCCGCGAGCATTTGCCGCTGCTCGAGTGCTTGCG
>JBCCOI010000563.1:0-4991 GCA_039025515.1 Planctomycetota bacterium
GTAGATTGCATCGCATCGCAGCGGCGACTTCGCGGCAATCGGCAACTTCAAGAACTTGTCGTAAAGCGAGATTGCTTGTCTGCGATCGCCCAAGCCATAAGCGGCTTCACCGCTGTAGAAGTACGCTCGATCGATGTAGTCGCTACGCGGGTTCTCCTTTCGAAGCTGTTCGAAAGCCTTCATGGTCTGACGAAGACGAGACTTGTCACGATCGGGACCATCACCCGCGGCCGCGTAGTAGCACCATCCTTGATTCGCAAGGCTTTCCTCGCGCAGGTCATACTCCTTGTCTTTCAACGCAAGCGCGAACGCATTGGCGGCGCCTGCGTAATCAGGACGTTCGCTTTGCATGTAGCAGACGCCAAGGTAATGCGCCGCCTTGGATGCCAAATCATCGTCCGGGTATTCATCCAGGAACTGCTTCCAGTTTTGGATCGCAAGATCGATCGCACCGCTGGTTTGGAAGTTCGCAGCATCCGCATAGAGCGCGATTGACTCTTCGGTCGAGTCGGCAGCCGTAGCTAACGGAGGACTCGCCGAAGCCGTTAAGAAGGCAAAGGCGAGTGTAGCTGCGAGCAGTCGACAGCCGACCAAGCGATTCGGCAGGATCGGCGAGGGGCTGGGTGAGCTTGATTCGTTCAACGGCAATGTTCGATCCGGTCGCGAGGCGTTCGGGTCCAAAAGGTGGGGAGTCGCGGCGTCCGCCATTTTAGCGGCGCGACGAAGCAGTCGATAGCTCGCCGCACGTTTTGACACCCCCCGAAAGTGCCGCTTTCCGGAAAGCTCAAGCGACTTGTTGAACCGATTGTTCGGTCGCCGCCGTAGTACTCAACCAAAGTCGATGGGTTTGGCCCGGCGAGATCGTTTCGGATCATCGCGATGGATTGAGATTGCTCCCGCTCCAAAATTTGGCGGGAACAGCAGACCCCCGTAGGACACTGCGGTATCCTTCGCGAGCTCGACCCGACTCGTCCCGGCTTCCGAAGTTTGGCGTTTGCCAACTGAACCCGACCCCATTGCTCAGGCATTCCGTCAGTGAACCAGTTTGATTCCGCCGTCTCGCGTGCTCCGTCTGAATCATCAAGAGTCCACTTGATCACCGGAGGTGCCGGGTTCATCGGTTCTCATCTCGCGGAGCGGCTGCTCGAGCGAGGCGACCGAGTTTTGATCGTTGACGACCTTTCGACCGGGCAGACGAGCAATCTGGCCCGCGTTTTGGGCCATGAGCGGTTGGAATACATCGAAGGCAGCGTTTCTGACGATCGTTTGGTGGCGGAAGTGGTTGGGCGGTCGGACACCGTTTTCCACATGGCGGCGGCCGTGGGGGTCGCTTTGATCGCGAAGCAGCCCGTCCAAACGATTGAACGCAATATTTACCCGACGCAGCTGATCTTGGATCGCCTGGGCGAGCACGCGCGGCGGGGCAGATTCATTCCCTGCTTCATTGCCAGCACCAGCGAGGTTTACGGCAAGAACCCCAAGTCGGTGTGGTCCGAAGAAGATGACTTGGTTTTCGGTGCGACGACGAAGCCGCGTTGGAGCTACGGCGTTTCAAAGGCGATCGACGAATTTCTCGCGCTCGCGTTTTATAAGGAGAAGCAGTTGCCCGTCGTGGTTGGGCGGTTCTTCAATGTCGTTGGTCCTCGGCAGACCGGTGCGTATGGCATGGTGCTGCCGCGCTTTGTTGCGGCAGCGTTGGCCGGCGAAAAGCTGGTCGTCCACGACGACGGACAGCAGGAGAGGTGCTTTGCCCACGTCCATGACGTTGTCCAAGCGGTCATGACACTGGTGGAAACGCCCTCGGCGCACGGCAGGGTCTACAACATCGGGAGCGACTCGCCGGTCAGCATCCTCGATCTGGCCCGCCGAGTCATCGAAAGGGTCAATCCGGCGGCGGAAATCGAATTTCAATCGTATGCGGACGCCTATGACGAATCCTTTGAGGACATTCGCCGGCGTGTACCGGATTTAGCAAGAATCCGCGAAACGATCGAGTATTCTCCGGCACGAAATTTGGATGCCGTCATTGACGATGTCGCCGATGCCATGCGAGGTGACTTGGCGACGACGCAGCGGGGATGATACCCGGCCGTCAACCTCTTTTCCTCAAGCGGGTTTCACCCGCAAAAAACTCACATTTCAACACTTGCCGCCGTTCCACAATGCGGGATGAAATAAGTGCTTGGTGATCGCTCGGCACGTGAGTCTCCCAAAGTTGGTGAATGTTCACCAGATCACGCCCCGGATCGCCCGTTTACTCCTGGAGAATTGCAATGCGTAAGTTGATCGCACTCGCTCTCGCGGTCGCTCTGACCGGATCTTTCACCGCTCAAGCCTTCGCCGGCTGCGGAACCTGCGACAAAACAATCGTCGAAAACGCCGTCAACGCGAAGAAGTTCAGCATTTTGGTTGATGCCGTGAAGGCTGCGGGCTTGGCTGAATTGCTGTCTGGCGACGGCCCCTTCACCGTTCTCGCACCCACCGATGAAGCGTTCAAAAAGCTTCCCGAAGGTACCATCGCTTCGCTGCTGAAGCCTGAAAACAAGGAAAAGTTGATTTCGATCCTCAAGTTGCACGTGATCCCAGGAAAGGTCATGAGCAAGAAGGTCGTCACCCTCGACAAGGCCAAGACCGCCGCTGGTTCGGAAGTGATGATCAAGGTCGTCGATGGCAAAGTCATGATCAACGACGCGACAGTCGTAACACCAGATGTGAACTCGTCCAACGGCGTCATTCACATCATTGACAAGGTCATCTTGCCGAAGGCTTAGTCCTCACCGCAAGTAACGATAGAAACGAATCCCCGTCAGCCTCCACAGCTGATGGGGATTTTTTGTTGGTCGAGGCGGACGACTTGCGGGTGCTAGGGAGCGGTAGAGTCCGCAATTCCCTGGCTGTTAGGCCTTGCCGAATGCGACTGACGTCGCCTATTCTGTGGGGCTTCGCGACACTGTACAGAGCGTTCCGATTCGGGCTCGCGGCCAGCGTCACTTACACCTGAAAAGTACCGATTGAATTTGTGCCATGAAAGAAGGCGTCCATCCAAAATACGAGGCGACAACGGTTCGCTGTGGTTGCGGAAACTCGTTCGAGACTCGCACGGTGCGAGGTGGCGAGCTGAAGGTTGATATCTGCAACACCTGTCACCCGTTTTACACCGGGAAACTGAAATTCGTCGACACGGCGGGACGAATTGACAAGTTTCAAAAGAAGTTTGCCGCCGGCTCTTACGGCAGCCTGCAGAAAAAGAAGTCGAAGAAGAAATAGCGACACTCATTGCGCCGACCGCGACGACGGCTATCGACCGGAATCGAGGTTCAGGCAACGCCCAACCGCATGCTCCGCACGATCGACGGAGACATGCGGTTTTTCTTTTTCCGCTCCACTCCCGTACTGCCTTCAACCGCCTCGCAACATGAGCAGCATCCGCGACCTACTCGAAGAGAAACTTGCTCGCTTTGAACAGCTTGAGCGGGACATGTCGGATCCTGAGGTCTTGGGCGATGGCGCCCGAATGAGCGCGACGGCTCGCGAACACGGGGGGCTGGCAAAGCTGGCCGGGAAGTATCGCGATTTCAAACGGATGACCGATGAAATTGCCGGCTGCAAAGAAATGGCCGAGGCGGCCGACGACCCCGAAGAACGCGAGATGGCCGAGGCTGAGATGTCAGACCTCCGCAAGTCGCGAGAGGTCGTGTGGGAAGACCTACTGTCGATGACGGTGGGTGGCGAAGATAGCCACCGTACCCGGTGCATCATGGAAATTCGTGCCGGGACGGGTGGCGAAGAAGCCGCCCTGTTTGCACGAGATCTCTTCGAGATGTACCGCCGTTACGCGGAAGGAAAGGCTTGGAAAGTCGAGCTCATGGATTCCAGCGTTTCCGACATGGGCGGCTTCAAGGAGGTGACGTTGACGGTTGAGGGCGAGAACGTCTTTCGCGATCTCGCCTACGAATCGGGAGGCCACCGTGTCCAACGGGTTCCCGAAACCGAAACACAGGGACGCGTGCACACCAGTGCCGCCACCGTCGCCGTGATGCCCGAGCCGGAGGACGTCGAGATCGAGCTAAAGTCCGATGACTACCGCGTGGACAAGTTCGGTGCGAGTGGGCCCGGCGGTCAGCACGTCAATAAAACGGAGTCGGCGATTCGTTTGACTCACCACGAGACGGGCATCGTCGTTCAATGCCAGGACGAAAAGAGCCAACACAAAAATTTGGCGAAGGCGTTACGCGTGCTCAAGGCGCGGATCTATGAAAAGAAACGCGAGGAAGAAGCAGCCAAGCAGGCCGAGCAACGCAAGGGTCTCATCGGGTCCGGTGACCGCAGCCAACGCATCCGTACCTACAACTTTCCGCAAAACCGTCTGACCGATCATCGAATCAATCTCACGCTCTACAAGCTTGACCAAGTGATGGCCGGTGACGTCAATCCGGTCACGCACGCGTTAATCGAATACGATCGCGATCAACTCCGCGGGGACATGGACGATTAATGTCCGATCAAGACTGGACCGTTTTGAAACTGTTGCAGTGGACGACCGAGTTTTTTCAAAAACGCGGCAGCGATTCGCCACGCTTGGACGCAGAAGTTCTCCTAGCGCACGCCAGGGATTGCAGCCGAATCGAGCTGTATACCGCCTTCGAAGACGTGCCTGACGAGTCGCAAAGAGGGGCTTTCCGAGAACTCGTGCGTCGTCGAGGTGAGGGAGCACCGGTTGCACAGCTGGTCGGGTACAAGGAGTTTTATTCGCTTCGGTTCCGAGTCAACGAGCATACGTTGATACCGCGGCCCGAAACGGAGCACCTGGTGATCGAAGCCCTCGACTGTGCCAAGTTGCTTCACAAGACAGGTGAGGGGCTCCGAGTCGCTGACGTCGGCACCGGCACGGGCGCGATCGCGATTGCCCTCGCGATTCATCTGCCGGGCTGCCAGGTGGTCGCTACCGACATTAGCGAACCGGCGTTGGAAGTTGCACGATGGAATGCCGA
>JBCCOI010000564.1:0-4979 GCA_039025515.1 Planctomycetota bacterium
CGTCCGCAGGCTACCGAAACGCCATCAAGACGAAACTACGCGCGATCTGCTCGCGCCATGCGCTTGATCGCCGCGATTGGAACCCATGGTTGCAATGGCCAATTTTCAACACGCTGCTAGGCGAATCCGACGCGTCAACAGTTCTTGGAACTCAGATCGCCGATCGAAGCGAATCGGGGACTAGCTGAACGACTTCCAGGCCGGCGGATGGATACTCTTTGAGTACTTCTTGGTATGCCGGCTCGCTAATCAGTAACTTTCGTATGTTCCGATTTCGCGGCCGTGATTTCGTTTTGTGAACACACTCGCTGCAAAAACGAATCGGCACTTCCAAGCGAGTCTCACGGCCGTGAATCTCCATACCGCGATTCGAGGTTGAGAGCCTAAGAATCGCTGCGATCGAAGATAACCAACCGAACGCAAAAAAGAGCATCCCGAAAAGACTCACCCTTTGATCCGAGGGATCCGTTGTCGATACCTTCTCGCATTGGATACCGATGACCAGCGTCGCATTTCCGCTGCGACCACAAGCCGGACAGTCCTTGACGGTCGGCAACTCGTCACGTTTGAGCATTCCATTGACGCGGTCGACCGCGTTTGACGCAAATCGAGACTTGCCCGCAGCCGTTCGCAATTCGGATAGCCGTGGAACGCTGATCGTGCGACCGCACCTGCAGTCGACGGTCCCACCGGCCTGCGAAGACGATACCGTGACCTCCGCCCCGCAATCACAGCTGACCTGAAACTCCATTAGCTTTCTCCTTCGTGGTTCGCGACCCGTTTTACGCTGCTGAGTTTAACAAATCTCGAATTGGAACGATTCGTCATCGAAGGGTGGCAGTTGCGAAATCTAGAACAGCATCGATTACTCACGCTGAGCGAAATCAACCGCAGAGTTTCAGTGAATGGATGCCACCCGTAGCGGAAGCCGCCCAGGCTTTCGGTATCCACCAGTAGCGGAAGCCGCGCAGGCTTTCGGCGCAATACCTTATCTCCGAGAACTCCATTTGACTCTAATGGGACTCAACTTGATGCCATCAATCTCACAATCATTGAGCTGTCCACTTAGAAGCTCCCAGCAGTCCTTCCAGTTCACATGGAGGAACCCTCTGTCGGGCAGGAGTTCGCAGTGTCCGTTATCATGGCGGATGAAGTGGGTTGTGACCGTTTAGCACAATTAATCGCTGTGTGGTGGGGATCAATGAAAATTTATCAATGTCATCATCAAACTTGTGACGCGATTTTCTTCGGAGTGCTTTTGCTCGCGACATGGATTTCCACAGGATGGACTCAATCCGTGGATTCGATTGTTCGTCGGCCTGCGGACGACGCCAAAAAGGCGAGTACCGTTGTTGCCGCGATGGAATCTTCCTTACCGAGCCTGCCCAACCTGTACGAGTCGGTCAGACCATCGATCGTACGCGTCGAGACGACGAGTACGATGAGCGTCACCGGCGTGATCGTATCACCTGACGGTTACATCCTCGTCGATGGAAGGGGAACCGATGACATGAAGGTCCACTTGAGTGACGGCCGGACCGTGACTGCAAGGGCTGCGGGATGGTCATCAGAGTGGGGGCTTTCCGTAATGAAGATCAACGAGGGCGAATGCTGGCCCGCAGTCAAGCTTGGGTCGACGAAGAAGCTGGAGGCCGGGGAATCCTGCCTGGTGATCGGATACTCGCATCGCGGCGATACGAAGTTCGACGCGTCGCCGATGGCTCGATTCGGATTGATCGACCGTAACGTCCCAACAAGCTGGTTCACGACGACATGCTTTCCAGGCTTTTTTGACGGAGCGGCAGTGATCGGAATAGACGGTCAGTTGCTCGGCATCTTCACTCACTGGTCGGGAACTCAAAGCTACGCAACCGCGATGGATGTATTCACCGAGATTCGTGATGACCTCTTTGATGGGAAGAACGTTGACTGGATTCGTTATCCGCCCGCACCAGAATCGATCTACTTCCTAGATGGCGGGGACGCACCCGAAAAGCTAGGCATGCGAAAGACGGACGATGTACTGGGCGCACCAAAGCCGCCGCGGCAAATGGAGCCCTCTCAGTTGTCCGAAACGATGAAGACCGCAGAGGAGACGACCGTTCGGTTGGTCTCGAAAGAGCGACAGGGATTTGACGGTAAAGACTACACGCGGTGGAGCGGTGTAATTGTCTCAGATGACGGATACATCCTGACCTGCGCACATGCTGATCAGTTGCCGGGCGAGCGGATCACGGTTCGTCTTTCCGATGGCCGCAATGCGGACGCCATCGCGATTGGGACGAACCCAATTTCCGATATCGGACTCGTGAAGATTACGTCTCCCGGTCCATGGCCGTTTGCAAGGATGAATGATTCGTCAGCGTTGAGACCAGGTGATCCACTGGTAGTTGCGGGATATCCAGCGTTCAACTCGAACGGAGAATGGTCAAGTATTCGGACGCCGGTGCTTTGCAGAACGGCCGTCAGGCGTGACAAGTACATGCTTTGGGGAATTGCCGACTCACACTCAGAGACTGTCCCCGCGCCTCAAGGAGGCATGTCTGGAGGCGGCACATTTGACGCCAACGGACGCTATGTGGGAACGTACCTCGGATCAGGCCATATCCGCGTCGAAGTTGCAAAAACGCAGTGGGAAAGCCTAACGAAAGTCGATTCGATCGACACTATTTCGGCTACGCCGCATCCGCTGCGAAAACAATTTGAGATTCCGAGCGAGTCGGCAGCACAATCCGTCGTGGAACTTCTTGTTGATTCCAAGCCCATATGCGTTGGCACGATTGTCGACGCGAGCGGTCTCATTCTGGCCAAGGCGAGTCTGTTGGACGGAGACGTCAGTTGCCGAACGCCGGACCGTTCGATCTTTAACGCCGAGAGACTTTCGACATTACAAGACCATGACTTGGCACTCTTGCGGGTTGACGTCACCGGGCTTACCCCTGCCGAGTTTTCCCAGAATGAAACGCCCTCAATCGGCCAGATGCTCTGTGCGGTAGGCCCGGATCAAATGATCGAACCGGGAATCGTATCCACCGCGACTCGCTTGGTACCGCCGGAACCGGCTTGGACCGGCAACGCCACACACGACACTCCCGATGGGCCGATCTTGTCGCGTATGAGTGGCGGCTGGCAAAATAACACAAACTTAAGCTTGCGAGGAACCAAGCTACAGATCGAGGATGTGATTGTTTCAATCGATGGTCATTCGACTCCCAATACCGCCAAGCTCCGCGAAGTCCTGCAAACTCGTCTTGTCGGACATTGCACCGGCGACCTCGTTTCCGTTGAAGTTCTGCGGAGCGGTTCACCCCTGAAAGTGAGGACCTCGCTACCTCGCGCGACGGTCGTGAATTACTGGATGTTGGATGAGCATGACTCACGGAGACGATCAGGCTTCCCGGCAGTGTTCGATACAGATATCGAACTGCCGCAGCATCGGGTGGGCGGTCCCGTGATCGACAGCGAGGGCCAGATCCGCGGCATCGCGATCGCAAGTCGAGGGCGCAACGAAACTCAGCGAGGCCCGACTACGGTGCTGCCCAGTCGTGACGTCCAAAGGGTCGTCTCAACACTCATCAGTGATGCTCGGAAACGAGTGCACCCCATTTCGATGGAGAAGGATTCGTGATTCGCCTTGTGTCTTGCATAAGAAGGCGGCGCTGTCTGATCGTGTTCTTTGGGATCGCCGCTCTTCTTGTTCCGAGTTCCGTCGCTCAAACAACGATTCCGATTCACAAACTGTTTCGGCTGACCATCATTGATGTGGATGGCAAACCGCTTGATGGCGTTCAAGTTGAATTTCGAGGGGTTTCTGACGTCCAACCTGAAAATTTGACGAGCGGGAAGTTTCTCAATCAAATGGGTAGCCGCTTTCGCGTCGCTACCAATTCGGCCGGGCATCTCGCATTCGATCTTGGTGAAGTGCCCGTTGATCGACTTTCTATCCGTATCCGGCAGCCAGGTTTCGGTCCCTATTTCGCAAGCTGGAATCAGCTCGAAGGACAAACGATCCCTCTCGAATTCACCGCTCAGCTTGAGAAGGCGTGGTCCATTGGCGGAAATCGATTTGGGAGAATTGCGGCTTGCGGAGCAACGGAAATAGCGGTGTTTGGAATCACCGGTTAGCGCGTCAGCTTGCGTCTCCCAATTCGAGCCGGCGTTCGTAACGCTGCATGACTTGTTTGCGTAGGTGCGATAACTCAGGAGCGGCGAGTTCGGGGTCTTCGTCGACCATGTCTTGCGCGACGGAGCGTGCCGCTTGAAGGATCTCGACATCCTCCAGCAAGTTCGCGATTCTCATCGGAGGCAGCCCGCTTTGTCGACTGCCCAGCACATCACCTGGACCACGTAACCGAAAGTCGGCTTCGGCGAGTTCGAAGCCGTCCGAAGTTTCCTCGAAGACTTTAAGACGTTCATTCTCTTCCGGAGACCCGTCACCGTCGGTAAAGACGCAAACATGGCCCGGATGCGATCCCCTGGAAACTCGACCACGCAACTGGTGAAGTGTCGCCAGCCCGAACTGTTGAGCCCCCAACACCGTCATCACTGTGGCGTTGGGTACATCGATCCCGACTTCAATCACCGTCGTTGTGACCAAAACGTCTAGTAGCCCATCGGCGAAGCGTTTCATTACCTCCTGCTTTTCTTCATTGGGAAGCCGTCCGTGGAGCAGTCCCAATCGAAACTCCTTGAACACATGATCGTTGAGCTCTCGATATACCGATTCGACGGAAGCGACGTCTTCACGATCTCGTTCGTCACTCTCCGGCTCTGATTCCTTCGTCGCGCTGACGCGTGGTGCTACAACGAAGGCTTGACGGCCCTCTCGAAGATGCTCTTTCACAAACTCCCACCAGCGACTTTTCCACTCGTCGCGTCCCAAATAGGTTTTGACCACGCCACGCCCGGCCGGTTTTTCTCGTAGCGTCGTCAACTCGGTATCGCCGAAGATCGTCATTGCCACACTTCGTGGGATCGGC
>JBCCOI010000565.1:0-4967 GCA_039025515.1 Planctomycetota bacterium
GACGTGTCCGCTTGGAAGAACATGATGCGTGCAACACTTCATCATTTGCCGAACGTCAAAGTTGTACGCGTCCAGAAAACTGGTGATCGTCACGCGCAGCAAATCGCGCGACGTCGCCTGCCCCGTCAAGACTTTGGCGAAGAACTGTTGCAAGATGGGATCCGTTGGATCCTCCGCCGGCTGCGATTCGACTTCAGAGCCGATCGACACTGTTGAGGGCGACGGCCCACAACCACAATCGCTCCCACAGTGACTCGCACGCGCTAAGAACACTTCCATTAGTTGCTTGGCGCGATCGGGCGTGAAACTAATGCCGCCCGCGATAAGGTCTAGATTTTCTCGTGCGGCGGCGAACTTGTTCAGCGGGACGACCTGATCGCCGTCGCGTGCGGCCAGCAAGATCTGATGACAGTTTGGATGTGCGCATGGCAGTGGCGTAAAGTCTTCGTCTTCGACCTGACCATTCGACGCGCGGGCGATGCCGGCGATCACGTCTGGAAATGTCACACGTGACTCGAGCTGCTCCGGCGTAAAGTATCGTCCGCTGTAAGTCGCCGGCTGCAGGCTCAGACCGGTGACGTTCTCCCAGGTCATCGCTTCCTTCCAAATCGAATCGTAAAAGCCATCGCACAATGGAGCGGCGAGCGTCGCGACCAACGTCACGTTCAAACCGACCGCATGAAGGTTCTCGATCGCGCGACGCTTCACGTCCACCAAGTCCTCACCACGAATTCGCGTCACGAGTTCTCGGTCGTCACCATCCCATTGCAAGTAGACTTCCAGCCGATCGCGGTGCTCCGACAAGCGTTCGACCAAACCTCGATCTTTAGCGAGACGAATCCCATTTGTGTTGACCATGACATAGTCGATTGGGCGGGCGAGTGCTTCTTCAACCACTCTTTCGAACTGGGGATGCAGCGTCGGTTCCCCGCCGGATAGCTGGCAAACTTCCGCATGTCCTTCACATTCAACCAAGCGGTCGAGCGAAGCAATGATCTGTTCCAACGAGTGGTGACTGCCGGCAGGCGAACTTGATGCGAAACACATGGGACACGTCAAATTGCAGCGATCAGTCAGCTCGACCAGACCGATGCAGGTGTGCTGCTCATGGTCTTCGCAGAGCCCACAATCGTGCGGACAGCCTCGTTTCACCTCGGTCGATCGCACGAGTGGTAGAACCGAGGCCGTATGACCTTCGCCGCGGTCCCACCAACTGACATCGCTGCAAACATAGTCTTCGCGCACACCATGGACATCGCATCGTTTTCGCAAGTACACGCGTCCGTTGCGGGTGATGATTTTTGCGGGCACGACTTCCATGCACTCCGGACAAAGAGATTCGGTCATGCCCAACATGACGTGAGATGCCCGTGGCCGAGGGTCGCAAGCGGCACGATGGGCACGGGTGATTGCATTAGGTTTATTCATCCGAATCACCTTCCCCTTCTTGATGAGTGAACGGCTGATGCTCGGTCCAGGAGTCCGGCTGGATGTCCGCCGCGATCGGATTTCGTTTCCGCACGACCGCACGAACCCGAAGGGCGCCCAACGAAATCGAACTCAAAAAGGCAACGATCGTACCTATAGACCAGGCGATCTCGATGCTGCCGCCGTCGGCGAAGATCGCCATCGTGAAACCGCAAGTCGGAACGTAAAGAACCAACATCAAGACGGCCAAAATGATCGTCCCAACGATGCGAAGTGGTAAGTCAGAAGCCTTGTACGGCAACGCAAACCCGAGAGCGATAAAGCTTCCGAAGTAGAGGATGATTCCCAAGTAAAAGCTGGCCGGCCCCATGATCGGCAAGATCGCGATCAGGAGCGCAACGATCGTCCCGCAGATAAAGATCGTCCGAAAGCCGCCGGGGTAGTTGATGCTTTCATCCGGCAGAAGCGGTGCGGACGCAGCAACCTCGTCGGGGCTGCGGTAGGGATTCACGTCATCTGGTTCGGACATTGCTTCATCCAGGAAAACTAGCCAACCCGGCTCAAAATCAAAAACCACCGGGCTTTGCGGTCACTGCCGTCGCCCGATTCCTTTCACCAAAATAACAAAGCTTGCACCGGCGCTATCGTCTCGATGCCGGTCCTCACCCGTGTTTGTCCCAGATTCCCGCTGACGCTTCTCCCGCTGACGTTGTCCTTGTCCAATCGCCCGCCCATTCTCGAACGCACGCCGAAGGGACTTTACTGCCCGGCCGGTGACTTTTACATCGACCCCCACCGCCCGGTACCACGCGCGGTCATCACGCACGCGCACAGTGACCACGCACGTTGGGGATGCGAACGATACTTGGCGGCTGAGGCGAGCGAACATCTGCTCCGAATGCGAATGAGCCCGGAGGCAGAGTTTCATTTCGTTCCGTATGGTGAAACCGTTCGGCAGCTCGGCGCAGCGATTCAGTTTCATCCCGCCGGGCATATTTTGGGCTCGGCGCAGGTTCGCGTGGAAGTTGACGGGGAGGTCGCCGTGGTTGCCGGAGACTACAAGCTTGGCACCGATGCGACGTGCGAGAGTTTCGTCCCCCTCAAATGCCATCTCTTCGTCACAGAATCCACATTTGCGTTACCGGTCTATCGTTGGCGGGAACAAACGGAAGTGTTCGATGCCATCAATGCTTGGTGGAAGCAAAGCGCCGACCAAGGCAAGTGCTGTTTGCTGTACGGATATGCTGTTGGGAAAAGCCAACGACTGCTCGCCGGTCTGGAACCCGACATTGGTCCAATTTATACACACGGCGCAGTTGAAAAAGGCGTCGCCGCCTATCGTGCAAGCGGCGTTGAGTTGCCGAAGACCACCTACGTCGGAGGGCTCAACAAAAAGCACGATTGGTCGCGAGGAATCGTGATCGCCGTACCCAGCGCACACGGGACACCATGGACAAGGCGGTTTGGCACGACATCATCCGCGATGGCGAGTGGATGGATGATGATTCGTGGTACCCGGAGACGCCGCGCGGCCGACCGAGGCTTTGTACTAAGCGACCACGTTGATTGGCCAAGTTTCTTGAAAGCCATCGAGCTGTGCGATCCCGATCGCGTTTGGGTGCATCATGGTTACGCCGCCATTGCAGCCCGCTACCTACAATCGCTTGGACGCGATGCGGTCGCGATTGACCGTTCTTCGCAAAGAAGTGACCTGGAGGAAGAACCGGAGTCTAACGGCGGAGAACCCGTCGATCAGGAAAACGACATGTCTCACGGCGGGAACAAAGGATCGTGAAACAGTTTGCCGCGCTCTTTGCGAGACTCGACTCGACGACCAAAACAAACGAGAAGGTCACCGCGCTCGCTGAGTACTTCGCGAATGCACCTGCTGAGGATTCCGCATGGGCGGTTTACTTTTTATCCGGGCGAAAACTTCGTCAACTCGTGCCCAGTAAGTTGCTCAGGCAGTGGGCAGCCGAAGCAGCCAGCGTTCCCGAGTGGCTGTTTGAGGAATCGTATTCCGCCGTCGGTGACCTGGCGGAAACGATCTCACTGATCGTGCCGCCCGGTACGGTGGGCGAGGATTCGACGTTGTCTCACTGGGTCAATGAGCGCTTGATGCCGCTCCGAAAGCTAACTCCGGAACAACAGCACGACGCTGTACTTCAAATCTGGGATGAGACCGATCCCGAAATGCGTTTCGTGGCCATGAAGTTGATTACCGGTGCTTTTCGCGTCGGCGTCAGCAAGGGCTTGGTGACCCGCGGCATTGCCAAATGCTCAGGCATCGAGACGGAGACGATCGCTCATCGCTTGATGGGGAACTGGGAGCCGAGTCCGTCTTTCTTCGAAAGCGTTTTGAAGCCCGGCAACGATGATGCCCAGATCAGCCGCCCGTATCCGTTTTGCCTCGCACATCCGATCGAACAAGCGACATCACCGGAGCGCGACGGCGGAGCCCCGCAGGCGGCCGAGATCGTTGCGACCATCGGAAGTCGAGACGAGTTCGCGGCGGAGTGGAAATGGGATGGCATCCGTGGGCAAGTCGTACGAAGGCAAGGTCAGACGTTTCTTTGGTCGCGCGGCGAGGAATTGATGGAAGACCGTTGGCCCGAAATCGAACAAGCCGCCGAAACTCTCCCAGACGGCACGGTGCTTGATGGCGAAATTCTCGCCTGCACCACCGACTCCGCTGCGGGTGCATCAGCGGTGCTGCCATTCTCGCAATTGCAGCGGCGGATCGGCCGCAAAACGGTCGGAAAGAAATTGCTCAGCGAAGTGCCGGTCGTCTTTCACGCGTTTGATGTGTTGGAATTGGATGGACGAGATCTACGCCAAGAAGACTTTCGCCAACGGCGACGCCGACTCGAGAACTTGTTTTCTCGGCTCGCTCACCCAAATCTGGCGATCACCGACTTGGTGGGGGGCGATGACTGGCTTGAGTTGGCGGAGACTCGCGAAACCAGTCGCGAGCGTCATGCGGAGGGGCTGATGCTGAAGCGTTGGGATGCTCCATATGACGTCGGGCGAGTGCGAGGAACATGGTGGAAGTGGAAAGTGCAGCCCTACACGATCGATGCGGTTCTGATCTATGCGCAACGCGGTCACGGCAAGCGCGCGAGTCTCTACACCGACTACACGTTCGCGCTTTGGGAAGGCGATCAATTGGTGCCTTTCGCCAAAGCTTACAGCGGCTTAAATGACAAAGAGATTCGCGAAGTCGATCGCTTCGTTCGCAAGAACACGAACGAATCATTCGGTCCGGTGCGAAGCGTGACGCCGGAACTGGTGTTCGAGTTGGCTTTCGAAGGACTCAGCCGCAGCACACGACACAAGAGCGGCATTGCGACACGATTTCCACGAATCCTTCGTTGGCGTCACGACAAAGGCCCCTCCGATGCCAATCGACTGAGTGAACTGAAGGCATTGCTACCCGATGAAAACTGAGTCGGTTACAAAGATCGAACCGAAGCGTGCGGTCGAGACCTGGTTCGAGTCGAATGGGTTTACGCCGTTTCGATTCCAACGAAGTGTCTGGA
>JBCCOI010000566.1:0-4964 GCA_039025515.1 Planctomycetota bacterium
ATGGACGGCTGAGCAGTCGCACAAGGCGACGAAGGTACTCAAGGGGCGTCTGGCAAAGTGCTTGGGAGAGCTCGGGATCGATGCTTCGATGTGGCGTGACATGGTGTGGGACTGGCAACGCTTTTTCGGCAAGAGTGCGTGCATCGGAAGTCCGGACGCGATGAAGGAGCACGCCGAGCAAGCGGGCCTTCACCACCATCGTGGCCAAGCAAGCCTACGGGCCTGCTTTAACGGTTAGTGCAGCGCTATCTTTCAAGTCCTCATGGCTGGTCCGCTACCGGTCCGCGCGGAGTCTGTTCGAAACCGCTCGTAGAGCTATCTCGCGGCACCGCCGGAAAGTCTCCCGGCGAAAAACAGTAATGCCGAGTAACGCAGCAGGTAAACCGTCTGGTCTATCAAGATTCATCAGAAGATCATCAGAAGAGGGCTGGCACCATCAAGATGCATCAAGAAGATGGCTGGCACCACCAAGATTCATCCAAGGCAACGAAGGTACTCAAGGGGCGTCTGGCAAAGTGTCTGGGCGAGTTCGGGATCGATGCTTCGATGTGGCGCGACATGGTGTGGGACTGGCAACGCTTTTTCGGCAAGAGCGCATGCATCGGAAGTCCAGACGCGATGAAGGAGCACGCCGAGCAGGCGGGCCTTCACCACCACCGCGGCCAAGCAAGCCTACGCGCCTGCTTTAGGAACTAGACGCAGCGTCATTTCTCGAGTCCTCATGGCTGATCCGTTACCGGTCCGCGCGGAGTCTGCTTGAAACCGCTCGTAGGGCTATCTGGCGGACCCGCCGGACAGTCTCCAGGCGAAAAACAGTAAAGCCGAGGAATGCGGCAGGTAAACAGCCTGGTCTAGAAGATGGCTGGCACCATCAAGATTCGGGTTCCATCAAGATTCGGCACCATCAAGACTCGATTTCCGAATTACCTTGTTCGGATCAAGTCGCTCATGTCGATGTTGAGCAGATCGAGCGTTGGTTTCATTTCTTTCAGATAGCGTGCGGCATCCTGCGGATAACCTGCGGTGGGTTTGACCGAGTTTGCTGATTCTTTAGCGAAAAAGAGATTGAACTGCTCCATCGATTTTTCTCGCAAGAACTTTGCAACCATCGATGAATAGGAAACCGGCGCGAATCGATCGCCTTTGACCGTGAAACGAATTTCGAAGGGAGTCGGCTGGCAATCGACTTCATAGATGCTTTCGTGACTACCCTCCGAGATCACTTCCGCAAGTGTTTCCGGAAAGACGCTTTGGATTGGCCCGGAGTAGTATCTTCGGCCTCCATGACGGTCGCAACGAACTTGAACGGGAGTTTGCGGGGCTGGTAGCGTCTTCAATTGCTCTCGAATGAGTTGCAGTGTGACGGAAGACAAGAGATCCGACTTGTTCCAACCCTTGTCACAGATCGCGTTGAACCGCGAGGCGGTGATGACGCGAGCCTTTAAACCGATCAATTCCGGCGACCCGGAACTCCAAGCTGTTGCTATGTCACCAGCGCAAGCGAGATTCAATCTGGTACTTGGTAGCTTCCTGAGCCAGCGGCACCGATTTAGATCGGCGATGTCTTGGGCATCGATCAGTTCGCCGACGTCCACGGTCTCGGATGAATTCGAACGAATCCATAAGAGCCCCGCAGACGTTGCGAGTTCCAAGGCTGCGTAGGGCGACGGTTCCTCCGTCAATTTCGGTCGTTTGCTAGAAGCAGGCTTAAAGATCGCCTTCGAGTCTCCGACCCAGACGGACACGCCCCAAATATTCATTGGCTTTTGAAGCGGCGAAAACAGATCGTTGAGGACCGATTCGTCACTCCCCTCCGCCGAGTCGGGCAGTTTCCAAGTCGACGCGCAGACAACGAGCGGCCCAAGCTTGGGACCGTATCCGGCTTCGTCGGTGGCGATCAAAAACACAATTCAGGGTGACTCGCAGATGGAAAGATCGAGATTTGCCATCGCTTTTCGTAGCAGCGAGCTTGCTTTCTTGATGGTTTCTTCAACGGATCGCGAATCATCGTGCAACTGAAAGATCTTCCGCACGCCAATGTCATCGGCGGTCATCGATTCAAGCGAACAGAGTCCGCAAACGGCCAAGACTGGGACGCCGTGCTTCTTGCCGACCGAAGCAACGCCACGTACCAGTTTGCCGTAGGCGGTTTGGTCATCGATCCTTCCTTCACCCGTAATGATCAAATCGAACCCACCCTTGGCGAGCAAGGACTCGACGCCAGCCAACGACAAGACGAAATCAATCCCGGAAAGAAATCTTGCGTTCAAGAACACGTGGAGTCCGTATCCCGTTCCTCCGGCAGCGCCCGTCCCAGGAGTCGACGACGCATCAATCTTCAGGTCACGCTTCACGATGTCCGACAACTTGCTCAGATTGGCTTCAAGCCGTTTGACCATCGCACTGTCCGCCCCCTTCTGGGGGCCGTAGACGTGTGAAGCTCCTTCCGGTCCGAGCAAGGGATTCTGAACGTCATTGATCGCAAAGATCTCGACTCCTTCGAGCGAAAGGTCAGACACGATTCGATCCAGCCGTGCGAGCCCACCTCCGGTAGCAGGGATCTTTGCCCCGAACTCATCCAAAAAACTCAGGCCCATCGCTGCTGCGATGCCGGTTCCGCCGTCATTGGTTGCACTGCCGCCCAAACCGACGAACACTTTGGTCGCTCCAATCTCAATGGCATTGGCGATCAGCTGCCCCGTGCCGAAGGTCGTCGTTTCACTCGGGTCGAGCTCATTTCTCTGAAGTAACTCCATACCCGACGCTTTCGCCATCTCGACGAAAGCAACCGAGTCACTTTCGCGGAAACCGTATGTTGCATCGATCGGACGTCCAAGCGGATCAGTCGACAAACAAGAGATGATCTTGATCGATGAATCGCTGCGACGGACCGCAGATAGAAACCCATCGCCACCATCGGAAGCAATGATCGAATGAGACTGAATGTTGCGGGATTGATCCTCCAGGCCTAGCCGGATGGAATCGATTGCTTGTTGGGCAGTAAGCGAGCCTTTGAATTTATCGGGGATGATGAGGATATTCATTTCAACCAACGAAATTCGAAGGGTTTAAGTTGGCATGATTCAAAGAACGTTTCACCCGTCAGCAGATCGACTTTGTTTCCGGCAAACCCCGTGAATGCCTCGGTCTCCGAGGAGAAGTTATGAACAGCCATGAGTTGATCAGAGCTGGCGTCGGAAGATCGGCGGACGATAAAGACTTTTCCCTGGCTCTCAAACGTCGCATTACCGAACGGAGCGAAGAGCGATTCGGCACGACGGACCTCGAGCATCGACTTGTATCGCGTAAAGACGAGGTTGCGAAGTGTTTCGGGAGTGCGTAACTGTTCCGCAACCCCGCTTGCATCAAGCTTCGCTCGGTTGATCCGGCGGTTGATTCCCGAATCGATTGCTGATTGACAATCATTTTCTGAACCCAGCAGCGAATGGTAGTAGATGCCCGGCACGCCTGGCATCGCAAGCATCACCGACTGTGTGAGCAGGAACCGCTGGACGCGCAGTTCAGTCGGCGCCTCCGGCGACGTCGCAAAATCGAGGTAGTTGCAGTTGATCTCGTACGGTGACTGCGTCCCATCGCCGTTGTCACGCATCGATACGAATCCTCCGTGCGACCGCGCAATCTCAGCGAGCGTATCTACCTCGTCGTCCGAGACAATTCCTTGAAGCGGGCGTACTCCGACTCCGTCGTGACTTGCTGTGAAGTTAAAGAAGCAGCATTCGTTGCTCGGCAAACTCAACTGGCTCGCCCATGATGTCAAGACTTCAACGTCCTCCTGATGCAACGCGTGAAGTAGCAGCGGTGGTAGCGTAAAGTTGTAAACCATCTTCGCTTCGTTTGTTCCGTCACCGAAGTATGAGATATTCTCAGCATGCGGTACGTTGGTTTCGGTGATGATGGCAACCCCGGGCGCGATTTTGTCAATGAAAGTCTTGTAGACTTGTATGATCGTGTGTACTTCATCCAGGTGTATGCAAGAGGTCCCGATTCGTTTCCAGATGAAAGCGATCGCGTCCAGTCGAATAAACTTGGCTCCTTTGGAGACGTAAAACAACAACACGTCCAAGACGTGAATAAAGACATCCGGAGAGCGGTAGTTCAGATCGACTTGGTCTTCCGAGAAAGTTGTCCAAACATGGACCGTTTCTCCATTCCTTAGAAACGGATGCAGCAAAGGAAGAGCTCTCGGTCGCGTCACACTGGAATAGTCGAGCGATGGATCGGCAACGAAGAAATAATCTTGATAAGCCGGATCTCCCTCAAGGAATCCTTGAAACCAGCTCGAGCTTTTGGAGATGTGGTTTACGACCGCATCAAACATCAAGTCGAAGGATTCGCCCAGTCTCTTGACGTCATCCCAATCGCCTAAGTCGGGATCGATTTGGTAGTAGTCCGTGACGCTAAAACCGTCGTCTGAAGTGAACGGAAAGCACGGCAAAAGATGAATGGCACTTATCGCCGACTCGAGAAAGCTCTTGGAGAACGAGTCGAGACTCGCCAGCGGTGTCTTGCCGTCTTCGCGAATTGCGTCCCCGTAGGTAATCAAGATGGCGTCGCGGCTGGTGAGCTCTGGCGTGGGTGGGCTGATGTGATTGTATTTGTCGAGCAGTTCATCAATCCTTGATAGCACCGCGTCGGTAGTCCCCGGATAAAGAGACTCGATCGCGTTCCGGATCTCCATAATCTTTCTCCATCGAAGGGCGGACTTGATGACCGCATAGATTGATGAGCTCCTCCATCGTTGCGATTTCGATGCCGCGTGGACCGCGTGGGACATTTGAGTGCCCGCAGGAGGGGTGGGAGCAACGTTGTGATCCAGCCAGTCGGTCAAATCAACCGATGTGGCTCCCAGTGGCGTGTTGGACGCCGATGCGGCAACATTGTGCGGTTCCGCGACGTCGGATGGGGCAGGTTGCCGCAGAGAAGACTCTGGCTATCCGTTGGAC
>JBCCOI010000567.1:0-4956 GCA_039025515.1 Planctomycetota bacterium
AGTTGACGGACTCGCTCCTTGGTCACTCCCATCTCTTCACCGACCTCTTTCAGCGTCAACGGTTCGCTGCCGCGTTCGAGTCCGAATCGAGCCGAGATGATCTTTTGTTCCCGTTCGTCGAGGCGATTGAGGATCTTCGAAAGTTCGCGTTTGCGGTTTCGCTGCGCACTCTCTTCGGCGTATGGATCCACACGCTCATCCTGACGGGCCAGGAACAATTCTTCGGTGGTCGTCCGGAAACGGTCGCGGTGTTTGAACTCATTCGGAATCGTACGAGCGAAATTCTTCATGATCGCCCAAGAGGCGTAGGTGCTGAATTTGTTGCCTCGCGAGTAATCGAACTTCTCGACGGCGCGAATCAACGACATGTTGCCATCGCTGACCAACGAAAAGAAGTCGTCGCTGCTCGCCAAGTGCCTTTTGGCAATCGAAACGACCAATCGAAGGTTCGCTTGGACGATACGGTTCTTTACCTTGACCGCTTGTTCGTACAACGCTTCGATGTCGTTCATCAGAGACGACTGACCGCCAGCGTCGGATTGCAGTTCATCACGAAGACGACTCGCCTTGTGCTTCAAGTAGTTCATCTTTCGAAAGAGATGGTACTCTTGCTCGCGGGTTAGCAACGGAACGTCGTAGAGCGATGCCAGATAACTTGGCAGATCTCCGGGAACACGCACTTTCCGGGCCGACGCATCGGCTTCGGGCAGCGGCCCTACGAACTCTGACTCGCGGGAGGTCTGCTCGAAGTCTTCGTTGTAGATGTAATCCAGCGGCAGTTCCATAATCCGTTGTCGACGCATGTCGATCAGAATCCGGAGAATGCTGGTACGGGTCCGGTGGAATCTCCTGCAGAGCTGCGGAACAGAGACGCCGCTAAGGTACTGCGAAAAGATCGATCGCTTGTCGTCGTCCGTTAGGACGCCGCGATGATGGGGGAAGATCGCGATCGACTTGTTGTCGGCATCAAAGTTCTTCAGCGTGTACCGAATCGTCTCGGCGCTTCGCCCCATTTGTTGTGAAAGCAGACGGGTGACGTCGGCAAGCGCCGCGCCGCCTTCGACGAGCTGCCTGGCCCGTTCGATGATCTCCGTTTTCTCGTCTTCGCTGAGCTGACTGAATCGTTCGCCGCGTTGGATTTTTGCTCGATTGTTGGAGACAAAGTTTTCGACGCTGCTATTCAAAAATCCGATTCGTTTTCTTCCACCAAATAACAGCCGCCGGCTCACCAAACCGGATTCTCTCCACCGACTGATCGTCTTTGTGGAAACATTGAATTGACGACTCAAATCCTGAACCGTGTGGACTTGCTCACCGATCTCCTCGACGGAGAGATCGGCCAATTCGCTAAGGTCTTCGATCAACAGCCTCAGGTCATGTGAAAGATCTTTAGACGCGATGTTGTGACGCGTCGATCGATCCGAACGATAGTTCGTAATTCGAAACGTCAGGTAGTCATACGAATAATCCCGATCGGACTCGATCTCGCTCAACAACGACTCCGCCGCCGCAGCCTGTTCGATCAGCTTCGTCTTCTGGTTGAATCGCAGTTGGTCACGGAGATCTCGGATCTTCGTATCGCGGTAGTTGTTATGCATCGCTTTCACTCTCCCAGCGCTGTTGACGTTGACTGGCCAAACGTCCCTGCGATCCCGGCGGATCGCCCAGTCTTCCACGCCTCGGTTGCCCGGGGTTCACCTGTCTCCTCCAGGTGAGGTTGGTCGCTTGGCCAGGAGTCTCTTTCGCAGAAGCGCCGACACATAAGGTCAACGCCGCAAATCCAGTCTCCGAACCCAGCATCCTGCCGACTCCCGTGTCGGCTAACTCGTCTCTCGCCCGACAGAAACCGCAATCGAGCGTCATCGGTCCACGTAGCACTACATGGGTTTATGACGACGAATCCCGACATCCGGTTCGTCACAACGGCTGTTATCCTGCAAACGCGGGAAAAATTCCGTCTTTTTTGTAAAAGTCGAAATCGGCAGCCATTGCCAGGGCAACGGACACTACGTAGGAAATTTGGGGCCAAAGTCACTCAAAATCGTACGTCGGCCTGCCGTCATTCGTCCTAAGTGTCGATTCCGCAGCCAGTTGCGATTCAAAAATAGATCTGAACGCATTTTGGGATTCGCTCGGACACGCCCAGTCTTTGTAGGAACTGCAATCGAATGCACGAATGGCAGTCTCGCTTTGCGACGCACTGTCGCTCGTATGACGATGCACGAGCGACTGCCAGCGCCAGTCAGCGTTGCACTGGGTTGACCTTATCGACGGGGAAAACTTTAGGCTCGCCAGTATTCCCAATTTTTCCGGACTGCTTTTTCAGGCAGACTTCCACTGCATCACGCCCCGCGGCCTCGCCGATGACGCCCGATGCAGTTGTGCATCCGAATGGGACTCCAAGGACGGAAAATGAGAATGCAAATCGCGCGGAATCAGGCATGCCGGAGGAACTTCCTCCGCACCAGCATCCTCTGCGGTGCTGTAGCGATGACGCCACAGGCCTTGCACGCTAGCGATCCCGCCGAAACGACCGTTACAGCCGAGATTGCCGCTCAGCGCCTGCCACTCTCAAGGGTCCGTTTGGAGATCGAGGTCGAGGGGAACGTCAGAGCCGGCTTCAAAAAAGCCTCAAACCGTATGGGTGTTCGGCAGTTACCCATCAAGTCGAGCGCGTCTTTTGACTACGAGGAGCGGGCACTGTGGCCGGAGGGTTCAACGGAGCAGTCAGAAATTATCGCCGCGCAGCGCTACTATCATCGCGCCAACAGCACAGGTCGGCTAAACAAGACGACGTCCGCTCGGACACTACGCGACCCGTTACGGCTGGCATCCGTTCGCCGCGACCAACTTCCCGAAACGCTCTATTCCGAGCAAAACTTTTTCACACTCGACGAACTCGCACTGCTCCGCAGCCCAGTTTCCAGCGTTGCCATCGACCAGTGGCTTCCGCGCGGTGAGGTGATGGAGGGTGACCGGTTCGAACTCGATTCGGCCGCGATCTGTTCCGTGCTCAATCTGACCACCGTCGACCAAGGGGTGATCAATGGTGCAATCGCGAGCATCGATGACGCCAGCGTTCGCATCCAATTGAAGGGTGATGTGGAGGCCTCGATCGAGGGCGTTTCCACGAAGCTGCGGACCGTCGGAAAGCTGACTTATGATCGCGAGGCGCGGACATGCACTTGGCTCGCACTGGCGATTCACGAAACTCGGGATGCCAGCGTCGGCGAGCCTGGCTTCGACGTCTCGGCAACCATCAGAATGCTCCGCAAACCGCTCGACAAGCCGATTCGTTTGCCGGTGGACGCTCCCGAGACCGACTTTGACTCGCTCGTCTCGAAGGATCTGCTGTTTGCGGAGCTCAAAAGTGACGCCCTGCAATTTGGAACGATGGTCGACCGGCGATGGAAGACGATCCAGGACGGGCCAGGCACCACGATCTTGCGAGTGATCGACCACGGATCCAGCATCGCCCAGTGTAATGTTCGGCCCTTGCCACCGCTTCCCGCCGGAAAACAGTTGACTCTGGAGGGCTTCCAGACGGACGTTCGCCAGGCCCTGGGCAATCGCCTTCGACAGCTCGTCTCAGGCGACCAGGCGGTTTCGTCGCAGGGGCTTCGAGTCCTTCGCATTGCCGCAGATGGAGAAACCCAAGGCGTGCCGATCCGTTGGATTATGATGCACTTCAGTAATGACGAGGGAAAACGGCTGCAAGCAACGTTCACGATGTCGTCAGACAAAGTCGAAACATTCGCTGGCAGCGATATTCAGTTCGCGGATTCACTAAGATTTTTGAAGGCGAGCGAGGCATCGCAAGACGAGAAGAAACCCGGTATCGCTGCAACGGAAGCCCCCTCAGTGGATGTGGATCAAACGGAAACCCGAATTGCCGAACTACCCGAAGACGAACAAGCCGTGAGCGCGAGTGATCGATTTTGAGATCGCGCCGCGAGTCTCGGCACCAACTCATCGTTCACTCATCCCCCGGGATGAAGAAACCCAATTGAGCTACGAAATGATTACCAAGTCCTTTGCAACAATCTGTCGCCCACGACTGGCCGTGCTGGCATGCGGCGTTGTGATGATGAGTTCTTCGCTCACGTTTGCTCAGCAAGCGCAGCGTCCCGCCGCGACGCAGCAGCAGACCGAGTTTGCGCCCGGCGTGGTCACGGTGATCCCGGGGGACCCAAGTCCCGAGGAGACGTTCGACGGACCACTGACGTTGCAGCGATTCCTGCAGGCTCATCCCGAACTCGAATGGGACGCGTCGAAGTTTCCGAATGGAGCACCGCACTTCGATCCGCGCTCGCGAACGCTGGTTTCGATGGCAAAGGAAGTTGTGCTGCGGCGCGAAATCTACTGCCTCGAGTTTGCCTTTAAGCCATTGCGTCAAATGTATGTTGACGTTGCCGTCGGTGGCGGACAAACCCAGCGAAAGCTCGTTTGGTACATGGTCTATCGCGTGCGTTACCGGGGCGGCGACTTGCGTCCGGCTGCGGATGACGTGGGAGGGATGAAACTCTACCAGCGGCTCGAATCCGTTTCTTATGACGCGCGTCGATTCTTTCCGCTCGTGACCTTGAAAGACCACGTCAGCGGCGACGAGTATCTGGACCGCATCATCCCGGGCGCGAAACAATTAATCGCAGCGAGAGAACAGATTACCGCTCCGATGTACAACAGTGTGGAGATCGCACGACAACCGATCAAACTTTCTTCCGATGACGCCGCTCCCGGCGTTTGGGGTGTTTTGACTTGGATCGATGTGAACCCGAACACCGACTACCTCTCGCTGTTCGTCTCCGGATTGACGAACGCGTTCGAACAAGACGGCGAGGGCGACGAGGCTCCCTATCGCCGCAAAGCTCTGCAGTTAAACTTCTATCGCCCCGGCGACGCGATGGCTCAGACCGAAGACATGATTCGATTCGGCGTTCCGCAATTCTCAAACGA
>JBCCOI010000568.1:0-4941 GCA_039025515.1 Planctomycetota bacterium
CTTTCACCCACAAGCGTATCGACACCGGGTTCGTAATCGAACGCTTCAACGCTAACCCAACCACCGTATTGCGTCTCGCGAAGCGCATCAAAGATGGGTCGAAATTCAACCTCGCCCATTCCGGGGCCGCGCAGGTTCGGATCATTGGCGTGAAAGTGAATCGTGCAATCGGCTTGCTCGCGAATGATGTCGGGGATCGACTTCGATTCATCGCTCATCGCTTTGACATCCAAGTGCAATCCGATCCAGGGGCTGTCGACCATTTGAATCAACTCACGGCCCTCAGCGGCGGTGTTCAAAAAATTTCCTTCGCTGCGTCCCAATGGCTCGATCGCGATGCGTACACGTTGTTGTTCCAACATTGGCACAACGGCCCGCAAGCAATCCGCTGCCGCGTCCATCGCCTGTTGCCGGGTTTGATGATCAGGAAAATTACGCTGTTGTGGAGATCCCAACACCATCACATCGCCGCCGAGGTCGCGACACAGTTTCGCCAGTTCACGGAAATAATCCGATGTTCGCTGCCGAGTTTCTTTGTCGAGCGTTGTTAAATGAAAACCCGTCGTCTTGGCCAACAGCCAGTGCAAGCCAACAATCGTCAATCCGTTGGACTCGACTGTCTCGCGATACCGCTTTCGATCGTCCGCGGAAAAACGATGGATGTCATCGGCCAGCATGAACGGTGCGACTTCCCAGCCGGTGTATCCAGTCTGGCGCGCCATGGTTAGCGCTTCGGTGAGTGGCATGTCACCAAACGTTTCGTTGCAGATCGCGTATTTAAACACCTATGATCCTGTGATGGTTGGGCGTGGATGGCAGCGGAAGACGGTAAAAAAGGGGGGCTTCCCCTTTTTCGGCGATAGAGATTTAGTAACAGTTTAGTCCTCTAAGAACTGCTATTGGTGGATTTCTGGTCGGTGGGATACGTTGTCGGCAACGGAGCGTTGTCGCACTATGTCATTCCCAATCTATCCAAACCACGAACACAATTGCCCTTCTGTCGGGCATTGCCCGCATCTAGGCGGTGCTTCGGTCATTCATGTCGCGCAAGTGGCCAACCGGAGCGAAGACACCCAACACTCTTTGCTTCAAAAGATTCGACTACTTGAGGATCGCAACAGCGAATTACTCAGCGAAGTCGTGAGCCTTCAAAAGCAACTTGAGCGTGCCAAAAAGGAGTTAAAACTTGAACGCCAAAACAAGTTTGCGACCAACAAGCACGCCGGCAACGAGCACTCCGGCAACGAGCAACCCAGCGAGGAAATAGAGCCCGAGAAGCAACCGCAGCCTGAGGCCAAACGCGGCGCTCCGCTGGGACATCCAGGCTGGTTTCGAAAAACGCCCGAGCAATACGACTGGGACTCTCAAGTCGATGCTCCTCGAAGATGCCCTTGCTGCGGGAGCGACAAGGTGTCTGTGTTGGATGCTGAGCCTCAGGAGCATTTGCAGGAAGACATCATTGACGGACAGTTTCGCGTCGTGCTGTATCGCCATGCGACGGCCAGGTGTTCCGATTGCAACACGCTGGTGCAGAAAGCGGGGCCGGGTGAAATCTTGGGAAGTCGAATCGGCCCGGGACTGCGCAGCAAGGCGATCTACCTTCGCAACGTGATTGGCATCAGCTACCGCAAAGTCCCCAACGCGATCGAAGAACTCTTTGGCATCAAATTCACCGCTGCGGCGTTGATCGGTTTCGAAAAAGCGTTAGCAAAACTTGCTGATCCCGTTGTCGACGACATCGCCAAGAAACTCGCCAGCACCGACGGGCCGGTCTACGCCGATGAAACGTACTGGACTCTCGATGGTGACCGCGCCTATTTTTGGATGCACGGCAATGAAAAATTGATTCATTTCACGTTTGAAACAACTCGTGCAGGATTTGTCTCACGTGACATTCTTGGCCCGGATTTCACTGGGACTTTGGTAACGGACTGCTACAGCGGCTACAACGCTCAAGTCGCTGGTGCAAAACAGAAATGCCTGGCGCATCTTGCCAGGACAGCACGGGACTGGCAGCAACTGGTGTCCTCCGGCTCGGTAGACTACCGGTTCTTCGA
The DNA here is from genome assembly GCA_039025515.1 of Planctomycetota bacterium. Classification (GTDB taxonomy): domain Bacteria; phylum Planctomycetota; class Planctomycetia; order Pirellulales; family Pirellulaceae; genus Stieleria. The sequence continues at coordinate 2,058 of JBCCOI010000568.1, forward strand.
AGACGTGAAAGTCTTTGTCAAACGTGGTACCCGGCTGCATCGCAAACGAAACGATGGCAAGCTAAAAGGAAAGGCACTTGAAGCGGAGATTGCGTGGTTGCGCAGCGAGCTAGAACGGCTCGCGATGACAGATGTCACGGATGAGAAGGCAGCCCAACTTCAAGGTCGAATCCTACGACACCTTCCCGAGTGGCTGGTGTTCGTTGACGACTCGCGCGTTTCTCCGACGAACAACCTTGCCGAGCGCGCGATCCGGCCATTGGTGATCCTTCGCAAAATCAGCTTCGGTAGCCGCAGTCGTGATGGTGGCCAGCGGATGGCTGAGCTGATGACGGTCGCTGAAACAGCACGCCGTCACGGCCATCGCGCCAGCGACATCTACTACGGACTCTTCACCCGGCCTCCCGACGTCGTGCTTCGTTCGCTGTATGCATCGGCGTAGCGGCTACGCCGATGCAGGTGCTCCAGTGGCCTGTTCACTTTGAAGAGTTCCCCTGAGCTTGTTGTTCAGTGGTCCTCGACCTCGCTCCGCCGAGAGACGCACATGCAGTCAAGTGCGTTGGTACTTCGCTAACGCAACAAGGCTGAGTGCTGCGCCGATCCCAGATCAGCGGAATCGACGACCGCCCGCACAAGCCAAGCGAAACGTGATCGTGTCCCAAAACCCAAGATCATTGCACCGCCCGCAAAACGCCTCTAGACCACTCGTCGGACTAAACTGCTACCCTGACCAACTCTCCGTGAAAAACCCCTTTCCCCTTTTTTTAAAACCCCTTTCCCCTTTTTCGGTGTTTGGGGTTCAGGGGCAGCACGTTGGCTCGTTCGGCGTAGGCTTGCCACATCGCGGCGAGCTCGGTGACACGCTGGGGACGGCTGTTGGCCAGATTGTATTGCTCGCTGCGGTCGGTTGACAAATCGTAGAGTTCCCATTTTCCCTTGGGACCCTTGGCGACCAACTTTTCATTGCCAACGCGAATCGCCCGGTTGCCTTCGTGTTCCCAATACAATGCTTCACGCTGAATTGATTTGCCGTCGAACGTGGGAACCAGGCTGACGCCTTCCATGGGTTTGATGGGATTGCCGTTGTGAGCGGTTGTCGGATAGCTCGCGCCGGAAACGTCGACGGCTGTGGCCATCAAATCAATCAGGTGACTCGGTGTTCGATCGAGTTCGCCGTGACGCTTGATTCGATCGGGCCAATGAGCAATCAGTGGTGTCGCGATGCCGCCTTCGTGGGTGAAGTGTTTGAACATTCGAAACGGCGTGTTGGACACCGTCGCCCAGGCTTTGCCGTAGCCGATGTAGGTATCTGCCGGACCCGCCATGACGCCACGTCCTTTTCGTACCGGATACCCGTCACGGGTTTGTTTGGGTTGCATGTCGGGTTGCAGGTAGTCATCGGCGAGCGGTGGCAACGTTGGCTTGTTTTGCCGGGGCAGGCCCACGTTTCCTCGACCATAGTTTTCGGCACAGCCACCGTTGTCTTGGAAGAAACAAACGAGTGTGTTTTCGTACTGGCCGGTATCACGCAAACTGGTCAAGATTCGGCCAATGCCTCGATCCATGCAATCAATCATCGCGGCGTAGACTTCCATGTTGCGTTTGTCCCACTGCCAATACTCGGTCTGTTTGGCATCCGGCTCGATCGGGAACAAGGTCGTTGATTTTCGATCGATCAACCCCATTTCGATCATCCGCTCGTAGCGAGCTTGGCGGATGGCGTCATAGCCGCTGTCGTAGCGCCCGGTGTACTTGGCGATATCGCTTTCCAATGCATGCATCGGCCAATGAGCTGCGGTAAAGCTAACGTACAAAAAGAACGGCTGATCGCCGTGTTGCTGGTGGTGATCACGCACAAAACGTGATGCTTGGTCGGCGATCGCGTGGGTGTAGTAAAACACGCCACCGGGTTGCTGGTCGGCCGGATATTCGGGGTCATTAAACGGCGAGATGAACTCGTTGTCGCGGGACAGGGCGTTGGGATCGTAAAAGCTACCCGCACCGTGAATGGTTCCGTAAAAGCGATCGAACCCACGTTGCAATGGCCAGTTATGTTTGTCCTCGGGTTTTTTTGGACGAACCGCTTTGGTGACGTGCCATTTGCCGGACATGTAGGTTCGGTAGCCAGCCGGGCGTAGGGCTTCGGCCAATGTAACGCAGTTGCGGTTCAAATCGCCTCGATAGCCATCGTGTCCACGATCATTCATCATGTGGCCGATGCCCGCTTGATGTGGATACAACCCGGTCAGCAAGCTCGCGCGAGTGGGACAACAGCGCGCGGTGTTGTAGAACTGGGTGTAACGCAATCCTTTCGCCGCCATCGCATCCAAATGAGGTGTTTCAATTTCGCTGCCGTAACATCCGATGTCCGAGAATCCCATATCGTCGGACATGATGTAAATGATGTTCGGACGATTCGATTGAGCATCCGCATGAGGGGGATTGATCAGCAATGCCACGACCATCGGCAAAGCCATCAGCGTCGTCAGTGTGATTCGATGTTGTGATCGTCGAAAAAGGAAACCGGCATTGCCAATCGAAAGCAGGGGTTGCATGGGAAGCGTCCTGGGGTGGATGGGAGGGAAAACCGCTCATTTCGTGGAATCGGTTCAACCGCTAGACTACCGCAACGGACGGTCTCTGTTTCTTTTGCCCGAAAATTGATTCTGCATGTCGACGACCGAAATCAAGGTCAAGGGTGCCCGTGAGCACAACCTGCGCGATGTCAATCTGACGCTTCCCCGCGGTGAATTGGTTTGCTTTTCAGGCGTCTCCGGCAGCGGTAAATCTTCGCTGGCTTTCGATACGCTGTACGCCGAAGGTCAACGTCGCTACGTCGAGTCGTTGTCAAATTACGCTCGGCAATTCATGGGGCAAATGCCCA
>JBCCOI010000569.1:0-4939 GCA_039025515.1 Planctomycetota bacterium
GCGTTTTTGCAGACCAATGGCGCGGATGCTATCGAGAAACTGAGAGACGGTTCCGTGATACAGCACTTGAGGAGGCTGCGTTTCGGTAAGCTTTAGATCGACGTTTGGAATAGAGTGTCCTTGGCTCGCCCGAATGAGCAATCCGTCATCGCTGAATTCGAACCGTCGTTTCTCATTCGTCGCGACGACCTCATGGATCAAATCGAGCGAAATCGGCTTCCCGTTTTCATTCGCTGCCCGAACAAGATCGTTCACCGCCAGCCAGCCTTCGTTGCTAAGTTTCAAACCGATGACCTCCGGGCGATGACGGAGAATCAAGCTTAGGAATTTGCTGGTGGAAACGAGTTGGTGCTTTTGAAACATAAAAGGGAATTTACCGGGATGTTCTTCGGGCGACGGGCCACCCTCTCTCACGTTCATTTCGTTAAAAGACAATTGGTTTCACAAGCGAGTATTCACAGGCCCACCCTAACAGGAAAACGCCGTGCCGAAAGACAACGCCCACTTAATCAAGCATCTTGAGGAACAAGGCCTTCACGATTCCGAGATCACGCGAGTCCTTCGTAAGCTTGAACAGCTTGACCGACAAACGATCCGCGAATCCGTTTTCGACTCGATCGAACGCGGGACCTTCAACCTACAAGCGATTGTTGACGAAGTGAAACAGGACAATAGCATCGAGGAATAGAAATGGTGCCGTGAATACCGCAGATCATCACGACGGATCGTGATGGCTGCGTTGGACTCAAGCTACGCGTGAGAAATTCGAAAATTTGGAAGTCGATCGCCAAGAAACGGCGCCACGATTCGAACCGGACCGGTCAACACTCTACGCCCCCGAGGATCTTGATGTCCCAGTTTTTTGCAAGTCTGCTAGTTCGGAATTCATCCTTCTGTTTCCTTGCCTGCGCGGTTTGTCTCGGGCCCGTCGTCGAGGCGCAGGATAATGCTGACGAGGAGAAACGGATCACCAAACTGGTCGATACAGTTCTCGACGAATTGATTGAAAAACGTTACGAGGACCTGGCCAAGCGTTTTACGCCCAGAATGCTGGAAGCATTACCCGTGGAGAAGCTCAAGCCTACGCTTGGGCAAGTCGATCTGATCGCGGGTGCTTACAAGTCCAAGGGAAAGACACGAACGCTGAGCAGGGATCCGTTGACCATCGAAGCGACGGTGCTGCACCAACGAAGTGCATTGGTTTATCGACTTTCGTTTGACGAACAGAATAAATTGGCAGGATTCTTTGTGCGGCCGGCTGCATTACCGTCGACGGAGAAGCAGGCGGATCAAACGAGTTCCGTCTATGAAGAGTCAGAGGTCAGTCTTGATCGAGATGGAATCACGTTTGAGGGAACACTTTGCCTTCCGAAAAAAAACGATGCTCCCTGGCCCGTTCTGATCTTTCATTCGGGTTCCGGACCAACGGATCGCAACTGCAACGGTCCACTCATCCAAACGAACGCGACCCAAAAACTAGCTCGCAAACTGGCGGAGAATGGAATCGCGAGCCTTCGATACGACAAACGCGGCAGCGGCACTACTCCCGTTGGTGTAGCCGAGTCTGAATTGACGCCCGCCGTCTTGGTCGATGACTACCTCGCGTGGTCGACGCGATTGGCAACCGACATACGTTTTTCCTCGCAATTCCTGGCCGGCCACAGCGAAGGAGCACAACTCGCGTTTAGGACCGCTCGGGAAAACACAAACGTCTCGGCGGTAATTTCAATCGCTGGATCGGGACGCTCTATCGACCAGTTGCTCCGGTCTCAGCTGAAAGGAAAGATCTCGGACGAGCTCTACGAAAAGGCCGACCAGATTTTGGAGGAACTAGCGCAAGGGCGACTCGTAGCCGACGTCCCACAGGAGCTTGCATCCGTGATCCGGCCAAGTATCCAGCGCTATCTGATGGGGTTCATCAAACGCACGCCGGTGGAGGACGTTGCGGCTTTGGACATTCCCGTGCTCATTGTTCAAGGCGACAAAGATATACAAGTCGCGGTTGAGGATGCTGAACTCTTGGATCAAGCCGGTACGATGTCGACGAAGAAGATCATCGCAGGAATGAACCACGTTCTCGTCGAGATTTCCTCGGCAAGCGAACAGCTAGCGTCCTACCGGCAACCGGAACTTGAAATTAGCAGGCCACTTGTCACGGCGATTGTCGACTTCGTGAAAACCGTTGACTCGCAGAGTGCACCTCGCGGTTTGTCTGATCATATGGACAGGCCGTAGGTCCGGCAGCCGTCCGCGGCTTGCCGGAGAATTTGCCAGTAATCGTCCATCGGTTTGCTGTCGCTAATGTAGTCGCCGCGGAGACGTAAAAGCGATTCCCCGCCGCTGGTGGACCAGAACTTCTCGCTGCCTTTGACACGTCGGTTGATTTGCTTCACCGTGGACTCCATGATCGCACTGGTCAGCGGATAGCCTTTCCTGCGGTACTCCGGGTACTTCATGCGACCACGATGGTTGCGATAATACACCCGAGATCGCCGAACGATCTCGCGCGGGTCGGTCTCGCTGGCATCTTTCGGCGGCTCGCCGAGTTGACTCTGGTATTGATCGAGTTCTGCGATCACCGAATCAACCTTGCCCTGCCAGATCGCCGTTGCAAATCGGCGATAACATTCCCAGGCCTCCTCGGTCTCAGAGTGAATCGCGCGTGCTGCGGCCAAGCTATAAGACAACGCGTGCATCAGATCCAGAATGCTCGTGAAATTCGAGAACCACTCCCCCTGCATCTCTTCGATCGACGAGGAGCCATCGGAAACGAACACTTTCTCGGAAGCCTTGAAGAAGCCGGCGTACCACGCCGCGCTGGCTACCATCGGGCCGAATTCTTTCCAACTCTTACCGCTCGCGACCACGTCTTTTCTGAGCATCTCGGGTCTTGCCCAAGGAGGCTCGTGCTCATCGCTCCGCTGGTCACGCTTGGCGTTTTCACCCGTCACCTTCCCGATGTCGGCGAGCTTCTTTGCAATGCCAACATCCTGCAAAAATTCCGGTAATTCCGGGGCCGGATCCGATTGATGAGATTCGCTTTGCATCGAAAGCAGAACCGCGATCCGACTTTCCTTCCACAAACTTTCTGTCTTTGGCGAATCTTCCTTGCGGTCGAATCGCTGGTACCGGCCGCCGTCACTCATGACGACTGCCAGCGGTGGAGGCTGTTGGTCTGCGGGACCTTGATGAAGCTGATCCGGAATCGACTTGGTGAGAAAGGCCTCGGTCAAGCGGCGAGCCAACTCGCAGCGAGCCTTACCATTTCGCAACGTTGCTCGACGTACACGTTCGCTTTTGATTTCAAGTTCGGCGAGCTCTTTGAGATCGCGAGTGGCTTGTTCGAAGCTTTGACTGTTCGCTCCGGCGTAGACCATCTTCTGTTCGACTTTCGGGCTGACCGTCGTTTCGACACGAAGCCCCAACTCAGCAAGTCGAGGGAAAAAAAGACCGGCGACATCGCCGGCAGAAGTAGCCTTTGGTGACCCACTCGGCCTCGCCATGATCGGTCTGGATGATCATCGCTTCGTCATCGTCGGGGTCATGCTTCTTTAGGACAGCGTTGCACTTGGGACAGCGCACGCATTTTTCTTCTTCGGGCAAATCTCTTGCATTCTCGTTGAGCACCATCGAGGCCACGAGATCGGCGATGTGCCCGGCTTCGATTTCGAGCTCGTGGAAGGTCTTGGGCGTGCCATCTTTGTGATACCGGCCGCTGACATTTTTGACGAGTTGCTTTGCGAGCTCTTCAGCTCGGGCACGATTTTGCGGTGAGATGGCCATCCTAGCCCTCGCGGTTTACCGGGATTGAACTGGAAAGCCGAGATTCTCTCCACTTCTCAAATCAAGCACCATGCCAATCGCAAACCCCGAGGTGCACTCGACTCGCAAAATTGTCGAAAGTGATCTATCGCGGCAACAGGAAAATTTTGTAGACGTTTCAGGGATACGTCCGTAGGCCCCAACACAACGACCCAAGGAAGTACCGATGTTCCGTTCGCTGATGATCCTAGGAGTGCTCGCAATTGCTGCTTTTATGGCGGGCTGGTTCACGATTCATCGAGATGACAATGAAACAACGATCAAGTTCAATCGCGATGAAATCCGCTCGGATACATCAAAGGCGATCGCAAAGGGACGGCAGATTCTGAACGGTGACAACGTGTCCCCCGGTTCTTCGCAAGACGGACAGGCAGTCGGCGACGGCTTCTACGATGTCAATGCAAACGCTGACAATACGCCGACTGACTACGGGGCCTACCCTCCGCCCGGAACCCCGAACAGACCTGAATACGACGCCCGCTACAATCAGTCAACGCAGTCCGCGTCTCGGCCCTCGCCTCCGTGGTCTCAGTCGCGATAGGGTCTCAGTCGCGATAGCGATGGCCCGATAGACGTCGCGTGTAGTCGACGCGATGCTCGTTCACGCAGTGCTTCGCGAAAGATCGACGCCGCATTCGTAACCGCGAATCTCGCGACAGACCCTTTCAATATCAGACTCATTGATTGCGTTTCCGGTCGGAAGGCAAATGACGCGTTCCGCGACTGCTTCTGTATTGGCGAGATCTGGAGCGGCCTCACTTTGCATGGCCTGGCTTTGCATGGAGCGGTAGGGTTCCATGCGATGACACCCCGGATAAAAGTATCGGCGGACACGCACTCCTTTTTCATGAAGTCGATGCATCAGGGCGTCACGACTTTCACCGAAGGCGGACTCGTCGACCTCCAAGACGACGTATTGGAAATTTGTTTGCTGTAGCGAGTCGTATGACAGCAAACTTAAGCCCGCGACCCCGTCGAGATGTGCTCGATACAGGCGATAGTTGTGCTCGTTTCGACTCATCAGGTCATCGAGACAACTGAAGAGCGACAACCCCATCGCCGCGCATACCTCTGGCATCTTCGCGTTCGTTCCCAAATAGACGACATTGTCCATTCC
>JBCCOI010000570.1:0-4934 GCA_039025515.1 Planctomycetota bacterium
GTCGTAGTCGGTCTCCGTTTTCGCTTCGGCAGTGGTGCCAACGGCAACGGTCCGAACGGTCGCGCGGTTCCGACTGTCGTACGTCGTCGTGGTTTCGTTGCCTCGCGGATCAGTCATCGACGTCAGATTGCCGACCGCGTCGTACTCGTAGTCCGTCACCAAGCGGTCCGCATTGGCAGTCAAGTCGCGTGTTGCAGCTGCAACGGCAGCGAAATCTGCGAGTTCGTACTCTTCTGTCATGCCACGTACCGTTCGTTCTAGCCGACCGTCCACGGGATCATACGCGTAGTAGGTAGGGCGTTCATACTGATCAAAGTTGACGAACAGCTCGTTGTCGATATAAGCCATCGCAGCTCGAAGTCGAGGTGCCGGAGTTCCTGAAGAAGTCGTTTTGAATGTAGCGACCCGCCTCCCTCGGTTGTCATAAGCGTATTCCGTCAAACGACCTTCAGTATCCACCGACTCGATGTCGTTCGTCCCATCTATGTAGGTGTAGGTCGTCGTTGATGCGATGTCCGGCGTCGCGGTTTCGGTCATACCGTCCATCTGGGCCGCGGCGACAACGCGTGCCGTCAAACGATCTGCCGCATCGTAGGCGTAGGTGTTGACCACACCGTTGCGGTCAATCGTCTTGACCGGAAGCCCAATGCCATTTCCCGACGTGCCGTAGGTCGTCTTGGCCGTCGTGCCGTCATCGTAGAGCGTGCTAATCAGCCGATTGCGTGAGTCGTAGATGAAGTCCGTCTCGTTCCCCAACGGGTCGGTCAGGGTGCTAAGCCGGCCTCTTGCATCATAAGCGAACGTCGTTTCTGGGCGCGTTCCGCCAACATTCTCTGCTGGACCAGTAACCTTATTGAGTCGATCGGAAGTGTCGTAGCTGTAGTCCGTCTCATTTCCAAGCTCGTCCGTGTATTTTGAGATTTTACCAGCGCCGTTGTTGCCGCTTGCCACATACGCCCAGGTTCTCGACGCATACTCGCTCGTCTGCACGTCATCGGTCGGATTTCGGTTGTAGGTGGCGGTCGTCGCGCTGGGCGGATTGGAGGGACCGTCCGTAAGACCCACGGAGGTGGAGAGCTTTCGCCCATCGGCGTCGTAGGTGTGCTTGGTAACGTTCCTGCTGCGGTCCCTGACACGAACGACTTTACCAATTGAATTGTGCTTGAAAGCTTCGAACGTGCCATCTTGATACTTCGTGAATATCAGGAGCTGATTCCCATCGTACTCGTAGTCCTGCCGAACCCCGCGTGCGTCCTCAAAGCCGCTAGGTTGTGTCGCACCGCCGGTCAATCCGAAGGCAGTCTCCGTATTGGTTTCGGCTGTCCCGGTGAAGCTCGGCGCGCCGGTGAAGAGGTTATCGCCTTCTTCCCAATCCAGGCCATAGTAGCTGGAAGAAAGCTCACCGCCGGACTCCTTGTAACTGCTTGCGAGCCTACCTCCTCCGCGATAGATCACGCCTTCACCTGGATTGGTCGTCGAGTTTCCATCATCACTACCATTGAAGTATCGAACTTCTCCAGCACCACCGACAACATTGCGAATGAGACCGACGGAGGTCGGCACGACTGTCCCGCCGATCGTTGCCACGGAGCCCGTAAAGACAACTGTCTTGCGACGGTGTTTTGCGTCGGCGGCAAGATCAACGATGTCCATTTCAACCGAGCCGTTCGCACCCGAGGCGTAAGCGATTGTCGTTTGAGTGCTGTCGGGGTAGTCGATCTGGCTGATGAAACCACCGCCATACGTATAGTCGACCGTCTCACCTCCAGGCTGCGTGATGGTTTCTACGACCCAGTCGCCGTTCTGCTGCGTGGCGTAGTAATCAACCGAGATCGTTTGTCCCAACGTGTCAGTGATGGAATCGATCTGCCATTGACGCTCGGGCGAAGCCGTGATCTCTGCGGGTGTCCAGGTTTTGTACGTGACTTCATATTTGCGGCCGTGTACGCCCGTGACACTGACCAATCTACCGTGAGGCGGATGGTCGGTCGTAGGGTTGTAGCCGACGGGAGCTACGCCAGCCAAAAGCAACTCAAAGAGGTAAACTGCTCCGTTCTGATCAGTGATTCTGGCATACTCCGCATCGGTAAAGACGAAATCCGTTCCGTTGGTGCTGCTTCCTGTGACCGCAGCCATCGTCCCGTCAAGAATCTCGATGGAGCGGTTTCTCCACGAGTAGTCAGTGTCGGGTACTAGCGTTACGTCGTAGGCACTCGGCCCAGTCGCCGTAAACTCAGCATCGAACCGCATCGTGTGAAACTGATTTGGATCGAATAGGACAACCTCACCATCGATTCCAGGATCGTGCTCGTAAGCCAATTCAAGTCGCATATCTGCTTGCAAAAAACAGCCAGCACCGAATGAGCCACTTCGATCGATGTCTCGTGTGCGGTGTATGCGTTGAATGTAAGCAGTCGATTGTGGGTGAGGTGGAAGCACATCCCAACCCCAGTGCATATAGTTGTAATTCAGGTTGTCAACGATGGACTGAAGCTCGATGTTTGGCACGGGTGCCCTAGGCACTACGCGAGGTTCCGGCTCCGGCTCGGGAACTTCGCACGTGCTTCCAGGCCCGCCGAATCCGTCTCCGCCTCCTCCCCAGCCCGCGCCACCGCCGAAACCACCGCCTCCGTTGCCACCGTTGCGCCAGCCGCTTCCGCCGCCGACCCAATAGCCTCCGCCACCATACCCTGACCCGCTACAGGTGTTGCAACCGCCCACAAAGCTGCTGAGTTGATAGCCGCCGCCCGGAATCGGCGGTGCCGGCGGATTCAGTGTGACTTCCAGATCGCTCGAAGGATTGAAGAGCGGTGGATCGTTTGCCACCGCATCCTCAGCGGATTGCTCGACGATTTCCGGTGTCATTGGTCCTGGATCATCGGCCAACTCAACAACAGGCGCTCTTCCGATTGGCCCACCACCGCCTCCTGGTCCTCCCGGGCCGCCGGGTCCACCCGGTCCCCCTTGTGCGACGACTCTATGGACCTGTTGTCGCATCAGCAAAGGCAGTGTCACTAGACCAAGCCCCAGAAACATCACCGCCAGCAAACGGACCGCATTGCCAAAGCTGTTCGGAATGAACTTTTCAATACTCATCGCTACGCCCCTTGTGAGTTAATGGAGACGGGTTTCCGGATTTGATCGATTGGATGGTTTGAAGGCATGACGCCAAAAGTCGATTACCTCTGGAAGCTATCGGCGACGCGGCTACCGCAAGCCTCGTTGGCGAACGCCTTGATAAGCGGAATTGAAACCCCGCTGGCCAATCCATGACACACAAGACTGTTGATAAATGTGCCAACGCCTCTTCTTCGTGACACCAGGCTGACAAGCAAACTTGGCTTGCCCATCAGCTGCGGCCACGGAGATTCACGTTTCCGCATGATCTGGCAAGAAGCCAACGGCTTACCAAATTGGTGTATCCCTTGGCTCGATCGTGTTCTTCGAGGGTGAGCCGTTTGGGAGGCACCAACGGACGGTCCTCGTGGATCGCCTGGAAGTATAGCGAACACACAACTATTGACGAAAAGCAGTAACCCCAAGCGGTCGACTAGTTCCCACTTCTGCTTGTCAGGCATCTTCTTATCCGTCGTATCTGACCGCGAAAGAAGTCAATCGGTTTTATCAACCAAACTATGTTGCGAACCGATGTGACTCTACGACCAGTCAAGTCGTCGTCAAGACGCATCTTTTGAACACGCTGCACGTGTTCATCAAGTGTAAACCGGAGACCGGTTTCATAATCTGGACCCCAACAAAGCGCTGTCGATTCACGCTCAAGTTGATTGTCTTAGACGGAAGCAAGAAGCGTGCCGCTGAATCACGTTGCAGCCGTAATCGGGTGACACTGCTTGTCACCAGTTGAGATGGAACGTGAATGTCGAACGATCATTGAAAGGCATCGATTGATGCAACCCGGTTCGTCAATGCGGGTTGCGCCAAGCTGCCCTTGAAAATGAAGGCACTTGGGCGGATAGGGTAAAGCTAAAGACTTAAGCTAAGTGATCCATACTTTGAATTCGATGAAAACGCTGTGGCGGGCTTGTCTCGCATCGCGATGGCGTCAATCCCTATTGATTGTCAGTGGACAAAAGAAAAGGTCTTTTTGATCGGGTCAAGCGTTTCCTCAACGTCAAAGGAGCGGGCACAAAGAGGCGGTCCCTGAACGACAGGCAAGAAACAAACGCAAAATCTTTTTGTTTTGCTCATCGACACTGTGAATCAGCAGAAGATGACTCGTTGAAACCAAGTGCACGCTCGTGCTGACAGCACGTCGATCGCATTGCAATGCGACCGAACAAGCGGCTAATCAGCGCATAACGCAGAATCTCGCGCTTGCCTGGCCCCGATGTTGATGATTGCACATCACTTAGGCATGCTCTTTCATTGAGCGGGGACAAAGAATGCAGGACTTCTTGCCGAAGTACAGTCTCCACTCCCACACCAGATCACGCCACATCTAGGTATCCATACCGATTTCTCCCAGCGTTTCGCGAGCCGTCAACAAGCCTTTCCGAGTCTACTTTGGTATCTACTTCAGCACTTCCCAGTAGTCCTCCGAGCAAATGCTCAGCAAGCCTCGGTCGCTACTCCGCACGCCACCCTGGTGGGGTCGTACGAAGAGGGTTTGCTCCGCTCAAGAGATGACGCTGCATTAATTGGTGAAGCAGGCACGTAGGCTTGCTTGGCCGCGGTGGTGGTGAAGGCCCGCTTGCTCGGCGTGCTCCTTCATCGCGTTTGGACTTCCGATGCACGCGCTCTTGCCGAAAAAGCGTTGCCAGTCCCACACCATGTCGCGCCACATCGAAGCGTCGATCCCGAGTTCTCCCAAGCACTTTGCCAGACGCCCCTTGAGCGCCTTCGTTCCCTTGGATGACTGCTGAGCCGTCCACTTCAAGAGCTCCCAGTAGTCCTCCCAGTTCACATGAAGGAAC
>JBCCOI010000571.1:0-4918 GCA_039025515.1 Planctomycetota bacterium
GTTTTCGGGTGACGGGATCACAATTCCACAACGTCTGTTGATGATTAACGGTGAGATGTTGCGCGAGTCCTCCGGCGCAAACCCGGTCCTGGGATCAACGTCGCACATCAACATGTTCGCGCAAGACGATGCTCAAGCAGTCGATACTATTTTCTTGTGCCTGCTGAATCGCTATCCGGCCGCGAACGAACGTGAACACTACATCAATCGACTTGCGGACGCCGACGATCGTGAAGTCGTCCTCGAGGACTTTTTCTGGACACTCGCAAACAGCACCGAATTTGCATGGAATCATTGAAATGAGTCACAACGATCTCCTTTGTAATCCGCACGCGCATCTTTCGAGAAGAACTCTGCTGGGAGCCGGTGTCGGCGGGTCAATGCTGTCTGCTCTGGCGGGTAGGCTTGCTCACGCTACCGAGAGTGGGCAGACCGATCCGTCTCGACCCAAAAGCGTCATCTTGCTCTGGCTGGAGGGAGGACCGAGCCAACTGGAAACGTTTGATCCTCACCCAGGAACAAAAATCGGTGGTGATGCCAAAGGCGTGCAGTCTTCGATCAAGGGCGTTGAGGTCTCAGACACGCTTTCGAGAACTGCCGAGAAGTTGCATCTGGGTTCCTTGGTTCGAAGCGTTACAAGCAAGGAAGGTGATCATGAGCGCGCGATCTACAACGTGAAAACTGGCTACCGACCCGACCCAACGCTCGTGCACCCGTCGATCGGATCGATTCTTTGTCACGAGTTTCCCGCCGAGTTGGACATTCCCAGACACGTTTCCATTACCCCCGGCGGGTCGCCGGCAACAGGCGGTTACCTGGGCCCAGTGTTTGATGCCTTCAAGATGGGCGACCCCAGGAATCCCGTACCCGATCTGACGTCGCCGATTGCGGACGAGCGTTTTGCAAAGCGGATGAAAGACCTGGAGATTTTGGAGCAGAATTTTCGTCGCGGACGGTTGCGTGATCTTGATCAACGTCGAACCCTGCACCAGTCCGCTACCGAAGCGGCGCTGCGGATGATGACGAGCGATCAAATTGATGCGTTCGATGTTTCCAATGAGCCCTCGGAGGTCTTGGAGTCCTACGGAGACACCGCTTTTGGTCGAGGTTGCTTGGCGGCCACTCGTTTGATCCGCGCCGGCGTTCGCTGCGTCGAGGTGACACTCGGCGGTTGGGACTCTCACGTCACCAACCACACGCTGCAATCGTCCGCCTGCGAAACGCTGGATGCAGCGCTCGCTGCGTTACTGACGCAACTGGAAGAGCTCGACATGTTGGAAACGACGCTTGTCGTTTGCGGCGGCGAGTTCGGAAGAACGCCACAGATCAATGCCGCTGAAGGGCGGGATCATTGGCCTCACGGGTTCTCAACGTTTCTCGCCGGGTGCGGCATTCGCAAGGGTGGCGTCTTTGGCGAGACGGCGGCGCGTCCAAAACTGAATGCAGATAAACCACTCGGCGACGTCAAAAATCCCGTGACGGTCGCGGACCTTCATGCAACGATTCTTGACGCACTCGACGTCGATTTCGAACACGAGCTGGATACCCCGATCGGGCGCCCCCTTAAACGCAGTGAAGGCTCGCCGATCAGACAGGTGTTGGCGTAGCACTGTTGCAGTGAAATTTCAAATGCAGTCGCCGGAGCAGTTGAGGATCTGAAAAGATCGAGACCCATTCGCTCGGCTGCAGTTCGTCCAAGCTACTTCGCGGGTTGGTTGACAACGCATCGATGGCTTTCAAGCTGGTCTGTTTGTCAGCAGTCTTTACGGCACCACACGCCGACAGAAGCCGGCAATGCAAAAGGAATGGCTCCGGATCTTCAATGACACGCAGCCTCGAATCTCTAGGGGCGGTCCTCGCAAAGCTCTCTTTCGCCGCCCGGTAGCGATTGATGATCCCCGGCGGATCGATGTCTTCCGGTATTTGCAGTAAACGGTTGCGGGAGAAGAGTCTTCCGATGAACTCGCTGCCAAGGACGTATGCCAAGAGTGGAGCCGCGATCAAACTTGCAAGCCAAGGAGCAAACCAAACTGTCTGCCCCGGCAAAAGTGTCACGACCAAAATCGATGCGATGACACCGACCATCGAGTAAAGGCCAAACTCATCGCAACAGTCTCGCCACATCGGTGAGCGGTCGCCTCGATCTTGAGTATTCCAAGCAACACGTTTGCCACGAAGCGTTGCGATAACAAAACGTGTATGAAGCACTGCGACCAGTGGAGCCATCAGGATGGTCAGCACCGTCTCGAGCATTGCGGAACGCCTGACTGGGAGTGCCGGTGCAATTGCGGATCGCTGATAGCGAATCCCCAAGCATTTTGGCAACAACAGCATCACCATCACGACGATGAAGAGTCCGAGTCGCCCGATCGAAGCCGCGAGACTACCGCTGGTGGAGCTTGTTGCCCACATCCATAAGCCCAACATGAGAAACATGATCCAAAGTGGCGAACTTAAGTAGGACATGAGACCACTCAGAAAGTGAAGTCTCGAGGGAAGCCGAAATCCGTCGGAGATCACCAACCTCGCATGCTGAAGGTTGCCCTGACACCAACGCTGGTCACGCACCGCGTAGTCTCGTAGATTCGTCGGACACTCTTCGTAGCTACCCTGCAGATCGCATGCGAGTCGCACCTTCCAGCCACTGCGCACCATCAATGCCGCTTCTACAAAGTCATGGCTGAGAATTTCTCCTCCCAGTGGAGCTTCTCCAGGAAGAATCGGAAGATCGGCGTGCCTGCGAAACGCATCGATCCTGATGATCGCATTGTGCCCCCAATAGTTCCCTTGATTACCCGCCCAGCAATCAAACCCGCGAACGAAAATGGGGCCATACGCATAGGCGGAAAACTGTTGGATTCTCGCGAGTAGCGATTTACGCCCAACGGGCCGGGGAGCCACCTGCAGAATCCCGAGTCGATCATCGCGGTTCATGCGACGAACCATCTCGATCATTGTGGCCGCTGCCATCAGACTGTCCGCGTCCAGAACAACCATGAAGCGATGGTGACCGGCCCAATTCGAACAGAAGTCGGCAATATTGCCAGCTTTCCGTCCTTCGTTAATTGGCCGACGTCGGTAAAAGACCTTGGGCATAGACTTCGTCGTTTCGATTTGGTCTTGTCCGAGACGCCGCACCAAATCTGCCCAAGCTAACTCTTCGTCGAGCCATCTCTCGGCATCCGTCGAGTCGCTGAGCACATAGAAATCGAAGCTACCGCCTGCACCGGAGTGATGCAGATCCTGGGCCATCGCTTCAACGCGGGCGAAGACATCACCAGCGTCTTCATTGTAAATTGGGACGAGCACGGCGCACCTCGAAGGGCATTCCGCTATGACCTCTCGCGTTCTCTTGCTCGCTGATTCAGAGTCTTCTCGTCGCATCGAACGGTAACCCAGCCAGGCAACTCCAAGCGAAAAAGAAATCCAGCCGAATAGGCAAGTGAACAACGCCAGCAGTGTCCATTCGAGAGCACCGAGCGTCGCTATCGGGTGCACGCAGCATCGAAAAGCAATCGCCCCCGAAACGGTGGTGGCTGCGGTCCAAACGAAGAGTTTGCGGCGCGCTTCGCTCACCTCGTTCTCAAGCTCTGGGTTGTTTAGCATGGCTTTTTTCTCAATAAGACTGGGCTATTTGACGATCGGCTTGTGGGAGAGATTCCGTCGATCGGCACCGCTTATTGCTGCAACGCATGCCAAGCTGAAGTCCCGCCACCAAGAAGGCCGCAGCAAGGCAAAAATCGGTGGAGTCGTGTTTCGGATCATTGGTCGTCGTGGTGAGACGGGAATGACCACCGCGTTCTGGCGTTCTAGTCGATTTGCAAGTTGCCCGGCATGTCTGATGGGCCGTGTCGTGAATGCTGCCGGGTCGGCCAAGAACTGATGAATTCCTACCAAGCAGGCGGAGGCCTCGTCCTTCGTCGCAAACTCAGCAGACCAGTGATCATAGAGTTCGGAAAGTTGATCAAGTGCGTTGGATAAACACTGCTCGACAAACGCATTCTCATCTTCGAGTTTGCTTCCTTCGCAGTGCGCGAGAGCAACGCTCTTGTTGCTGATATCGTGTAAGACTTTCGGATGCTCGATACCAAACCGTCTGAGATAGACGGAGACGGCGATCAGGGCACGGTCGTTTCTGGATAGACCATCCTTGCTTGATGACTGAGTTCCGTTCGCTATGAATCTCTTCGTCATGTGGTTTCTCCACTGCGGAGACGCGAAATTGACGTGAATCTCTTTCCGGACGACTCATCAGTTCGTGGTCGTTGTTTGACCTTCGAAGTCAGTTGTTCGAAGGTCAAGTAAGTTTTGACAACAAATTTTTGTCGCCAAGATTCCCGCCGATTGGCATGAAAGATAAGGGAAGCTGTTGTAGCCTAAACATGCTCGCGATACCCGAGAGATGGCCACATCCGACCGTAACGGCGGCAGCGGGGGCTCAGACGATGCGAGAAAAGTAGACTTCTCGTCACGAAAGTCAGTTGGTTCTCTTTGACGTTAATGGATGTACAGGACGTCTTCATATCCTCCGATTCGGTGGGTGTCCTGTTCATCGAAGAATCCAAGGCTGTTCTTCATTTTTGAAATTGCCTTCGCGCGTCGTTGCTCGAAGAATGCTGCTCGAAAAATGCCTGCACGATTTTTAGCAAGCGCAACCTTCAATCGGTCGAAAAGATGACGAATCGAAACCAACGTCTACTTGCGTATTTACTATGTTGCTTTTCAGTGACGAGCATCCTACATGCGAATGACATCAACGAGCAATCTCGAATGGGCAAAGAACCGGCTGTACATGAGTCCGTGCGTTCATTCAAAGACTTGACGAGACTCGCAAAGCAGCTTTCAGCACATCCGTACCATCCGGCCGAACCGGCGCCGGCGGAACTGTCACAGCTCAGTTACGACCAGTACATCAAGA
>JBCCOI010000572.1:0-4903 GCA_039025515.1 Planctomycetota bacterium
AGCTCGATCAATTTGCCAACGCCGGTGATGCTGTTTCGGTCTCATCGATCAAGCAACGATTTTTGAATTCATGGTGTGTGATCATCTTTGTATACGGCGCGTTTATTCCGAACACATGGCGTCGCGGGGCCGCCATCATGATTACCATCGCGGCTATCCCATACGTCATTCTCGCGATTCAACAACACCGAACACCAGAGTTGTCTTTATTGTTGGCGAGCGACCGCGCTGAAACCGTGCTGCCATTCCCGATCATTGCGGCCCTTGCGGCGACGTTTGCAACCCACGTCATCAACGTATCGCGACGCGAAGCTTTTAAGGCCAAGCAGCTTGGACAATATCGTCTGAAAGAGCATCTCGGTTCCGGTGGCATGGGTGAGGTCTACCTTGCCGAGCACGTGCTATTGAAACGCCCGTGTGCAATCAAGCTGATCAGACCCGATGGCCAGTTTAATGCCGATGCGATTGAGAAATTTGAGAAAGAAGTTCGGGCCACCGCGAAGTTGACTCACTGGAACACCGTCGAGATCTACGATTACGGGCGAACCGACGATTCAACGTTTTATTACGTTATGGAACTCCTTCCAGGAATGAGCCTAGACGAATTGATGCATCGAGAAGGTGCTTTACCGCCCGCTAGGATTCTCTACCTACTTGAACAAGTCTGCAGTGCGCTTCACGAAGCGCATTCTGTCGGTCTCGTGCATCGTGATATCAAGCCCGGGAACGTGTTTGTCTCTCATCGTGGTGGTGAATCGGACGTCGCAAAGCTGTTGGACTTTGGACTTGTTAAAGAACACAGCGAATCACCTACGGAAGAGGCACCGCGGGGCAGTTTCAGCGGAACGCCGATGTACATGGCTCCGGAACAGGCATTTGAATACGACCGAGTCGATGGTCGAGCCGATCTTTATTCGTTGGGTGCGGTTGCCTACCAGATGTTGAGCGGAGAGCCGCTATTCGCTGCCGAGTCCGTAACCGAACTTCTCCGGGCACATCGAATGCGCGTACCGAGGCCGTTGAGCGAAGTAGCCCCAGGAGTTCCCGCTGATTTGGAACAAGTGATCCACAAAGCATTGTCGAAGCAGCCGGACGATCGGTTTCAAACCGCCGCTGAACTTCGGGATGCCCTTCGGTCATGCGCCGTTCACGGCCAGTGGGGTAACGAAAATGCAATGCGTTGGTGGCGAGACCATTCAGGCGATGCAGCCAAGGTTTGAGCCAAAACAATCACTGAAACTTTCCAAGTGGACCTCCGACGCATGATGCGAATCCCGCTTCACAAATGCCGGACGCGATCGCCTCCGTCGGGATGAATCCAAACCTCATGCGACGGGACGGATTGGAGGTGTAGACGGTAAATCAGCAATCTTCACCCGAATCGAAGGCAGCGATGGACATTCAATCGACTCGAATGACGCGAACACTTGCAGCAGCACCGCTGGTTGCAGCGACGGTCAACTATGCGATCGGCAGTGGGGTTTCGATGACGCAGATTACTGCGACGACAGGAATTAAGCGTGCCGAATTGATCGACAGCCAAGCTCGTTTTCCTGAAGAATTGATACCAAAGATCTGGAGTCTTCTGAACTCATCGCGACAGCGACGATCGCGACGGGGCCTGTCTCCTGGCTTGCACATGGTGAGTGGATCAAAGCCAACCGCTTTCGGTCCATGCGAACATATCGTTCGCTATGCCCCGGATCTACGTGCGGCGTTAGAAGCAACCATTCGATTTGGAAGAGTCGTCACCGACAGCATTGATATCACGTTAACGCAAACAGACGCGATCACGACAATCCACGCTCGCCATCCGATGGACAGCGTCGACAGTGGGAATGCGGCTGAGGTCGGTTTGGCGACAATGTTTCAACTTGTCCAGGAGGCGCACGGAAAGGATTTTTCCGTTGGTGTTGATTTCAGTCATCATCCAAAAGGGACGTTATCGGCCTACGAGAACTTCTTTGGTGTCCCAGTACGTTTTGGGCAGGAGAGCAACGCAATCCACTTCCGCACAGAGACGCTCGAGCACCCGATGCAGCAGGCGGACGATCATTTATTTCATTATGCGCTTTCCAATCTGGAATTGATCGAAGATCGCTGGCTCGTTCCCGGCGAGCGCAGTTTGCTGTCGCGAGCCTATGCCAATGCCAAACGCAATGCGGAATGTGGAAGATTCACGGCAAAAGAATTGGCAGTCGAGATGGGTATCAGTCTGCGGAAGTTGCAGCGGGAGCTAAAGCCTCACGGATTGACGGTGACCACGATTGTCGCCGACGCACGGGAGACACTGGCCAAACGCCTACTTGATGATCCATCCAACGGCATGCATGAGATCGCGACCCGACTGGCCTATGGCGACGCGAGAGCTTTTCGTCACGCTTTCACGCGTTGGACAGGACAATCTCCATCGTCCTACCGAAAGTCGCGGCGACTAAATCAATAACGAACACTAATTCGCGGAGGTTCCCGACCTGGGAGTCTGGCCTCGAAGGACGCTGTTTCCATCCATAAGCTCAGCTTGGTCGTACGCGAACGAGTCCTCCCAGTCTTTGGGATTGAATTGTCCACTGGCGGCATACGATTCGATCGCGTTCAGATACGTCGCTTTCCTGATGTCAGCTTCATCAATTCCTCTTTCTCTCATGACAGCTGCACAATCCGGAACTGAAAGAGGGTTGCTTACTCCCCAGTCCGCTGAACTGTTGACGATAATGCGTTCGGAACCATATTCCTGAATCACGTTCGCCATTCGCTCTTTCCCCATTTTTGTGTCGGGGTAGATGGTGAATCCTGCCCAGTATCCCCTTTCGAGAACCTCCCGGACCGTTTCCTCGTTGTTGTGATCAACGATCGCCATATGCGGTGGGACCTCATGTTCTTCCAACACATCCATGCTTCTAAGCGTTCCCTCCTTTTTTGCTCTGTGGGGAGTGTGGACAAGAATTGGCTTCTTCCACTTTTTGCCAAGCTCAATCTGTAGTCGAAAGTATTTATCTTCCGCATCACTCTGGTCGTCGTAGCCGATCTCGCCAACAGCGACGACACCATCTTTTACGATGAACAGTGGAAGGATCTCCATGACCTCTTCAGCCAGCGGTTCATTGTTCGCTTCTTTGGAGTTCAACCCGATTGTGCAGTAATGACGGATACCGAACTGTGATGCGCGAAACCTCTCCCAGCCGATGAGGGACGAAAAGTAATCCTCAAACGTTCCGACGGAAGTCCTGGGCTGTCCCAACCAAAATGCCGGTTCGACGACGGCAACAATTCCAGCGGCGTGCATCCGCTGATAATCGTCGGTCGTTCGGGAACTCATGTGAATATGCGGGTCGACGTAGGGCATAAACTATTCCTGGCTCAGACCAGGCTTAATCGAATTGAGTTGAAGCTGAGACGCGTCACTTAAAGCCCGCTCGCACAGCTCAACGACAGAAGGAGGAACCGAGCGACGAGCACTGTGTCTCTCGCTCACATATTGGAAAATCGTCTCGGAGAGCGATGAATTGTGTCGTTCGTGCAATCCTACGATTTCGCGGATGTTACACCCAACAAAAATCGCCTTTAGCACCATTTGGTTCCACTGGCTCTCGGAAAAGTGCTCTTGTGGGAAGGGGTTGCCAAGTGCCAGGGCGGAAAACACGGGCAAGATGTTGGTTCGTGCTGCTTCTGTAGCAACGCGGAGGAAACGCTCCCCTGATCTCAACAGCGGCAAGACCAAAATGATCAGTCGTTTCTCTCGGACATCGGCTGTTTGGTAGAGTCTTTCGAGGAGCCGAGTAAATCCTTCGGATGACCCTCCCCACTCCTTGCAGGCTTTCTCAAGTGCCATGGACTTCATCATGTCTTTGAGCGGAAGCTCCATGAGACCAGCGTGATTTTCATCCCCGTTTCGAAGCTCTTCCGATGCAGCCGAATCTCCGCACTCTAGACCAATCTTTGCCCAAACTTCAATCAATTCGGACAGGGTTTTCGTGTTTTCCGCAGCCCCAAGTACAGATTCGCTCAGAGCCTCGCAGCCATTCTCCACCAGGCGAACCCGATAGGTCTCCTGGTAGAGACTCGAGTATTGTTCACAGCTTGAGTTCTGATGCATCACCGTTGGAATGGCCCGGTTGGTAACTGTCTCGACTTCTTGCTGGAACGATCCAAACACGGATCAAGGGGTGGCTTGCTCACCTCATGTGCGATGGGGTTGCATTTGCTTGTCCCCGAGATTCTATCCCGCAGAACCGAGCTTTGTCAAAACTGGGGTATCTGGCAAATTGCACTGCCTAGCTCACATCTGGAGTTGTGAGTCAATACTGCATTCTCCAGGCCCGCACGCAAGTGGCGTTTGCTTGCGGGTCCGGGAGAGATGGCGTCAGCGCCCCACTGCCAATGAGTTCGCACGCGACTCTTGGTTTCTACTTTCGGAATCACTTCTCGTGCCGACGCGAACCAATTCGTATGTGAACGCGCCCAGGAGGTCGCCACGGTCGACGCTGTGACAGGAAAGACAGTCTTTGCTGGCTCGAAGACTGCCTAGCAATTTGATCTTGTGTTCGCTCGTCTCAGTGATGATGTCTTCGCCCGCGTACAGTCGCTTGAGCGCCTTGTTCTCGAACGATGACAAATCTCGCTTCTCTAAGTCTGGTAACTCTGTCATCGCAGGCATGAACTCGGAGACGTACACATACGGTCGATCAAATTTCAACAGACTCACCAATTTTAAGTCACTCACTCTCCAAAGCGGTTCTGCCTGCGTCTCTTGATCCGAAGTGTAGGAGACCTCATGAGGGCCCGTCGTGTTGTCACTGAGAATGTCTTGGCGACGAGTGATTGCATGCGGTGCGAATCCAGCGACTTGGTCGACATCAACCACTAAGCCATTGCGCGTCCCGGCAAAGTCCTTCCGATAGGA
>JBCCOI010000573.1:0-4900 GCA_039025515.1 Planctomycetota bacterium
TCCTCGACGACGCGACGGTACCTCGGCATGACTCCGGCATGGTGCACGCCAACGCCACGCATCAAAATCTGCTTTAGCTTTGGGCCGGCGCCGCCGGACAAATCGACTCCTTCCAGATACGCAGCCAATTCCGCTTGCCGCGGTTTATCAATCAGGCTCTTGCCTTTGAGCATCTCCGCGACCGTCCAGCACTGTGCCCGACTGAAACAGAAGACCAGCGCCGGAGTCCGCCGTTCCTGCTCATCGCCTCGCGAAATTCTCTCCGCGAAGTCGTTCAAGATCTCATCCTCGATCCACTCGTACTGAAGCGGTACCTTACGCTCGGAACCCGTCACCAATTGCAGCCGACGATTGTGTGCTCGTGACAACCAAGAAGTGAATTCAAGTGCATTGCCAACGGTCGCACTCAAGAGCAGCGTTCGGATGTGTGGCGGCAACATTCCGAGCGTGAGCTCCCAAACGATTCCCCGTTCGTGATCGTTGAACGAGTGGAACTCATCCATCACGACAGACGTCACCTGCGAAAAGTCAAACGCCTCACGATTGAGCAAACGGTTGAAGAGAATCTCCGCAACAACGACCAGGATCGGCGCGTCGGCATTGACGCGGCGGTTTCCGGTAACCAGCCCAACCGAATCCGGCGAATATCCCCAACGGACGGCACTCTCACGAAGCTCCACCAACTTCTGATCTGTGAGCGCGATCAGCGGAGTCGTGTAATACATCTGTTTGCCGGTGCGAAGTGCTTCGTAAACGGCAGATTCGGCAATCATTGTTTTGCCGGTCCCCGTCGGCGCACAAACAAGAACTCCCTGATCACCTCGGTCGGGATCGCCGGCGAAGTAAGCCAGCATCGCCTCTTCTTGCACCGGGTAGGGATCGTAAGGGAGCAGCGAAAAGTACTCTTCAGCCAGCGTGTCCCGATCCAGCGAAGTATCGACCTTTCCCGCAAAATCAGGATTCAATGGATTGCTCATAGACCAAGTCTAGCGAGACCGAGCCCAATCGCCATCCTCAGGCAGAACCGCAGAGCAAGCAAAGTGGATGTCGGCCGCCGATCAAGAAGTAGGCTGCCGTCGGAGGAGCCCCAAAGCGACGAGATGCGGCGACGAAACGCACCCCACCTTGCCGCATTGGCATTCGCAAAGCTCATTGATGTTGGCCTATAAGAAAAATAGTAGGCCGTCATCGGAGGAGCCTTTAGGCGACGAGATGCGGCAACGGAGCACGAGTCTATCGTGCCACATCAACTCGAACGTATACCCAAAATCAGGTGTCGATCAAATCTTCGCGTGACAAAATTGGCGTATCGTTCTCTTCCGTGTCCTGCTTCTCACGCCAGGGCTTGTCCGCTCGATAGCTTTCCAGCTCTTCTTCGAGTTGCTTGATTTGGTCGTGATCTTTCTCGCGACCGAGCTCCACCGACTTCTCGCTCCACTTCCTAGCATTCTCGAAATCACCAAGCTCCGCATAGCCCGCAGCCAACGTGCTCAAAATATGTGGCTCGCTTTCATTGGTTAACGCGACAGCCTTCTTTCCAAGTTCGACGGAGCGTTCGCCGTCTCGGACCGCATCGTTCGGACTGGTCGCCAAGACCCAAGCCAAGTTGTTGAAAACCCCAGACATGTCAAAGGCCATGCCGCTGTCTTCGGCGACTTTAATGGCGGCTTCGTAATCATCGATCGCGGCTTGGTGGTCACCGACGGCAAGGTACGCATCGGCGCGAGACCTTAACGCACTCACATTTCCCGAATCACGTTCCACCAATCGGTTCAGGATATCGATCGCTTGACGCGGGCGGTCGTCGGAGAGATAGAGATTGGCGAGTTGAAGTTTCCGAACTTGATTGTCGGGATTACGGTTGATCAGCGTCTTCATGTTGTTGATGGCATCTGCCATTCGGCCTTCTTCGATCGCGATCAAGCATCGGATCCAGATGGCTTGGGAAGCAGCGGCGACCTGAGGAGCAAGCTTCTCTGCGGATCGTAGGTCGTCCTTCGCCGCTTGAATCTCTTTTCGCCCCACATACGCTTCCGCTCTCTGCAACAGGGCGATGGGATCGGAAGGTTGCATCGCGAGCGCTTTATTGAGATCAGCGAGTTCGCTTTCCTCATCCAAACGCATTCGGTGGACAATCGCCCTCATTCGGTACAGGCCTTCTGATGGTTTTGCTTCCAACGCTGTCGATAAGAGCTTCAGTGCATCGTCCAGCCGATTGAGTTCGGTCAGGCTACCGACGACAGCCTCGGCGACCTTCAGATTGGTCGGATCTTGTTCAAGCACGATCTCCATGTCCGCGATTGCGCCCTCGACATCGCGATCCTGCATTCGCATCGCCGCTCGCGCCCTTCGAGCCTCCAAGTTCTTGGCGTCATCCTTGATCGCTGCGTCCAAGTCTTCGCGACGCTTATCCTCATCACCCGGTTGCCAGCTAAGGGCACGAATCGCGAGCGCGGCGCTACGTTCGACGGGATTGTCACCGAGACGTTCGATCGCGCTGGTCGTTGCTTCGACGACAGCGTCTCGATCACCACCCGGGAGCAGATTGAGTCTCGCGATGAGCAGGTAAGCTTCGACTAGCTCCGGATCGCTTTCGACCGCCTGATCCAGCACCCGCAGCGCTTCATCGATCAGTTGCCGCTGCCGTTGTGGAACGCGGGGCATCATCCCGATGATCTGTTGGCTCCGCTGCAACAGCACAGACCCCAACATTTTCTTCGCGAAGGACGCATTCTCGCCGGAGAGTCCCTTTTCAATTGCGGACTCAAGTAGCCGCTCGACGGCACGAAGATCACGATCGGTCTTCGCATCGATCCGAAGGATCGCGGCTTCGTCCAAATCCGCCTGTCCAGCGTCTTCAGAGGTGTCTTCAGAGGTGTTCTCTGACTCGACTTCCGTCTCTGATTCGTCAGCTTGATCGGTTTCGGTCACCGTCTCCACGGGCGGTGCGGATTCTTGAGCCATCGCCGGCGGGAAGCTCAAGAGCAGGAACGCCAACGAAGCTGCAGGCAGATAGGATTGCCGGAGGGACTGGTACATCAACGGAAACTCGGTTGGAGATAACTTCACGAATATCAAATTTCGTATTCCTCGTATTATGCCGACTCGACCACAACGAGCGAAGATGAATCCCCTGAAAGAATGCCATCGAAGCTCATTTCTTGGAAGATTTCGCCATTGCGATCTCTCTGATCACGAATTGCTTTTCCCCCGCAGTTCGACCGGCGGAAACCACTATCGCGAGTGGAGCTTCGGGAGGCACATTCAGGGCCACCAGTGATCCCGACAGGCGTTTCTCTTTTTTGTCCTTTCCGGCCTGTAAGAAGAAACGAATCTCGTTCGGGTCTTCCACCGAACGCCCGACCCACAAAACGGTGTCTGCACCACCCTTGATTCCATTGAGCGAACCGATCTTCTCTTCAGCTGCGGCCTCACGATCGCGGATGAAGAGATCAACACCCGCCTTTGTTGGCTTCCATCCCACTTCGACGCCATCGATGGCGATCGCCACGCGAGACTCGATAGGGAAAGAACTCGATAAGCTTGAAACTAGTTTTATTGCCTCACCCTTCGCAACTTTTAGGTCTCTGGCGGGCAACTTAAAGCGGCGATTCTGCTCGCGTGGTTTAACGACCAGTCGATCGGCCTGAAGCTGCATTCGCCCATTCGCTTTCGCGAGTTCGAACACATCCCCAAATGACTCGAAATTGACAATGGATTCATAGCTTCCGGCACGTAACTCGTCCGGCTTTACCTGTTTAGACGGCTTGCGGTCCAGCTTCCGCACTGAAAGCCCGCCCATCGGCGTGAATTCCTTCGGACGACCCGTCGACGCCTCCGAATCGTCTTGCTCGGAGATATCCGTCAGGACCGAGCCGAACTTGTTTTGAAACTCCGATCCCAATCCGCTTCCCAGTCCGCTTCGTCTTCCGCCCTGTGATTTGGCCGGACTGGGTGAACGACGCGATGACACGTCGGATGAATCGCGATTCGCTGTCGGTAAGGTAGGCGGCGCGCGTCGCGACGAGGTCTTTGGCGAGTCAGTACTGCCTGACTGGACTTGTCGATCCGTTGAGGGTGTTGTCCCCTGTAAGTTCACGTCCGCCGCTCGTCGTCCGCCAGAATTTCGATTGACGAACCAAATCACACCGACAACGCCGAAAAGAACGGCGGCGCTGATCAAGTGGTACTTCCAATCCCGCGCGGTACGACGGCGAGGCCCTGGAGATGTCGTCGCACCACGTCGCTCGGCAGTCTGCTGCGACTCCGCAGGTGAGGAATGAGCGAGCCTCAACGAGCGATCGTATTCGGCCTTCTGATCGTTATCCGTCAACGTACGCTTCGCGATGGCGACTTCGCCGAGTAGTTGTTGGACGATTTTTCGCTGTGGACCGGACGCGATTTGATGCAGGTAAGCCCCACGAGACTTCGCAGCTTCCTCAATGACGGAAACGTCTGATTCGAAATCCGCGATGCCGAGCAACGCGTAGTGATTAGGTGGGAGACGATCGGAGGGGATCTCCAGCCAGTCTCGATAGAACGCGTCGTGACTTTCTTCTTGGGCCATCATTCGCTACGAAGAGGAGGTTCCGGGGCACAGCTACAGTGTAGCGTTCACCATCCGCCGGGAGCACCATTGTGCGTCGCCGTTTGAACGCGGAGCCCGTGATCGTTCGTCTCAACGTTGCTTGGCGTCAACGGTGCCGGCAACCCTCAGTTGCCAAGACTTTTCTGAAAGCTCTCGCCGCCTCTCCTCGGCACGGTCATGTTCTTCCGGACGAATTTGCTCTACGTCCTTCGCGAAAGCGTATGCGGAGGCTCCCAACCACAAGCATTTGCTCGTCAGTTCCGAGCCCGGGGTGCGTCGAGAGATTTGCTCCCAGGTATCGCCGATCCAGAA
>JBCCOI010000574.1:0-4899 GCA_039025515.1 Planctomycetota bacterium
ACGACCTTGTTAGCGGCACTACCGACGTTGGTTCACCGCTTCAGTGCCGAGAGCATCCGAGACCAATTCGCACGGGTCAGCAATAAGGACTTGAGGGCTTGGCTGAAAGAAAAGGATCTCCTGAACTCGACCCAGTCACGCCGGGTGGCAGCCTACGCAGCGGCGTAACAGAAAAACAGGGCAAAAACGCCGTTTCACCATCCCACTCGTCGCCTCGTCCAACGGTCGGTCGCCTTATCCACTACATTCAAGATCAGCAATGCGAATCGTTTCCCTTTTGCCCAGTGCGACCGAAATCGTTTGTTCGTTGGGGCTGCGTGAGCAGTTGGTCGGCGTGACGCACGAGTGTGACTTTCCCGACGGTGTGCAGTCGCTTCCATCGGTGACACGGACGCTAATTCCGCACGACGCGACCAGTGGTGAGATCGATACCTTGGTTCGGGAGAGGCTGAAGACCGAGAAGGCGTTGTACTCGCTGGACATGGAAACACTGAAGCGACTGGAGCCGGATTTGATCGTGACGCAGGCACTTTGCGATGTCTGTGCGGTTGCGGAGCACGAAGTGAACGCCGCAGCATGCTCGCTGCCCAGTTCGCCTCGAGTGATTAACTTGGAACCGACATGTTTGCAGGAAGTTTTCGATTGCATCGCTGCCGTGGGCGCTGCGGTTGGATTAGACGACAAGGCTCGCGAGGTTATCGCCGGATTGCAAGCTCGCGTGGGTGCCGTCGCGCGTCGTGCGAGCGACATCTTTCATCGTCCGCGTGTAATGTTGCTTGAGTGGATCGAACCGCCGTTCAGTGCGGGTCACTGGAGTCCTGAATTGGTTGAGATTGCCGGCGGTCGTGAAGTCATCGGCAAGGCGGGCGAGCGATCGACCATGGTGCCGTGGGAAAACATTACCCGAGCCGATCCGGAATTATTGGTCGTCGCCTGTTGCGGCTTCACGCCGGAGCGGGCCAGGGAGGATCTGCCGATTCTGGAGTCGAAACCCGGCTGGGCATCATTGTCTTGCGTCCGCGATCGCCAGGTTCATTTTGTCGACGGATCAGCCTATTTCAGCCGGCCCGGGCCAAGGTTGGTCGACAGCCTCGAAATCCTCGCGGAGTTAGTTGCCGGTTGTCAGACAAAGGCAACGCCGCGATAAGCGAACCTGTTTTTCCAACCGTCGCAGTTCCGTTCACCGCGGCATCGCGGACCGGCTTTGCAGTTTGGTTGTGGGCGAAACCCGGTGCCTTGCTTCCAGCATTCGGCGTCGAAGCATCCACCCCGCAGATGTTGACCGAGGTGCGAGCGTTTTACGGCGGTGTCGAATTGGCGATCGCGGTCGCGAAAATCATCTTGTGGCGACGCAGTGACCTTTTCGAATCGCTAAGGATTCGACACTCGGCGGAACGAACGTTCCGGTGAAAGTCAAGTGACT
The DNA here is from genome assembly GCA_039025515.1 of Planctomycetota bacterium. Classification (GTDB taxonomy): domain Bacteria; phylum Planctomycetota; class Planctomycetia; order Pirellulales; family Pirellulaceae; genus Stieleria. The sequence continues at coordinate 1,424 of JBCCOI010000574.1, forward strand.
TTGAAAGCCAAGCGAATATGTCCGTCACTTGGCTTCTTTGATGACTGCTGAACGGATCGGCTACAATTCGCTCGAGTGCGTGCAAGTTCGCAGCACGGTGATCGGCCCAATCCACACTCGCTCATTCAAACCAGCGGTTTCGTCCGACGCTTCGCCAGGCAAAAATTTACCGGCACGAATGCCGAGCGTTCGATGAAAACAACACCAGAACACGACGAAAAAATCGCACAGCTCACCTTTGCTTCGGTCTATCCGCACTACGTTGCGAAAGTTGAGAAGAAAGAGCGAACAAAAAGCGAATTGCACGAAGTCATTACCTGGTTGACGGGATTCGATGACGCGGAAATTCAACGTCAGATTGAGTCGAAGGCAACATTCAAGCAGTTCTTCGCGGATGCGGCGCTGAATCCCAATGCAAACCAGATCACGGGAGTCATTTGCGGATACCGTGTGGAAGAAATTGAAACTCCTCTCACACAGCAAGCACGATACCTAGACAAGCTAGTCGACGAACTCGCAAAGGGTCGCAAGATGGATAAAATCCTTCGGTCCGGTTAGATCTCGAAATGCAGAATCGATCGGACTCGTATTCAAATCCACCACCGATATTTCTTCATGTTTGCCTTCACTGAAAACATTTCGCCAGGCTTTATTCAAGCCACAAATAGCATTGTGTCTAATTGCCTACGAATGCTCGACGCAACCATGCCCGCTGAAACGATACGCGGCGGTCGTCGCGATGTAATCTTCTTTGTCGGATCATTTGCATCGATCTTTGTGTCCTCGCAAACTGTTGAGGCAGATGACACCAGAGGCGCGGCGCAGCATCTTCGCGAAGTCATCGTGAGCCACACCGACGATCAAGGTGTGCTGCAGCTGTTTCGCGTCAACGAAGACGGGACGCAGCGTCATCAATTGACAGACGTCGACGGCGGTTGTCGGATGCCCGCATGTTCACCGGATGAAAAAAAGTTGGTCTATGTGCGGCAGATCGAAAACAGTCTTTCGCTGTGGTTGTCGGGCATCGATGGGAAAGATGCTCGGCCGCTGACGACCATGGGCATGAATTTGCTTCCGTCTTGGCTTCCCGATTCGAAGCACATTGTTTGGATGGAAGCCCAGCCGTCTGCCGGAAAGAAAAATCCCGCCGCAAACAGTCAGCTGCGATTGATGAACACCGAAACCGGTGCATCACGACGACTATTTAGCGATCCAGATCAGATCAAATTCAGTAATGCGATGCCTTCGGTCTCTCCCGATGGCAAACAAATTGCTTTCGTCTCTAACCGAAGCGGTTTGTCCCGAGTTTGGGTGAGCCGATTGGATGGACGCGATGCAAAGATGATCTCGCAACCGCCATCCGATCGGGACGAGACGCTTGATTTGCCGATCGAGCAAAAGGTGCCCGCGTGGTCACCCGACGGAAAGTCTATTGCTCACTGGGAGGGGGTCGAGATGATTCACATGAGCCCTTTCACTGGTGTTCCCAATCCACAGCGAGATCGTTTGATCTCGGCAACCTTTCACGTGTGGGTTGTTAGCAGCGATGGTGGCGAGCGACGACGGGTCGGACGTGGCGATGATCCGACGTGGTCACCCGACGGGTTTGTCACTCGTGCTTTTCCCGACGCTGGAAGAGGCGGACCGAACGTTGCTATCGAAACAGATGACGGCGAAAAGGAACTTCCGATCGTACCTCGCAATCGCAACTGGGGCCGATTTACCTGGCTGAATCAAGCCAGTCGTTGACATCGAAACTTCCAGTCCCAGCAAATACAGCACGACCTCAGCTTCGTCAGGCACGAGAGCGATCGTTTTTTGACAAAACGGCTTAGTGTCCGTTGAGGCGATCCACTTTCCGAAGGTTCCGTCTGGTCCTTGCTCGATATCGCTGTTCCAATGGTAAGAATGTCGGCGACCAGACTTCTTTCGAATTCTTTGTCTGCCGCCGCGATCGCCCGGCCAAATCATCGATCCGCCTTAGGAGGACAACGAATATGAATCGGATGCCAATTGCACTGGCTTTGCTGGGATTGCTTGCTTCTGCCAGCGTCGCACAGGAAGGCGAGAATCGTGAAGAAGCAAGCGCGGCAGCACGCACGCGTCAGAAATATAGTCGCCCGAAAGTCACCGTAAAGGATCCGGCGGACTTCATGTCGAAAGGCAAGCAGATCTTCTCCGGACCTCAACCGGGAGAGAAGCTGCCGGAATTTAAGGCTACAAGTCTGATGGGCGATAGCAAGGGCAAGGAAATCGCACCCAACGAATTGGCGGCTGAACGTCCACAGATCCTGGTCTTCCAGGATGATGGTGGCGTCGCGGCGCGAGGAATCAATGGAATCCTTCGTGCGGTCGAGACGATTGATCGCAAGGCAAAACAAGACTTGCACGTTGCTTGCGTATTTTTGTGCGACGATACCGAAACAATGACGCGTCGTTTTGCAGGTCTGTTTCCGCGATTGCGTGAACGTGGAATCGAGATCATCGCTGTATCCAAGGATGGCCGTGATGGTCCCGGTGCCTACGGATTGAATCGCGCGGTCTCGCAAACGATCATTCTCGCGAAGGGTGGTACGGTCACGCATAATTTCGTCTTTCCACAAGGCATGCTGTTTCCAGACCCGCACGTGATGGGTGGCATTGCGGAGATCATCGATGAAGATCGGGAAGTGGTCGAAGGATGGCTGGCCGATGCATTCGACCAAGATGAGCAGATGCGCATGCGTCGCGACGAGTCTCCGCAGTCAGACGCAAGAAATGCATTTCGCGAAAAACTCGGCGAGTTTGTTCGAGCCGGAAAACTGACCCGCAAAGAAGCCGCTGAACTTTATCGCGCCGCGTTCCCTGGGGGACCAAGTGATGATCGTCAGTGAGACAATGATAATTTGAGTCACAATGGAAAGACTGCTCACCACTCTGACCATCGTTGCCGTTTTCGTTTGTCCCTGCGCGGCAGAAGACAAGTTAAACCGGATTGACTTCAAAAACGATCTCATTCCGGTGCTCACGAAACATGGGTGCAACGCTGGTGCGTGCCATGGTGCCGCGATCGGTCGGGGCGGCTTCAAGCTGTCGCTTTACGGCGGAGATCCCAAATCCGATTTTGAAGCCATTGCAAAACGTATGAATGGCCGGCGAATCAACTTGTCAAAGGCCGGTGAAAGCCTCGTCGTTTTGAAACCAACCGAACAGGTTGAGCACGGCGGAGGAAGCGTTTTCGATGACGACAGTGAGAGCGCGCGGCTTCTGTTGGACTGGATTAAGCAAGGAGCGGAGTATCGTTTCCGGCGCGATCTAAAGCACCTTGAGATCACCCCAAATAGGTACGTTGCAAAAACGCTAGGTGAATCGGTGCCACTGCGGGCGATTGCTTACTATTCCGACGGCAGCACGAGAGATGTCACCAAGTGGACGATCTTTCAGGCCGAAGATGAATCGGCGGTCAGAGTAGCAGGCACGATCCGCCGTGCCGTAGC
>JBCCOI010000575.1:0-4893 GCA_039025515.1 Planctomycetota bacterium
ACGTCCGTGAGTGGGTTGAGCTCAAGACCGTTCAAGACAAAACCGCTCATAAGAGGAAGTCGGCACCATGAAGTCACAGGGAAGTCACGGGGTGCGAGTCTAGGCTGACGCGATCAACGGGTCAATGATTGGCCTTGAGTCAGTCTTTGTGGCGTCTACGTTCGCGAACCTCGTCGTATTCAGTATCCGGCGCGTGCATTCGTGAGTTACAATACGGTTCTAAGAGCTTAAACCGTTCGTCCCTCAACCCCTTTGTTTCTACTTTCGAATGCTTGCCGATCAATTTCGCGGCGAACGCTGTGCGATTTCTTTCGAACTCTTCCCGCCCAAGACCGACAAGGGAATGGAGACTCTCGAAAGCAACGTTCGCAGATTGACATCGTTCTCGCCAACTTTCTTTACTTGCACCTACGGAGCCGGAGGGTCGACCCGTTCGCGCACGCTTGATGTGCTTGAGCGAGTCCGTCGTGTCACCAACTTACCGATCGCCACCCACCTCACGTGCGTCGGGTCCACGGTCGAGCAGCTTTGTGATTACCTCAGCGAAGCCAAGACGCGGGGAGCGGACTACGTGGTCGCGCTGCGAGGGGATCCGCCGAAGGGGAGTGATGCATTTGAGGCGGTCGAGGGCGGACTGAGATACGCGAATGAACTGGTGGAAATGATCCGCGATCGCTTTGAAACGCAATTCGGAATTCTCGTCGCCGGTTATCCCGAAGTCCACCAGGAAGCCCCCAACGCGAAAACGGATCTCGACAACTTGAAGCGAAAGGTCGACGCCGGAGCGGACGTGATCGTGACGCAATTGTTCTATGACAACGCGGACTTCTACCGATTCCGTGATGCTTGCGTTGCCGCAGGTATCTCGGTTCCGATCGTTCCGGGTTTGTTGCCGATCACGAACTTCCAGCAGGCTCAACGCATCGCGGGGATGTGCAAAGCCGCCATCCCCGATCAGATGGCTTCCGCGATGAATGAAAGTGGCGATGCGGATTATCAATTCCGCATCGGTGTTGAGCATGCGAGACAGCAGACCGTCGACTTGATCGAAAACGGTGTTCCCGGAATCCACTTCTACGTGTTGAACAAGAGCGATGCCGCAGCTCAGTTGCTAGACGGACTTTCGCTCGAATCACACAGCTAGCGGATGGTCCATTTCTGGATTCGGGGTCTTCACGACATGAGCCGATGAATCACTGGCGTGTTTTTCAAAGTCGCCCATCGGCTCAGAAAGCATGGACCCGAAATTCAAGGATTGACGATGCACTAGCCCTTATTGAATTCGAGAGAAGGAAGGCACACGAATCATGAACCGTTCGGTGCGATCCGGTGTGGTTGTTTGCTGTTTGATGACCGTCGTCTTGGTTGGGACGGGCGTTCTTGCGAATGATTTCTCTCCGGCAAACTGGCATCGGCACATCATCGATGACTCATCTAGGGGTGCCGACGGAGTTCGGTTGGCTGATGTGGACGGAGACGGACGTCTGGACATCGTTACCGGCTGGGAGGAAGGCGGAGTGGTTCGAGTTTGTTTCCAGCCCGACAAGGAACGCGTTCGAGATCCTTGGCCGGGAGTGACGGTCGGTCGAGCACCGTCTCCCGAAGACGCATTCGCGGTCGATCTCGATCAGGATGGTCGTATGGATGTGGTCAGCTGTCACGAAGGGCGTGAACAGGCGGTCTGGGTTCACTGGCAAGGTGACAGTCCCCGCGATTGGACCAGCCAAATCATCCCATGCACGAAAAACGTCACCCGCTGGATGTACGCTGTCGCCATGCAAGTGGACGGCCAAAACGGAGTCGATTTGATTGTCGGGTCAAAGCACTCGAGTGGAAACTCGCGTGACGGCCGAATCGTATGGCTTCAAGCTCCAGAGAATCCGCGAGATGTTGCGGCGTGGCAGATGCACCATGTGATCGATGCCGCTTGGATCATGTCGCTCGAGCCATTCGATCTCGATGACGATGGAAAGACAGACGTGGTCGTCACCGACCGAAAAGGACCGAAACGCGGCGCCTACTGGCTGGAGTATGATCAAGCCGGAACGTTTCGCCGCAAGAGTTTGCCGTTGTCGGAATCTGAAGTGATGTTCGCCGACGTGATCGACACGTCGCCGCTTTCTATTTGGATCAGCTCACGAGACGGAGTTTTTTCCATTCTCGAAAAACACAGCGGCCGCTGGACGAAGCAGCAGACGCAGAATCCGTTCGGTGTTGGCTCGGGGAAGGCGATCGCGGTCGCGCATTCCGGCGAGGAATTCATCGTCGGTCACACGAGCAACACCCACGCAGCGGGGCTCGCCGGAAAGCGACCAGGTGTCGCCGCAACGCGGGCCCGACGTACCGGTGATGGATGGGTCTTTGATTGTTGGAGTGACGTCAGCGGGGCGGATGGCGAAAAATTTGATCGAGCTGAATGGTTGGATCTCGATCAGGACGGTGACCTGGATCTTATGACCTGCGAAGAACGCAGCAACCTTGGCGTTGTTTGGTACGAGCAGCCAGAGTAGGGCACCTCGTCCGCTCCTACGCGATCGAAGCTTTCCATTCATTCGAAAGTTCGGGGATAGCCATCAACTCCATCACCGCTGCCCGATCGACTTCGCGGCCGAAAAGGATGTCATTCGCCCGCGAGACCGACCAAGCAGAATTCGGACGATCGGCGATCTCGACATTTTCGCCCGGCTGCAGCGTACCGCCTCTCAACACGCGCACGTAGAAACCTGTCCTGCCGGTTTGGGCGACTTCTTTCGTCATTGACTTGACCTGCCAGCGTCTCGCTATCTTCCAACAGGGCTGTCGTGGTTGACTGACTTGAAACTCACAGCCGGACGTCACGAGGCGGTCCCCGATACAAACATCGCTTTCCGACATTCCGTCCAAGGTCAAGTTCTCACCAAAACCACCTCCGGCGAAGGTGAGTTCGGGGTGCTCGTTCGCCCAGTCTTCGTAGTGCTTCAAGGGATAGCAGAGGATCGCTTTGTCGGGACCGCCATGGTGTTTCGTGTCGGCAACAAAATCACCGTCGATCCCGATCGACGAAACGGCAACCGGACCACAAACTGGCTGCTTGCGAAATGCCGAGGTCCATTGTTTTTCTGTGACGTGTCGTGACTCAGGATCTCCCTCGGTGATCACCTTTCCAATTTGTATTGAATGGATTTTGTACATGGACCGAATCGGTGAGTGCTAAGAAACTAACTTGGAACAAAATCGCCCCTCGTTCACGGTCGGGCGTTCCGGGCGGCCTTTGTAGCGATAAGTTAGCTCCATGTTGTCCAGTCCCATGAGATGGAGAATGCTTGCGTGCAGATCGTGAACATGCTGCCTGTCCGAGATGGCATGCAAACCAAGTTCGTCAGTCTCTCCAATGACCTGGCCGCCCTTCACTCCGCCACCCGCCATCCACATCGTGAACCCGCTCGGGTTGTGGTCGCGGCCGTCACCTTTTTCGCTCATCGGGGTCCGGCCGAACTCGCCGCCCCAAACGACAAGCGTTTCATCAAGCATGCCACGCTGCTTTAGATCCGTTAGCAATGCCGCGATCGGCTGGTCGACGCTTCGGCAGAGGCCCGAATGCTTCTTTTCGATTTGGTCGTGTGAATCCCACTTGCTTCCCGCACCACTGTAAAGCTGGATGAATCTCACGCCCCGTTCGGCAAGCCGACGACCAAGCAAACAGAGTCTTCCGTAAGCATCGGTCGGTTTTTGGCCGATGCCGTACGCTTGAAGCGTGTTCTGCGATTCTTGATTCAAGTCGATCGCATCGGGAGCTTCAGACTGCATACGAAACGCCAACTCGTAGCTGGCAATGCGTGCTTCAAGTTCGGTTTGCTCCGGATGCTCGTCCGCGTAACGGCGGTTGAGCTTATCCAAAAATTGCAGTTTCTGACGCTGCCGCAGATCGGAGAATCCTTCGGGTGACTGAAGGTGTGCGATCGGTTGCTTCCCTTCGCTTAACCGCGTTCCTTGAAAGACTGCGGGCATGAATCCGGCGCCCCAGTTCCGTGGGCCGTTCACGACCGATGACTTGTTGTCTTGCATGACAACGAATGCCGGTAAGTTGTCGTTTTCGCTACCCAGGCCGTATGAGGCCCAAGCCCCAAGCGATGGTCTTCCGCTCAGAATCGAGCAGGTATTCATTTGGCACACGCCAGCGGAATGATTGATCCCATCGGCAACACAAGATCGAATGACGGCCAAGTCGTCGGCGTGCTCGGCGACATTGGGTAGCCAATCCGAAACCCAAAGTCCGCTTTCGCCGTGTCGACGCCATTGACGTTTGCTTTCCAACAACGGCGAATGGAATTCGCCCATCGCGGTCACAACCTTTCCAAAGCTCTTGGGAATCGGTTGCCCCGCTAGTCGATTCAAGAGCGGTTTGGGATCGAATAGATCCAAATGGCTCGGGCCGCCTTCCATGAACAGAAAGATGACCCGTTTCGCGGTCGCCGGATGATGCTGCCGTGATTCCTTTTGGTTGGAGGGGGAACCGCCAAATGAACATCGAGCCATCAAATCATGAAGGGCAAGACTGCCAAAGCCGACGCCTGCATTGCGAAGTAACTCTCGGCGACTGGAAGGCACCGAGCGCTTGTGGGTCAGTTGTGTGGGGCGCGCGTCGCTCATGGTCGATACAGGAATTCGTTTGAGTTGAGGAGCAAGTGGCACCAATCCACAAAGGCCTCACGCTGCGGATTCACCGTGATTGAATCGTCGTCACCCACAATCCATTGAAGCGTTTCTCCGGCAGAGCTTTTGAGTAAGCCGGGATCAGGTTCAAACTGCCAATAGGCGATCACTCCTTCTGCTCGGTCTTCTCCGGAGAACAGCAGTTCCTCAAGTTCCAGCGAGCGACTTGAAACACGAACGTCATCGATCAGACCGTCAAAT
>JBCCOI010000576.1:0-4893 GCA_039025515.1 Planctomycetota bacterium
CCGCGTCGATTGAATCTTTCGAACCGATCATCTCACAAAAGTTCTGGGACACTCTGCTTTCAAACCTGAGGCGTCACGCCAGCGAACTTCCCAAGCCCGGACAACGACGTGGCGGCATGATGATCCTCGTCGCCGTTGCGATCGCGACGGCAGCCAGCTGGCAAGCCATTCGCGACCCCCAAGAAATCGTCAACGCGTTCGCAAAGTGGATTTTCCGCTGATCGCTTTATCGGCCGTTCTTAGATCAAAAGAGATCATTCGGCAGAGGGCGCGATCTCTGACGACTTGAATAGTTGCAGCTGACGTTTCATCGGCGGCGAGTGCGGGTCCAAAACGAGAGCTTCTTCTTGTGCCTCGATCGCTTCTTCGACTCTGCCCAGACTGTAGAAGCAGCGAGCGCAGGTATCCAGGCGAGCGGCACGATCCGCCTGGCTTCTGGAGTACTTCAAGGACTCTTGACTCCAACGGAGTGCTTTCTCCTGGTCGCCTTCTGTATTGGACACAAGCCAAGCGTATTGGTTGTATTTTTGACCGAGACTATTTTGGATTTGGTCTCTAGCAGAGATGCTCCGTCTTGCTTGGAGAGCCGCAATCTCACGCTGAAGCTTCTCGCGGTTGTCCGAGATTTGGCGAACAACGGTCGGCTTCCAATCGACATCCTTTGGGTCTTCAAGACTGTACATACGGATCAGAATATCGATGTTGTCGGTGTCGAGGTTGTAGGCGAGTTGAAGCTCCGACTTGGCCTCGCTCAAATCAGCTTCGGTCACGTCGCTATCCAAACGCGCCTGAGCGTTCTCGAAATGAAAAAGACTGCGAAAGAACCTCGAATTGAACTGCCATCTCAACATGCGTGTCTCGTAGAGCCGGTCTTTCTCAATGCGTTCCACGATCGGCATCAAGAGCGAAGAAGCTTCGCGATGCCGTAGCTGTTCGCCAAACATCATCGCAAGTTGCCGACGCGACTCGAGACCCACAAGAGTGTTGAGGTCGTGGTAATCCTGAATCCTCAAGTGTTCGCGTTCTGCCCACTCGAACTTGCCACGCCCATAAAGAGTCCTCGTGACAGTCAACTTTGCACGTGCAATTTCAGAGATCTGATGTTCGGTCACTCCCTCGGGGAGCATCCAAGTTTTCCCCTTCGCGATCTCCTCTTCGTTCGCCGGGCGTCGCTCCGGGAATCCGTTCGTCTCGAAAGCCTTGGTCGCAAATTCTGTTGACTTGTCGGCTGCGTCGAGTGAACCGTGAGCCTCTGCAACGCAGTAAAGCAGTTGTGCGTTTTGATCGAAGCTGTGTTTGTGTAAGTCGTGCAATGACACGATCGCTTCGAAGAATCCTTCTTGGAGCGACCAATTCGTTTGCTCCTCCAACGCACGAATGCTTGGCGGCACCAAGTCGATGTGGCCGATCACCAGTGCGTTTGCGTCTTCGACCAACTCTTCCTCTTTCGCTCGCGACGCGAGCACCCGAACGAGCTCCATCACGGAGTCGCCCGTGATCTCCTGGTCAATGCCGCGGTCCAGCCGTGCCCGAAAGTCTGCGACAACGGCCATCCAACGATCACTGTCATATCTGCCGTTCCGCAGGTCATCGGCGTATGCGAGCAGCCAAATACAGGAGTCACGTTGATTGGAGCCGACGACGTTCGAAATGCGATCAGCCAACCGCTTGCGACTCGCTTCGCCCTCCCCAGCGGGTTGGCCGAGTACCAACATCGCCGCTTTTCGGCTGAGCACGGAAAGCCGTTCGAATCGGGCGATCCTGGCCAGCGCTTCGGCGCCGAGTTGCCCTGGCAGCCTGCCGAGAAGGTCGATCCTCGCCATTCGGTCCGATTCGCTCTGTGCACCGTATTCGCGCAGAATGCTGCGTACTTCTTTTGGATCAGTTTCCTTGGACCAACTCACCTGCAAGCTGCCAATCAAGTAGCGGGCGGCCGCGAGGATCTCGATGTCTTCGTGATATTGAGCCTCCCGCAACGCATCGAAGGCCTCCAGCCCAAACATACGAAGCCGGTCCCGCGCACGAATCCTGGTGGCGTAACTGTCGCTACCCAGTTTTTCGATGAGCTCACGAATGATCTCGTCCGTGGACGGAGATACCTTCGATTGTGATCCGTCGTCAGCGCGGCAACAGGACAACGTTCCGCCGATGAGAATGAACAAAACACTGGCTCGAACCAGCGAACCGTGCCGTCGGTCCGCACAAAATGACCGAAGGTCGGTCTTGGGCCGTAGCTTTGAGGACGGTCGAGTCATTGATCTCCCGGCTGGGAATTGGTTCGCGAATCGTCATCGACGACGGCCGTGTGGACCGTCATCATTCGGCACGTTTGCTGCCCGCTTCCCTCAGTTTAGGCATTTCAGGATAATTTGTGGCGTGATTTCCCAAATTCGGGGCAGCGTAATCGAAGTTCCCCCCAGCCAGCGAACCAGCTAGGATTCTCGCTGCTGAGTCCACGTGATTTACCCAATTTGAGCCGTCCGGCCGCTCTCGCCGTGACAGCCGCAATAGACGAGCACTTAAGCGAATATGTCGCGAAAACGAAAGACTGCCTCAAGCTCAAGGCCAACCGGAAAGTCAAATTCAGCGGCCAAGGCAGCGAAAAAACCTTCAAGCGAGTCGAGTGGGCGGAAGCTTACTGACAACGTTTCAAATGCCATCGACCACCGAACTGCGGAACGACGCTTCGCGGACTCCATTCGGACGGCCGCCCAACGTGAAACGGTCGAAGCTTTCGTCGTGGCTTTCATTCTCGCATTGCTATTCCGGGCGTTCATCGGCGAAGCCTTCGTGATTCCGACGGGCTCGATGGCTCCAACGTTGATGGGAGCACACAAGGACGTCGTCTGCCAGCAATGCGGAACACGATTTCAGGTCGGTGCCAGCATGGAACGGAGCGGGCCCCAGCAGGAGAAGACAATTGTCGCGGGGGTCTGTCCAAATTGTCGTTTCGTGAACAACTTCGACCTCGCGGGAGAAAGTAATCACGCGACCTTCAACGGCGACCGTATTTTGGTCAGCAAATACGCGTACACGATCTCCGAGCCCCAGAGATGGGACGTCATCGTGTTTAAGTTTCCCGGTAACCCGAAACAAAACTACATCAAGCGGCTGGTCGGGCTGCCGGAAGAAACACTCTCCATCTTCATGGGAGACGTCTACCGTCGATCGGACGACGGCTCGGACGAGATCTTGCGGAAACCGGCTGACAAGCAACTTGTCATGAAGCATCACGTCTACGACAGCGATCACCAGTCCGAATTGCTGATCAAGAAAAACTTTCCCAGCCGCTTTCAACCATGGCGTCTAGGAGCGGAATCGCCACCTGAGGACTCGTGGCAAGTTAAACGAAGCAAAGATGGCCTGGTTGCCAGCATTGAAACGAAGGGAGATCAACCGCAATGGTTGCGTTACTTCCATCGATGGCCCACCCAGATTCAGTGGGACGTGGCCAGCAAGGGTGGACCACTCAACATGGTTGATCCGTACGACAGTCGCGCGATCACAGATTTCTATTCCTATGACTGCTATGTTCACACACGTAGTCGGAACGTGTACGTCGAGAATCCACTCAATCGGAGGTTCGCCAAGACGCCCCCCTTCAAGCCGGAATATCAATCAGGTGGACCTCTTTCGCAGTACTCTTCTGTGAGCTTTGGCACGCATGGCGTGGCGAACGATGGGCTCCACTGGGTTGGCGATTTAATGGTCGAAACGTCCGTCGATCCCTCAGAAGATTGCCAAGAAGTGATTCTTGAGTTGGTTGAATCTGGCGTTCAACATCAATGCGTTTTCAACCTGAAAGACCAAGTTGCGTCCCTGCGCCTGATCGATGGGCAGACACCGTTGGCGTTCTCTGGTTCGGAATCGGTTACGGCACAGTTGGGTGTCGGCAGCGGTCCGTTTCGTGTTCGGATGAGCAACTTTGATGACCAAATTCTTGTTTGGATCAACGACGAGTTACTCGAGTTTGATGGTGCGACCACATTCGATAGCGGGGGCTTCCGAGATCCAGATGATCGCGGACCTCGCTATACGCCAGAGCATCCCCTCGATGCCGCACCTGTCGGGATCGCGGTCCGTGGCGGGTCGGCAAAAATCGACCATATCAAGATTGACCGTGATAAGTACTACATCGCTTCGAAAGGCGGCGTGCCTGGGCCGCTTTCGGACTATGATTCCAGAAGCGTTAACGGATTCGGTCTCGGAGGGGCGGAGGGAGTGCAGCGTGTCCTCGCAACACCGCGAGAGTGGAGTTTGAAACCGATTTGGAAAGTCGCACGAACCGTGACCTTCGAGATTGGTGAAGATCGGTTCTTTCCGATGGGCGACAACAGTCCCGAGAGCCTGGACGCTCGGTGCTGGGTGGGAAGCAAGCTGGGCGCTCGGCTACCAGCTCGATTTGGTGAGGACGCGCACAAGTTTTGGGATGCCGACTACGTCCCGCGAGATCTGCTTGTTGGAAAGGCATTGATGGTCTTTTGGCCGCACCCTTGGAACAGCCCAATTCCAATGACCCCCAATCCCAAACGCATTAGACTGATTCGCTAGCCGGCTCGGCAGTTTCCACCTGCTCGCAAGATACGTGAGCGGAATCGGTCGTAACGAGAAACGCGATAGAACGAACGATCACTTCAACGAAATGGATTTCGATCGATGAACGACTCCGCCCTTGATTCAGCGCCCGTTCTGGAGGCTACCGAACTGCAGAAGACTTACGGTCGGCGACGCGGCGTCGACGGCGGCGATTTTCGAGTCGGCGAAGCTGAAATCGTCGGTTTGTTGGGGCCGAATGGTGCCGGCAAGTCGACGAGTTTTCGGATGATCTGCGGAATGGTGCCCCCGGATCGTGGTCGTGTTTATTTGGCGGGCCGGGACGTGACCGATTGGCCG
>JBCCOI010000577.1:0-4878 GCA_039025515.1 Planctomycetota bacterium
CGAGCCCGGGGGTTGGCTCGCACTGGCATTTGGAACGATCATTGCCATGGGATGCAAAGAGAACTTCCTGGTTCTCGCGCCCGCCGTCCTCATGTACGCCATCTATGCCGGCTACAAACGCCGCTTGGGAGTGACCGGAATCTTTGCAACGTGCATGGTTCTTGCGTGCGGTGGCTTTCTTGCGTCGAAAATTCTCTCCTCACTTGCAGCCACCGACGGACTGGACATCTATGCGAAAAAGCGCAGTCTCGAGACGTTGCTGTTCTCTGCCGCCGAAAGTGTGACGTTGCACTTCGGCGCTGTTCTACTGCTGGTGATCTGCTTTCTCGGTTGGACGGCGTGGCGATGCAGGCAAAACGAGAAATTGCGAACGCTTTGCCCAAAGATTCGGACGACGATCGTTGCATTGTTTGGCCTCTTACTACTCTTCACGTCGCAGTTTGCCTTTTATGACGGCTTCAGTGCCTTCGGCGATCGATACGCGTTTCCGGCAGCCCTCGCTCCCATGCTCACCATTCCTTTGTTGGCGAAGCTTTGGAACCACTACAAAGAAGCAAGTGACGCTGACTCCCAATCGATCTTAACGGGCCGGCAGAGGATGCGATTCGTGATGGTTGCGATCGTTTGCGTGATGGGGATCTCGATGCAGAGGAAATCAGCTCGGCGTGTTGAATCATCACGTGCCTTCACTCACGACATCGAAGTGCTCGCCGGACAGTGTCATTCATCGCCCGACGAGCCGGTACTCTTTATCAGCAACGGGACGGGTGACTACGAAGCCTTATATTCCGTTCACACATTCCTGCGATATTACCGGGTCGAAAACCCAATTTTTCTGAAGGTCGAAGAGGGCGTCAAACTGGACCAATGTGGGCAGCTAGCTCAGTCGTTACTCGGTCGGCTGCAACAGGCGAGCACGAACGGCGACGAAGCCTTCCAGCCCATCGACCGCCTGCCGCCTGACGGTGCCGTGCTGCACGTCAGTTTTCAGAACAATCGCAAGTACGGTGCAGACACGGTCAGTTTCAGCAGCTACCGATGAACTACGCCAGAAATGATCGACCATTCCTCATTCATGCGGCTGGACAGACGCGTTGGACGTCCAACAATTGACAGCCTCACCACCGACGAGGCTGTCTCATGCAACGTGGTCGAACGTGAAGATCTGGAATGTGGGCACACGACGTTCGTCTTCAAAGTTGGGGTCGGAACGATCTGGTAAGGGTTCAATGAACTTCGTCAGCACATATCCCTCGTCCAAGAAAAGTCCCAACGTATAGCTCAGGGGACGGTGGTAATTGCTGATTCGTATGCCACGCCACTCGAGGTCGAGCGCAAACTGTTCCATGTAGCGGTCGACCGTGCGGTAGATCTTCTTTCCTTCACCATCTTTCACCCAGCTTGATGTCGTCGATGCTAGATTGCTGATAGTGACAACGATCAATTGACCTCCGTCTCGAAGAACACGTGTGATTTCCTTCGAGGCGGCCGTGAGATCAGCGATATCGATGATGCTGAGGTAGCAAAGTAAGACATCAAACGAAGCGTCGACAAAAGGAATCGACTCTGCCGTACCGACTTCGTAGGTGGATTCAGCGTCAAGAGAACGCGCCCTCTGAATGAACTCAGGCACCGGATCGACACCGGTAACCAAAGCTCCCTTGCCCTTTAGTACGCGGGCATACCGTCCTTCACCACATCCGAGATCAAGAACTTCTTTACCGTTAATCTCGGCAATGATCGGTTCAAGCGCGGGATCAAGGATCGCGCGACGTGACCAATCGCCATCGCTACCCTGATCGGTGATCCAAGCGCCGGCGGAATCGATCCACTTCTGAATCCCTTTGTCGGAACTCATAATATGCAGTATCAAACGTGAACTTCTTGGCTATCGACGCCGACGGCGGCGTAGCCCGAATGAACTTGCGGCGACGGCAAGAAACGCGATTGCGGTCGGTTCCGGCACCACGGAAATGGTTGTTGTTCCGGCAGCGAGTATAGAAGTCCCCGTGGAGTCCGTGAGGGAATAGCCTCCACGGACATCGAAGACGCCGCCCACTTGCCCGATCAACTGGTCAATCTTTTCTTGATTCGATCCTGAAAAGCCGCTGGCATCGAAGGCATTCCCCACTCCTACATAAATCAACTCATCGACAAACTGAGTCGAGGAACCGCTGTTGATGATCATGTCATCACCACCGCCTTTCATCATGTCGGCGCCGTAATCAATCCCAACTCGTGTGGCCGAGTAAGACGATCCGGCAAAGTCTCCGGAGAAATTCAGAAGACTTCCGTTGTCGGCACTGGTGATGTCAAACGAAAGATCTTCCAGACGAAACCGCATGTTTCCGTCGCCGACGACGTGGACTCCGAAATGCAGACGATTGCCGAACTCCCCATCGAACGGTGAGCTTGGATCGGCAACGCCACGCCAGGACGGGAAGTTGGAGACGATCAACTCTTGCGGAGCGATGAATGTTCCTTCGGGGAAAAATTCGTAGGCGGTCGGATCAGTGTCCCGATCACCGATGTTGCCGAGCCCGTTCTCCAGCGAATTCAAGGCGTTATTGAGATAGCCGCCCCAACTCGGTGACAATGTAAAGTTTGGCGCGGACGACGCTACGACGCTCATGACCACTTCTGCTTGAGCGGTCGCGCAGCAGAAGAGGGACAGGATGAACGATTGGATCAGTAGTCGATGATGCATTTTGAATTCCCCGGACGGTGAGCATTGTTGCCGAGCCTTCGATTCTAGCTGGCTTCGGAACGGGGGATCAATGAGTGAGGCGTTCTTTACGGCCTAGACGTGATGCCGCAGAGCGGCGGGATTCCGACAGGAACAAAAGAGGCACTAGAAGCCAAAGACCTTTTCGAGGCCATTGTTGATTTGGTCCAGCGAAGACCCGAATTGCTTTTGAATCAGGCCGTCCAACCGGTTCTGCATGACTTCGGCACCCGCCCGTGTTCCGAGCTCGGTAACCAGTGCTCGTATGCCTCGCGAATCCAATTGGGGTCGCGAGAGCGTTCCGGTGATCGGTAGCGTTATGGTTTGACCGGCCAATCCCTTCAGATCACTTCCCAGCCATCGTGGATCGAGAGGGACTTGGGCGACCAGGTTCATGCGCGAATCAAGTCCGACTTGACCGCTCGTCATAAGACTGGCTCGATCAATGTCAAAATACATGCGTTGATGACTTACCACGCCATTCTCCATCGCAAACTCAACCGTTTGCGGAGGCATCTTGATCAGAGTCATCGAGGGAACGGTACCGCCGCCAGGCTGCGCGCCACTGAGCTTGCCGAGCGATTTGATTTGATCAATGCCTTGAATCAGCAGGTTGGCGGTTGGACCCGAAGACATTGAAAGTCCGTTGATCTTCAACGCTCCGCGAACGCGACTCTTTGCGGGATCATCCACCGCGATCAGGGCTTCCTCCACCCGCGCGTTCATCACTCCATCAATCCTGGTGGCATCTGCGGCGAGAGGTGCGAGATAACGCAACCAACTGGAAGCCGCATCGGAAGTCACCCGCAGATCGGTAACCGTAGAACCCTTCTCCAATTCCACCAACACTGGCGAAGCGGCGTAGCGAACCTGTCCGGCGACACTCAAGATCGCCGCCGACGGCTCGCTGAAAGATGCAGAACTTGGCAATTGATTCGGCCGCATCGCTACCGTTCGCACGGGAATCTGAACGCGACCAAATTGTGTCTTGTCGAGATCCACGCTCAGTGGAACGACCACCGGCCCCATTTCAAGCGTAGGAACGCTCAATGCATCCCAACCGATCGATCCTTGCGCTTTGAACGTTGTCGCTTCGTCAGCTTTCTGTGATCCGTATTGGAAAGCCCAGTTGCTCTTATGAATGCCTTCGGCGACGCATGGGACTCCGGAAACCGCCGAGATTCGCTGAGCGAAACGTTCCATTTGAATTTGCGTGGGCCCCGAACAACGAATAGACGGTACGGCGCCCAACTGAACCTCGCCACCGTAAGATCCCGCCAACCAATCGGTAGTCACATCGACGCGATCAAAGCTGAGCCGAGCACTCGTGTCGTCGTATCGAAGCGAACCAACCATCCGCAGTTTGCGTTCCGCCCAAAGTGTTTCGAGTGACGCCTGACTTCCACGACCGCGAAGGCCTGATTGAATTGCCGACCCCGACGTCGTCGGCTTTCGGGTGGAACTGACAATGGCAACGTTCTCTCCATTTGCCTCGGCATCAAACACCCAACCGCCTTCAACGCGGATTGCCGTTAGCTTGCCCCGTGACGTCCCATGCAACGATTGACGGTCATCACCACCACTTCGGAACGCGATGGGACGAACGGTTGGATTCGTACTTGTTTCGCCCGGGCGTTTCATTGCTGCATGTGCAAGCGTTCGTTCGACACTTTCACTCAAACCACGCAGATCGGCATCCCAGGCGACTTCTAAGTGAGTCTTCTCCGGACTCGCATCGCCACGTACAGCGAGAGAAAGCGATTGTCCGGTCGCGGTAAATGTTTCCGCATGAAGGTTTCCACTTGGCCAAGCGTAGATGCCCTGAAACGCAACATCGACTTCGGGCTGACGGTACCAAGCATCGCCGTAATGAATACGCGGCTGAGTCAACTTGAAATCCGCTTGCGACAGCGATCCGGAAGTTCGCCCGACCGCAGCAAGGGCCGATCCCGTAATCCGACCTTCCAGGTCCCCGACGACCTCGGGCAACCAGGGACGTAGTGATTCGCCGAGATTTTCCAGCCGCCCATCAACCGTCAATGCGATGGGGAACGCCGTCTCAAGACTTGGTGCAGATACTGGTTCCGTCAG
The DNA here is from genome assembly GCA_039025515.1 of Planctomycetota bacterium. Lineage (GTDB taxonomy): Bacteria > Planctomycetota > Planctomycetia > Pirellulales > Pirellulaceae > Stieleria. Next base: position 4,817 of record JBCCOI010000577.1, read on the forward strand.
TTGGGCGGTGAGGCTGACACCACCGCTCGCCATTTCAAAGTCCGCGACGGACAACTCGTCGA
>JBCCOI010000578.1:0-4876 GCA_039025515.1 Planctomycetota bacterium
AAGCAATCGTCTGCACCGGTTCGGCTCACTTTGGTGATTACCACCCGTCTCGTGTTGGCCGCGAGTTATTGGAGTCCATCGGCGTGCCGAGTGATGCAATCTTTGAAGTGCCCGGCATCAACACGAGTCAAGAGATGCGAATTCTGGAGTCGTTCTTTGGCGACCCTCCGGAACGGCTCAGACAATTCCTAGGAAAAACGCCCGAGCGGGTTGGCCTGGTCACCAGCGCCTATCATCTCACGAGAGCCATGAGACTTGCTCGCCAGCGGAATCTCGAGTTCATTCCCATCGGATGCAAGTTCAGCGGGACCGCGGAACCCACGTTCAGTCCACGCTCATTGATTCCCAATGCATCGGCGGGCGTTCGCGTCGCGAGGTCCATGAAGGAATGGATCGCATGGATGGTCGGACGCTAGCCGAACGTGACTCGTGTGTTTCTTGCAGTGTTGTTGGTAGGATTGATGGTCCATTTCGCTATCGAGAAGTTTCCAGCGAAACATGAATGAGCAAAACCCATACGAGCCGCCGAGTGAAGTCAAGCATGTTTCACATCGCAGTACTGTCAGTTGCAGCCCACATTTTGCTGATCTTTTTCGTTTGCCAACACGCCCATAAACATCAACGCGTTAGTGCCACCGATAGACTGGTGATCAACCTGGGATGCCCGATTCTGTTTCTCATCCTCGGCTTGATCCAGTATTCACGCATTGGGTAACTGACCGAATTTCGGTGAGCTGACGAGAAAAATTCGCCTTCCCGTACAAGCCGCCAAGTGACACCGAAGAAGAACGCGAAGCTCGACCGCCATCACGGTTCAAGAAGGATTTGCTACCGGTTCTGATGACTATCTGTTCAATCGTGGTGCTTGCAGTTGCTACGATATTCTTGATCGGTGTGCTCAGCTCGCCGGATTACTCGCCTGTTCTGCGGGTACTGCGGCTTGTCCCCCGTTGGGTTGGAAAGATCCCTAAGCAGCATTTAGGCTACTCCGCAGTTTAATACTGCAAGCCGATTTGATGCATGATGAGGGAAAGCCCTCGAAGAATTTGAGCGGACGACACTAGCTGGCTCGTAGGTTGAAGGTAGCCAAAACCGTTTGGCGTTATTCCCTCCCAGAACCAAGTGCTTTGATCCCCTCCTCATGTTGGATGATTCGGTCATCGGAACTGGTCTCCGCGATTCATCGCAGGGGAACATGTCCCGCCAGCAGAACGATTTGATATTGCCAGTGCTCTGGCGATATCGTTGGCTGTTGGTCGTTTGTGCCGTCGTCGGATTCGGGGGCGGTTACTACTGGCACATTCAGAAACCAACCGCGTTCCGCGCGAAGACGCGCGTCATGTTTCGCAGCGATGTTCCTCTGACGCTTGATTCGGTGACCGGTGTCATTCGTGGTGGCATGCCCAGCGGAAAGCTCGTTCAATCGTTAATTCGTTCGGAAAGCATCCTCGGTAAAGTTCGAGGCGACGAGCGTTTGATGGAGCTACCGGGTTTGCGACACCTCAGCCCTCGTAAACGAGTTGTGAAGATTCGCGACGGTGTTGAATTTACGGCCCTCACCGATATTCAGGATGCTCGTGACCGGCTCATCGCATCGATTCAGTTCGAAGGTGAAGATCGCGATGTTTGCCGTGCAGCCGTCGATTCCGTCACGCTGGCGATCAAGCAGCACTTCCAAGAAGAACGTGATTCAAGAATCAATCAGTTCTCCAGCTTGATTGATGAGGCTCAGGAGATTCTTCTGCCCCAGCAGCGATCGCTGGAGGAGGCGTACGCAAGGTTCCGCCAAAAAACGACGTTGGAGTGGGCCGCCGACGGATCTGCAATCAACCCGCATCGGGAACGCCAACGACATCTGCAGCAACAACACGATCTCGTTGAGCTTGAGTTGAAACGACTCGATAAAGAACTGCAGTTCATGCAAAGGATTCGTGGTTTACATGATGATCCGGCTCTCATCGGTCAGATCTTGACGCATCTCGGTGATGAAGCTTTTAGCGAGGGTCTGGGAATCATCGACCGCGAGTATCAAACGCAGCGAAACGATGTCAAAAATCATCTGTTGCCGCTCAGTCTACGCCTTGAAGAACTCGAGTTGGAGTTTGGTAAGTCACACCCCGAGGTCTTGGCTGTCCGGAGGCGACTGAATCGATCCATGGAACACCTGCGGCAACTCGGAAATGCTTCGTTACTGTATGCAGGTCAAGGAAACTCTGCCAGTTCGAAGGATGGTGTCGACGAATTTCAAGAGGCACTACCGAAAGGGCCCAAACTCAACGTGCTTGTGTCGGCTTATCAAGAAAGGCTGCGGGTAACGCAGATGGAACTGGACGACTTGCGCAGGCAAATCAGAGATGAAAAGGTAGCGGCCGATGCTTTAAAGAACGTCGAAGACGAAGACGCTTCATTTCGGCGTCGCTTGGCCAGCGTGCAAAGCATGCTCATTCAACTGGAAGAACAGCTTTCGGCTATTGACTTGGCGGATGTGAGTGGAGGGATCGTCGTCGAGCCGCTCCTCAACCGAGCAGAGATTTCTGTCATCGGACCAAATATGCACCGCGACGTCGCACTCGGGAGCCTACTCGGTGCCGTTATCGGAGGATTGCTCGCCGTCTTCATGGAATGCACCGCAAGAACGTTTCGCAGTGCAGAGGAGATCCAACGGGAATTAAAGCTTCCCGTGCTCTCACACATTCCGGTCGATCGAGGAAAAGCGTCGAATCGAGTCGTTGGTAGCGACTTGAGCCAACAAGTTGCAGTCGTCCACCGCCCCTATTCTCCCGCCGCCGAGGCGATCCGTGGATTGCGTACGGCAGTCCTACTGAAAAGCCGACAAGACGGCGCGAGAGTGTTTCAGATTACGAGTCCGCTGCCCGGGGACGGCAAGAGCACGTTGGCCGCAAACGTCGCCGCCTCGATCGCGCAGTCCGGCAAGCGAACGTTGGTCATTGATTTGGATCTTCGGAGCCCACGGCTTTCGCTGCGATTTGATCTACGGTCGAAGCCCGGCCTATCAAACGTCCTCAATGGCGAATTAACTCCTGAAGCCGCAGTTCACGAGTCTTCACTTGAGAATCTTGATGTACTTCCTTGTGGCCCTTTACCGTCCAATCCATCCGAAGCGTTGACGCTGGGCGAACTGGGCGATGTCATCCAGTGGGCCCGAGAACACTACGATTTCGTGATTGTCGATACGCCGCCGGTGCTGATGGTCAGCGACCCGACGATCGTGACGCCGATGGTCGACGCCGCGATTCTGGTGCTGCGGATCCGCCGTCGTTCACGACCAAACGCGCGCGAGGCAATCTCGCTGCTGCAATGGACGGGGACCGAGGTAATGGGCGTCGTCGTCAACAAGCTACGACGGACACGCGGCTTCCAAAACTATGAAACCAGCGCGCAAGGCAGTTATCAAACGTACGGTTATGGGCACGGAGATCGCTACCGAAGACGCTACCAGAAAGAGGTCGAGTCGACGGATACCTATTTGGTTAAGGGAACGGGCAACGCCAGACGAATCGATCGTCCGGTGAGTTCGCGTCGGCCGGCCGATCCGGCCGGACATCGGGCGATAAGCGACTGCCATTTACTCTCGCCTCGTCGGTGACAATTCGTCTCGGGCGGGCTTTGACAGATTTAACGCGTTTGTTTCTTGGGTAAAAACTGATTCTCACGGTTTTTGTCGTGTTTAGGACAATTGACACCGAATGAATCCGATACCGGCCACAAGAGAGGTCTGCAGACTCGCAATTTCTAAGTCGCTTAAGGCTTGGAAACCTGCGGAAACTGGCCTTGCCAAGCAAAAAACCTCCCATGTGTTCGAATGTCCACCTGACGCTTGTCCGATTGTATTCCGGTCGGACAATGTCCCAACTCAATTCCGTCAACTCAACGCTTCGCCTAAGAAGTCACGATGCAGAAAATTCTTGAGCCCGCACCGCTCGATTCCGAGACCTCTGAAGACGTTAGCCTCGGTTCGCTCCCGTATGAGCTGCGACGCCACTTGGTGTACACGCTCGGTCGCGACGACCTCGATTCCGACGACAGCTACTGCTACCGGGCAGCCGCAAACGCGATTCGCGATCGCATTAGTCGAGATTGGCGGGCCACGCGCGAGCGTGTGCGTCACTCAGACACGCGTCGCGTTCACTACCTTTCGCTCGAGTTCTTGCTCGGGCGTTCGCTCAACAACGCCGTTCTAAACTTGGATCTTGAGGGCCCGATGCGCGATGCGTTGGCCCAATACGGAGTGCAGTTTGAAGAAATCGTCGAACGCGAACATGACGCCGGACTGGGCAATGGTGGTCTCGGCCGGCTGGCAGCCTGTTTCCTGGATAGCTGCGCAAATCTACGTTTGCCCGTCTCGGGGTATGGCATTCGCTACGAATACGGAATGTTCCATCAAAAGATCAGTGGAGGCCGTCAAGTCGAGGCTCCCGACCACTGGTTGCTGGACGGAAATCCTTGGGAGATCGAGCGTCACGAGGACACGAAACACGTAAAGTTTTATGGGCGTACGGAGCGTTACTGGGATGAAGCGGGAAAGCCTCACAGCCGCTGGGTTGAAACTCACGACGTCGTTGCGGTTCCCTTCGACATGCCGATTCCCGGGTTTCGCAATCAAACCGTCAATACGCTACGTCTTTGGAAGGCGACGGCAACGGATGCGTTCAACCTGAATGAATTTAACGCGGGGAGCTACACCGAGTCCGTTGCGGAGAAGAACAATGCCGAACAGATTTCGATGGTGCTCTACCCGAATGACTCCAGCGAGAACGGCAAGGAGTTGCGATTGAAGCAACAGTACTTCCTCGTATCGGCGTCGCTTCAGGATGTGCTCGCCGAATGGGTGGAGAAGCACGGGGAGGATTTCACA
>JBCCOI010000579.1:0-4870 GCA_039025515.1 Planctomycetota bacterium
CGTTGCGACCACGGGGAAAGAGTCAGGTGCCGAGCAGACTGTACGCGGCGAAGGGTCCGGTCTTGCGGCCCGTAGTGATTGGGTGAGGATCACGAACTCGATCGAGTATCCTCAATCGGGTGAGGCCAATTCGAACGAGTGAGGTGAGCTAGCGTTAAGTGCTCCAGTTTATCCCAACTCGCTCGAGAATCTCATGGACCTCCAAGACCCAACGTTTGAGCAATTCGTGGCAACGATGGGTGTCACAGTGCTCGCAATTGTGGCCGCCGTTGTCGTCTTGATGTTCCTGATCATGGCCGGTTGCTTGAAACTCAGTGTTTCGCTGATTGCCCGGCACCGCATTTCGTTTCTTGCAGCCCTCGGATATTTGTTCGCCATCACGGTGATCAACTCATTGATCGGTTCGGTGCTCGGTTCCGTTGTCGGTCCGCTTGGCGGCTTGATCGCACTCCCCCTCACGATCTTCGCGACGCTTGCTTGTCTCTCGCAGGCTGGCAATTGTGGCTACCTGCGAGCCTTCGGTATCTATATCGTTTTCTGCATCACGGCGACGATCGGAATGATGGGCGTGGGCTTAGTCGCAATCATTCCGCTGGCAATGATCGGTGATCTGGGCGAAGGTTTGAACGGACAGTTTCTCCAAGCTAGCGAGCAAGGCGTTGAACTGCAGGATGGCGAGATTCAGGAAGTCAATTGGGAAGCCTTCGGTTTCGACGACGAAGACGCGGCAGACAAAGATGCGGTAGAGCCAAGCTGGTTCGATGAGCCGAAGGAGGCAGTGACGCCGTCACGAGAACCGATCGCACCGGCCGCTGGTGGTATCGTTCCTCCGGGGCCAACTTCTGCACCTCCCCCCACGCCGGCTCCGCCCGCGAGAAGGGCGCCGACTAGAAAGTCGCCCAAAACGCCAACGCGGGCTCCGGACGGAACGCAGCTGAATCCTTTTTTCAAATAAATCAGCTGGGAACTCGGATTCGATAGACAAACCCCGGCTCACTGCGCATCCTTATTGGATTCGTTGAGCCGGAGGATCTCCTTGTCGCACTGCAGTGAAACACCCCTGAACCGAAGGATTCGCTTGCTCGTGGAGCAGGTTGTAAACGCGGGGGGAATCGACGCGAGGACATTTGCACTCGCAGAACTTTTCGACCTTACCTCCGATCGTTTGCTTCGTTTCTCTCTCTCGATCACGCGACAGCGTCACGATGCCGAAGACGCCGTCAGCAATGCCATTTTGAAAGTTGCCGACCGGCCCAAGGTCTTGGCCGTGGCGTCGCAGCCCTGGCACTATCTCCTTCAAATGGTCCGCAATGAATCCCTGATCATCATTCGAAAACGCTCAAGGCTGCGGTCTCTGGGCGAAATCGCGGAGAAGTTGATTGGTAAACGCGGACGCTTGGCGATCGAGACCGAGGATGAGCACAAACGGATCTGGCAAGCACTGAAGAAACTTCCAACCGAACAGAGTGAGATCATCGTGCTCAAGTTCTGGGAGCAGATGACTTTTGCGGAAATTGGATTGCTGTTGCAAATCCAGCCGGCCACCGCGGCCAGTCGATATCGTTACGGCATGACAAAAATCGCAGCGTGCTTAAAACGAGCTGGCGTGCAGCCGGACTCGATCACCGACCGAGCGGATTCGAGTGGGGCAATCGTGCGATGAACAGCCTGGAAGAAAAGAAAATCGGCTACCGAATCGAGAGGCTTGCACCACACATCCGCAGCGATGACCGGCATCGTCAGCGGTTTTTGCGGGCCGCGTCGAGGTCAAACGAGAGAACTGCCGGTCGGCGCTATGCGGTCCTGCTAGCCGTCGGCATCATCCTGTTGACGGTTCTCTCTCTGCAGACACGACGCAACATTTCATCTTCGTCGATGGATCGTCAAAGCACCCAGGATGTTGAAGACCGAGCTCTTGAGCATGCTCAAGTCCACGGAATGAGCATCGATTTCGCGCTCTCGGAAGTCTTTGCGAAGTTGAAGCGGAATTGGTCGAAGTAACTATCGGCCCGCGACGATTTCGAACGGCACGCTCGCTTGACCATACTTCTTTCCGAGCATGTCTTCGAGTGTGAGTTCCAGTCGGTACGTTCCCGGAATCAATTCGTCTGATAAAGCCATCTGATAGGCGACAAAATGGTCTCGTAGCGGATTGCGAACCAGTTGTGAATCCAACGGCAGAAGCTGGCTGAGCACCTTATTGCCGTCCTCATCATAAAGATCGTAGATCCCCTGCAACTCTGTTTTAAAGAACCCCTCTTTGGTGGAGGCACAGATGAAGTTCTCCACTTCGCAGTAAACAATCACTTGTTGACCGGCGACGAATCGATTTCCTTCGAAAGGTTTGAACTTTCCGTAGGATTCGATCTCCGTGCAAAAGACCAGATTTCGAAGGTCCAGTGAGTCCGTTGCCGCCGCGAGGTGAGCGGTTGCTTCGCGAAGCAATGGAAGCGTCGAGGTGAAGCGTCGTGAGGCGGAAGGGTGACCATCGGGATCGATCACTTGCCACAGCGCCTTCAATTGGTGCTGCAGGTAATTCCTTTCATGTTCACCCAGCGAATCCATCGCACGAATGGCGTTTTCGGGATCACCCGCCAGCACCATCAAGTGCCGGACCATGAACTCGCGGCGCATTCGGTCCGAGTCTCCTTCGTTCTCCCCAGGTGCCGCCATGCGAAGAAGCAACTCTTCGAATAGCTCATCGTCACTGTAGGCTCGCAGTGCTTTGGGCGAGACAGGTGATGACTCTGATTCTGCGGAGGTGTGTGAAACCGTTTGGACGGTCGGGCTTTGTGATCTCGCGGGCTCACCGATACGTTTTGGAGATGCACCGTCGGTTGATGGGGCTCGTTCAGGAAGATCCGGAAGATCGACAAGCGTCTTCGCCAGGGCCTCACCGATCGGTTTCGGCTGTCCGGTTCTCGGAATCTCCGTGCGACTTACGGCAGGAATCGAATCGGATGGCAAGTCACCGACGGAGGCCGTTTCTTGCGGAGGAGTCGATTGTGTGGGCGTTTTGTCGAGGGTTGCCTCCATCGGCTCTGCGAGGTCGGTCAGTGTTGCGGAAACCAAGCCGCCAACGGTCTCCTCGTTTTTCGGCTCGAAACTTCGCACGGAGGTTTGGACTTCGGTTACCTCGTCGGCCTGGGGGGCCGGACTGGGTTGCGTGGGTTCTGCGTCACCCTCATCCTTTGACTCGGACCTGACGGATTCTAGCATGGCGACCGCGTTGGCGATCACCTGCTGATTCTTATCGCCGACGTCTTGCTGCGCACTCGCCGTGAGCACGGGAGGTTCGGCGGTGTGTTCGACGGCCGGTTTCGCGTTGGTGAGTGTTTCAATCGCGGCGTCAACGCTACTACGTCGTGAGGAGTCACCCGATTCGCTGGCACTCGCCCTCGATGTGGCTAGTCGCTGTGGCGGTGCCTCGATTGTGCCGGTGACTGCCGACGGATCTTCCGTGACGCGTACCATGGAACCTCCGGTGGGAGAGGTGCGGCAGCCCGCGTTTGATAGCAAAGCCACCAAAAGAGCGGCCGCCATGGACCGGGCGAATTGAATTCGGGAAACCGTCGTCGCGAACATGGCCAAAGCATCCGTGCAGCTGTGGGAGGGAGACCGTCACGGTTTTGAATACAGAAAGCGACGCAGACAATCAATGCGCGTTTTCTGTTCGTACGGACCTGTCAGTGATCAATAGTAGTCATCGAAGATCTCACCATCCGCACGGTTGCCGAGGTATTGGAGGAGCGATGGTTCGATCGAGTGGCTCATGAATCGGACCGAGCCGTCGGTGAAGGCAAAATTCGCTCCGCCTCGATGGTGGCTGCCGAAGCCGCCGACTTCGAGTGAACCCAACTGCTTGGATTCGTACTCTTCCCACGACTCGTCGACGAACGAGTTTGTGTTTCGGAGCGTCGCCCGTGTGCCTGAGATCCATCCCAAGCGATCGCGGTCGCCCAAGTGTTCGCCCAGCAGGATCGTGTGTGTCGTTCCGTCGGGGATATCGGAGAACCGAATCTTGCTGTTGAGGAAGAGTACCCCATGATTGTCAGAATCGATCGGTGCCTCGACGTCGTGATAACAACCCGCGTAGTCGCTGGCTGCCCATCCTTCTCCCGAATCATAGGTGTAGGGAGCGGGATTGCTGGGGCATTGAAATGTCGAAATCTGAAGCGTCCGGACTTCGGCATTTTCCGGTGCATACGCCGAGGCGTCGAAGTCTAGCTTCTTGTACGCGTTGGACTGTTCGATGTAGGGAAGAATTTGCGCGCACCAACTCAGGTGCTTGCCCGCATTGATTTCGTTTCGAATCGGTCCCTCAGAGTCGAGCACGCCCGAAGGAAGGTATTCATAATTGAACTCGTGATGATGGATCGCGAGCGCGAGTTGCGCGAGATTGTTGGAACACGACATCCGTCTGGCGGCTTCGCGTGCCGCTTGCACGGCGGGAAGCAGCAGACCGATCAAGATTCCGATGATGGCGATGACCACCAACAATTCGACCAAAGTAAACGCATGCCGCTTCATGATGAGGCACTCAGTTGAAAGGATTGGGACAGAGACAGTTGACGGGGTGATTCGCCCACGGAGACAGTGAGATTCGCAACTTCGCCGGAAACTTCAATTTTGACCGACGCGGTTGAGGTTTGGTTGAGTAGTGAGAACTCCGGTTGCCAGAGTTCGCCCGAGTATTCCGGATTCGCTTTGAGTTGTTGGGCGCACCTCAGGATTCCGGCATCGAGAACCCTCTGCAGTTGTAAACGGGTGATTCGTTGTTTGATTTCGGAACGTGAACTTACCGCCTGGTGTTGCATGATCGCGAGCAGTCCCGTCACGATCACCATGCAGGCTAGCACGCAGATGAGCA
>JBCCOI010000580.1:0-4854 GCA_039025515.1 Planctomycetota bacterium
AGTTGCCTTCCATCCCTCAGTTTCCGAAGAATCAGCACGCGTGTCGCTTCGCGAATGTAACCGGGTCGGGCGTTTGCAATCGCAGCACCGGAGAGTCCGAGAGGTCCGCCAGCTGATCCGGTCGCCATCGCGATCGCTTCAATGACATCGATGTCCTCATCTCGTGGCAGTGCGATGCGAGCACCGGGCAGGAGTCCCCCGGTCACGAAATGCTCGTTGCGTCGCGGAACAAAAACAACATCGCCGTCGTGCAGGATCACTTGTTCGGGCAGAATCGTTGTCGCGTCGCAAGGCTGCACCGCGAGCGGAATTCGTACGATATTCGGATTCGCAGAAACGCCCGCCATTCCGCTCGTCAGCGTTTGCAGCGTGGTTGCGTTCATGAACGCGTTATTCTGTGCTGCTTCGCGGCGGATCACATAGATCTCGCGAGCTGCGTCGGTGCCGGGGAGTCCTCCGGTTGCGGCCAACGCATGCAGAACGTCATTCTCGTAGATGGGAAGGTCAATGACCTGACCGCTTCCGCGGTGGATCTCATCGTTTGCTTCTGGGGGAACGAGTGCGACCGATGTGTTGGGCGTGTCTTCGCGCAGAACAACGACGCGGCGGACTCGCGGTATCACCAAGCTGAGGTTGATGCGCTCGCTGCCTTCCGTGAGCACTTGTTTCGCGAAACAAGCTTCTCGGATGACATCCTTCGCCTCCGCAATCGTTTTCCCAGCGATGGAGATCGAGCCTATCAGTGGTAGTTCGATCATGCCCTGGTCATCGACGCGAATCGGCAGCCCCGTTGATGGTCCGACTTCCGTGCCCCTCGGTGGGTAGTATCGCTGATTCACTGCTTGTGCACGCTGTTGCACCGGCGACTCTTCTTCGTTTGCCGGGAAGACGCCAAAGATGAAGGCCGACAGCGTGTCTCCCGGGCCGATCAGATGCTCGACGGGACGGTCTTGCCCCAGTGCGGCGTAAGAGATGGGCACCATCTGCTCACGCGGGCAGTCAAAGAGAGCCGGGTCCAGTCGGTGAGCAGGAATCGCGTCCTTGGCACTCGAAACAAGATGGCAGCCGCTGTTGCTGATGAGGAGGCTACTCGCCACCAACAAGAGTACTAACCTCGCGATTGAACGGCGGTGACGAAGCATCATGGAATCCTTTCGCTTGTTGATTCGCTTTGAGCGGTGTTGCTGTCTGACGAACGGCGCGAGAATCCTTCTCTGCAGCCGATAGATCTTGGATTGGTGAAGTATGTCTACTTCAACTCGATTAAGCCTGATCCTGCGATTTCCACATCGAGGCGGACATCGACTGAATCTGTGAATGAAGCGGTGGGACCAAACTCAATCGTCTGGCTGTTGTCATCACCGAAAAGATACTTCACGTTCGGTGTCCTTCCGTCTTGGCTCACGCCTGATCGCGTCTGCGGCAGAGTCATGCCGGTGGAGTCTTTAGCCGGTTTGGTCGGGCTGGCTTCCTTGATAGGCGCGGCTTCTTCATCACCTGATTGCGGTGGAGCCTGAGGGGGAAGCGGTGGTGCGGGAGGTTCAACGACGTCCTCCATTGCTTCCGCGTTATCACTCGGCGACGCTACATTCTCGACATCTTCTGGAGCGACGTCGGTGGGCCGGGCATTCTTGATCGCTGGAGCATCGGTCGGCGGAGCGACAGCGGCATCCGGAGTCGCTGCAGGTGCGTCATCGGTCGGTGCGACGGGGTTGGGCAGTTCGATAAAGCCTTCGGATGCAGACGCGTCGATCATCGGCGCACTTCTCGGCGTTGACTGCGGTGGCGTCACGACGGGTTCCTCTGGAATCGGAAGCATAATGATTTCTCGATCCTGCTCGATAATTCCAGGATGCAAAGCCATTCCTTGCTGGTTGCATCCACCGAGAGATCCACACGGACTTTGGGGACACTCACAACGTGGGAATGGGCACTCGCACGTCTCGAAGATCTTGAGGTGGTGGGTATCGGGGAACTGTGAGGCGCGGGCTGCGCCGTCCTGCCACCCACTGTAGTATTCGTGGCGGCGGTTGTCACAGTCTTCGATAATTTGTCCGGGCTTCCAGTATCGGGAAGGCGCAATTGCCGGGGGGTTGCAGGAGCCGCCAGTGCTCACCTCATAGAAGCCATCGATCCAACCCTTCTTGTAGTCAGACGGGTAGCGCGAACAGTCCGATTGTCCGCATTCACGGTACTGGCTACGAGCACGCATTCTCTGCGTGTGCTCATAGTGATAATCGCTTAGAGAGGCACATCCGGTCATTAGCAACAGGGTGCCAAATGACAGGACGCACGAGTTCATCAATCTTTGTAGTGACACGCCTGCGCTCCATCGCTGGGTGGGGATCTATGTGCGGAGTTCGGCAGCGGGCAACCGAAGTGATGATCGATAGCGGCTGTTTCCAAAGACAACCCGTTTCACGGGAGAGCACAACGTGCATCGCCCCGGAAACCCTAACTGTGGTTGCTTTCGCTATGGCCGGAACAAGCGTCTCGAACGGACCATTCGGTACCCAACAGGTCACCCGAGAGCTGTCCGATTTCGCCCATGCTGATCCGCAACGGGTGACAATAGTCCGCAAGTGTTAAAAATCGCCACATCCAACTAGTTTCACTAGCCGGTTCAACTACTATCCGCACGTAGATGGAACGCCAGGTCCTTCCGGTGGCAGAACGGATGCGGTTTGAATCGCTTCGTTCGCTCGGCAGATGTTTGCAACTCTTCGAAGCAAACGTCGTTTGTTCACGCTAACAAACCGATTCCCGCATGTCCGATTCTCTGCCGTCACGCCCCCTACCAGTTGGTGTCGTCTCGGCCGATGCGATATCGCTTCTTGATCCGTTCGTTCCGGCCGGCAACGACACTTCCTCGGCAGCTGAGCTGTCGAAACCGGGTGAGCCCATCACTCGGGCGCTGCAGGGATCGTCATCATTTCAACACGCCTGGACGGCCGCACCGCTGATAGCGTGCGATGTCTGTGCGATTGTGGCCGCTTTGGCGTCTGCCGGAGCTCTGCGATTCGTCCTCACCGGGGTTTCCGTACCAATTACGTTTGGAAACCAGCTCATCGCGGTTGTAGCCAGCTATCTCTTGTTCGCCATCTTGCAGGGGTTGTTCCCAAATTCTGGTACCAGTCCGGTGGTCGAATTGCGAGCCTGCGTGCTGGCGGTTTGGGCGTCTTTCGCATCGATGATCATGTTGAATCTGGCCGTCGGCGTCCTCTCGTCCTCGGAGATTTCGATCGCGGTCGCGGGCATCGTTTTTGGGACGATCTACGTTCCGCTTTCCCGAATGCTGGCTCGCAGATTTCTTGCGAGCAGAAGTTGGTGGGGTGAGAGAACCATCATCGTCGGATCGGGTTCTCAAGCTCAAGCGCTCTATCGATTCTACAGCCGAGCCACCGAGCGAGGCCTCCGGCCGATCGGCTTGGTCGATGCAGCGAGTCCCGCCGTCGAACGAGAATCAAAGCTGGGTGGCGGCTTGCCCTATCTGGGGCCGGTCTCGGAACTGCAACGACTGTCCAAACGTTACCACGCACGCTGGGTCGTCGTGGCGCCCGGAGGATCAGAGCCGATGGAGATGGGGCACGTGCTGGCCAATGCATCTCACATTCGCAATGTTCTCATCCTTCCTTCCACGTATCAACTGCCTAGCCTTTGGGCCGACACCCGCGAGTGCGCGGGTGTGATGGGGGTTCACCTCCGCGATCACTTGCAAAATCCGTTCGCACTCGGGCTAAAGCGATTGATGGATGTAGTCTTATCATCCGTCGCGATAGCCATACTCTCGCCATTGTTGCTCGCCATCATTGTTTGGGTGAAGTGCAAGTCACCCGGGCCGGCGTTCTTCGGACACACGCGGATCGGCCGCCACGGAAAACGTTTCAAGGCGTGGAAGTTTCGCTCGATGGTCTGTGACGCCGATCGTGTGCTCGAAGAGTGCTTGGAGAATGACGAAGAGATGCGTCGACAGTGGTTCGACGATCAGAAGCTGAAAGATGATCCGCGAATCATACCGGGAATCGGTCACTTTTTGCGAAAGACGAGCCTGGACGAGCTACCGCAATTGTGGAATGTCTTGAAGGGTGAAATGAGCTTGGTGGGGCCGCGTCCGATCGTTCAAGATGAGATCGATCGTTATCGTGAAATGTATGCTTTGTATCTGCGTGTCCGCCCAGGCATTACCGGTCTCTGGCAAGTCAGCGGTCGCAACGATACCAGTTATGAACAGCGCGTCCGATTGGATAGCTACTATGTTTGCAACTGGTCGATTTGGTTAGACGCCTATCTGGTACTTCGCACGATCCGCACGATGCTGCTGCGTGAAGGCGCTTACTGAGCAGTGCTCCTTAGTTTAGGAGCGGCTCTTCAATAACCGGCGAGTTTTTGAAAGTCGCCCATCGGCTCCGCCCAATGGAAACGTGTCAGACTCGATCGGACGGAGCCGATCGGCGACAGTCTTGCTGATTTCTTGACGCTCAAGAGCTGTGAGCGGCCCGAAAGACGGCTTTTTCTTACGAAGAATGTAAGCGCGTCGTTCTCTCAGGACACCAATGGTTCAACGCCGCCGAAATTGCCGGCGCGAATCTCATGTCGCCTCCGAGGGAACTGTCAGAATGCTTGCCAAGATCTTTTCACCCAGAACCGACCAACATCAAACTCGTAAAACCCTCGCCAGCCGCCAGCGAAGACGCCGGCTGATGAGTGAATCGTTGGAAACGAGACTGGTGATGGCAGCAGCGATTGATCTGACCCCCGAGGGTTTGTTGACGATCGAAGGGGATGCCGGAAATAACCGAATTGCGGTCGCGGTGAGTCCCGGCGGCGAGCGTTTGAGAGTCTCTGTCGACGGAG
>JBCCOI010000581.1:0-4831 GCA_039025515.1 Planctomycetota bacterium
CGGAGGGCTGAAAAAGTTGCAACGTTTACTCGCAGCTTCGATACCGCAAGAATACCGAGTCGCCACATGAACCAAGGTCCAAAAAGCGCAACTTCAAAACTCACGCGTCGGGTTACGAAGTAAAGGTCAACTACGAGTTCCACCACTAGAGTCAGCGACGAAGCCCCACTCGCGGATTGGTGGTCACGCCAATGAGGCTCGCGCATAATGTAACTTTGCGGACGAGGTTTCGGAGGAGCCGGTGACGCTGGAAAAGCGAAACACGATTGACCGTTTTCATCATGAGCTGGTGGCAGCGGTGAATGCACGCGTGCCGATTCGGCTGGGCGGATCGGGATGGTCGGTCACTCCAAGCGTGCATCGGCTCATGCAAATCCGGCAATCAGTGTCGGTGATCGAATCGAGAACACCGTCACTGAGCCTTCATGAAGCTGACGATGTGGAGACTCGTCGCTATTTTGCGGCGTATCAAGCTTTCCGTGAGACCGGTTCCATGTCGGAAGTCTTGGATGGCCTTAGTATCGGGCGGCGAGTTGACCGGCAGGTTTCCAGACTGGTGCGGACCCCGTTTCTCTATCTCGTTTGCTTGGTCTTGATCGCTGCGATCGGACTTACTTTCCATTCCGATGCGGTTCAGCCTTCGTTCGAAGCAATCCGCGCCGATATGAAGATGATGCCGAGGATTGATGCTCCGGTGCGAGATTCCTACGCGAATGTCATGACGATCGTCGCTCGCATTCTTTCAATTCTGGCACTGCTCGGGTTGGCATTGTCCATCTTCGGCACGAGGCTGGTTGCGAGGTGCTTAGGTGCGTCAGCATATTATCGGTGCCAAGTGACATCCTCAGCACTGCGAATTTTGCAATCTTTGGTGCACTCCGGCGTTGCTGCCGATGAAGCAAAGGACATTGCGTCCCGCATCATCCCTGCTGATAGAACCATCAAAGAAATGATCGACGGTGCGGTAGTGGGCATGGGGGCGGGGCGGCAACTTCATGAAATGGATGAACATTACCAGTCGATCGCGCGGGCGAAATTTGCGTGGTTGCGTGCGGCCGCGCCGGCACTGATCGTCGCGCTGCTAGGGGGCATTCTGGTGACCGCCTATTGCGTCGCGATTTTCACGCCACTGGTGCACATCATTCAAGATTCTTCACTGCCGGGGATTGTCCGATGAGCTCGCAAGACTCAAGCGGCAGCCGTGGGGGACAAGAATCCACCGATCGTGATGTAGTCGAGCGATTGGCGATGGTGCTTGCGCATCACGCGGGTATTGCCGTCTCCTTGCAACGATCTGCGAGCCGTTTTTTCGGTGCGCGACGTCGTCAGTGCCGAAAGTTGAGTCGGTTTTTTAGCAAGGACCCGTCGCCGCAACGTGTTTTGAAGCGTCCAGATGCACTCGCAATCTGCCTTCCATTCATGCAGGACGCAGGTACCGATCAACCCATCGAAAAAGAGATTGATCAGGCAGTCGCGATCGGCTTGGACCAAGTTCAAAGATTTCAGACTTCGAGTGGAAAGGCGTTGATTCTCCTCAGCTATCCCATGATTGTCCTGGTGATGGCGATCACCATTCTGATTGGCTACTTGGTGTTTCTTGTGCCCATCTTTGACGAGATGTTTACGGAGTTCCAGCTACAGCTCAACGGAGACACACGCGTCGTCATCAACGCGTCAAGGTTTCTGTGCTCCTACTGGGCCGTGCTCGTCGCGATTGCGGGCATTAGTGGTGTCGGAGTGATTCTTATCTTGTTGATAGAAAGAAAAAGAGACCTCCCAGTTTGGTACGGGCTTGGCGGAAGCTTGGTCAAATCCAAACGCGAAGCTTTGGCCGAGTGGGCGAGGCACTTGGCAATGCTCAGCCAGTCCGGCATCGCAATTCGCAGAGCGGTGGAGTTGGCAGGAAGCTCAAGTCCTAACGGGCGAATTCAAACGGTCTGTCATCGCTGGCTCTCCGCAGATTACTTGGATGCGCCGGACCGGTCGGGACCGCTCGATGGCGAAGCCGGTTGTCAACTGATCTCACGTGCCATCGCCAGTTTCTCAGATGGCAGAACGAGTCAGCACGCTTCGGTCATGCTCTTGGATGAAGCGGCAACGATCCAGCAGTCGCGGGCGCGGAATCATACGTTACAGTGGATTGGTTGGGCGAGTCCGCTCATTACGTTTATGATCTTGTCCGTTATCAGCGTGCTGTTGGTCGCGCTGATGTCACCGCTCGTCAGTCTTATTTCGGGATTGTCAAGCTAACGTCATGGCGGAGATCACTCGAAACGATCCGAGGCTTCCATCGAGCAATTCATTGCTCGATCAGACGGTTCTTCGCGTTGATACTCCGGCGGAACGAGCCGTCCTCGGTTTGTTGGCGCTTTCTCATCGCCATCAACTTGATCCCGTCCCACTGCTTCAAGACTTAGCAGCCGACTGTTCATCCGAGGCGGCCAATGAGATTTCATCGCTTTCAAACTACTTGGCGAATGGTTCATCAGTGCCAGAAGCATTGCGGTTGCACCCAGCACTCATTCGACCCGAGAATGCCATCGCACTGGAACTCGCTTCGCGAGCGGGCAATCTTTCTGCGGTGTATCGTGAGCTTTCCGCAAGCGACGAACTCGCAGGTGAGCCGATCGGCGACCGTGCCGTGGGAACGGGGCTTTCCACACTGCTGTGGCAGCTACTCTTTTGCCTGATGCTCATCTCGTTCTTGATGATCTTTATCGTTCCAACATTTCAGGAAATGTTTGACGAATTCGAGATGAAGCTTCCTACTCCGACGTTGGTTTTAATCGCGATTTCGGAGAAAAGTGCTCAGACTTTTTTGTCTCCGCTCTTGCTGATCGTTCTTGCCGTTGTGTTGGCGTTTTGGGCGAGAAGGCTTTGGGTCTATCTGCAGGTATTGTCGACGCACGGACTTGATATCCTCCAACTTCGCAAACCTCCGATGCCAGACTCTGCAAGAATGCTGCCGCTGCTCGCGATCGCTGTCGAGGCAAATCAGTTGCCTGGGGCGATCACGATGCTTGCGGGGCACCACGCGAGTTCACACATTCGCAGAAGACTCTCACTAGCGGCAACAAGCATCGATGCCGGGGTTCCTCCGTTTCATGCCCTGCAAACGAGCGGCCTGCTATCGAAGAAGAACGTACAGGCTTTGTCGGGCTCGGAAGAACCTTCGACGCAGGCATGGCTGTTGCGTTTCATGGCAGCGCGGCAACAATCCAACAGCAGCCTCCGACTAAGCATCGTCAAGCGGGTCCTCTCAGTATTAATGTTAACATGCCTCATCGCCGTTGTCGCACTCGCGGCAATCGGTTTGTTCATCCCGCTGGTTGCCTTGATTTCGGCACTCTCATAAATAACGGCCGAGAGGAAACACAATGCAGACATCAGACGATCGCCCATCATGGCATGCGGTCCGGTTGCGAGGAGCGTTTACGACCATCGAGCTGTTGGTAGCGATGGGCGTCATGATGACGGTGATGGGTGTGGTCGCCACGTTAGTGTATCGAACCGACCGCGTTTGGAAGGATACATCGGATCACCGATTCGCCATGTTGGAGTTAAGCAATCAGCTGGAAGAGCTGACTCTGCTGCCTTCCGCGCAGCTCAATGAACGACTGTCACATCTACAGCCGTCACGGGAATGCGAAACTGTATTGGATGATTCGGAACTCTTTGGTGAAGCAACCGAAGATGTTCTTGGTCGCCGCATCACACTTGAGCTTCAATGGCAAAGTAACGGGCAGCCCGTTAGACGAAGCCTGTCGGGCTGGCATCGTGACAACGATCGCCCCGTGCAGAAGGGTCCAGAGATTCTTCCATGAATCGCAGAAGCGCCCATACGCTAATCGAACTCATGATCGTAATGAGCATCGCGGTCGTGATCATGGGACTCGCATCACAGTGGATCCATGAGTCACTTAGCGCCGCAAGCCGAATGCGGTCACGTGCCTCACGCCACAAGACGCTTATTCAGCTTTCACGCGACCTCAGAGACGCCGTGCATGCAGGTGAATCCCTCAAGGTCGATGAGAACGAGTTGTTGATTGAGACAAATGGCCGGAGCAGAACGACGTTTCGAATTGCGGCGGACCAGATTATTGCTACTCGTTCCTTCGGCCAGGCTGTGTCTCAAGAAGCCTATGCTCTCGCGGATGATCAACTTGCGCGATGGGACACGTCGGAATTGCCTGAACAGATCACGTTGGAAATTTTCCGTACGCCGTCGAAATGGGATCGGCCTGAATCTTCTAGCGTAGAGCCTTCAGTTGGTTCTCGGCTTGAGATGCGCGTCCGATCGGGCGTCGCACGCTGGGAACGGCTGGGAATACCGGAGAAAGCAGATCGATGATTTCTTCGTCAAAGGTAATCGAGCGACGTCGTAGCTGCCGCCAGAGAAACGCGGTTGTTTTGGTGACCGTTCTCGTTTGTGTGGTCGTGTCTTCAGCCGTGATCGCCGGAATCGTGACGTCTGCGCTGCACGAACGTCGGCAATGTCGTCAAGAGTTGCAGATGGAGCAAACACGATGGTGTCTCGAAGCCGGCTTGGTGTACGCCGTGGAGAAGTGTCGCGAAGACGAAAGCTACGTCGGCGAAGTCATCACGCTGTCACCTCCGCTGGATGACCGGAAAAGGACTGAGATTCGCGTGTTGGTTGAAAACACCACGGACGAAGAAAAGCTAGTCACGGTCCTTGTGATGATTGAGGGAGATGGTCCCGCCGACTTACCCACAAGGCGTTCACGAAGCGTTACCGTGAAGGCCCTTGAAAATGATGAATCCTAAGTCTCGAAAGCAAGCACCTATCAAATCGAGGAAACATGGAATGCCG
>JBCCOI010000582.1:0-4821 GCA_039025515.1 Planctomycetota bacterium
CGCCGAATACGTTCCCGTATTTGCACCGTTCAGCCACGCCGTCACTTCTTCGGTTTCAGAATTCCAACGGACAAGAACATGATCACGCTGTGGCGTCCCCGCGAGCGTCAGAATCTGCTGGCCGGGAAATGCCGGGTCTTCCGTTAATTGACTTGCTTGAACCTCAACCTCTTGGCGAATGGTAACGACCTGGCCGGAAGCTGATTCCAAAGTCGCGACCACGGTAAAAGTGCCTTCGCTCTCGTAACGATGGTCTACCGAAACTCGTACACCATCGGTTAAAGACTCGAGGTCTGCCTGGGATTGTTTCCCATCACCAAAGTCGATCTCTGCGGAAACGATGTTGGGAAGCAGTGATTCGAACTCGTAAAGATTCCCGAGTCCGATGCTCTCAGAACTCACACGAATCTGAGACGGAAGCACTGGTTCCGGCGTTGAACGATTGGGAATCAAGATCGTTCCAACGCCGATGTCGTCGGCGAGCAATGTCCTGACGGGGTTCGTCAGCTCCACCAAGAACACCTCACCCAACTCGTCGATTTCGTCCGCGTTGACCGTGATCGAAATCAATTTGTCTCGTTCCCCTGGTGCAAAAACCAGCGTGCCTTCGGATGCCTCGAAGTCGCCGAGCCCGCTCTGTGCGGACCGTCCAATCGTCTGATAGTCGATCGTCACTTCGCGGGGACTGGGCTCTGAAAGTCGCACCAGGAATTCGAACTGGGTGGACCCGGAAACCGGTTCCGATTGTGTGACGTCGCGGATGGCAATCGAAACGGGAAAGAGATCGTCAAGTGCAAACACATCCGCAGCCACACGAATCGCGTCAGTGGTAAATCGTTGTTCGAATTCGTCCGGAGGCAGCTGCGTTGCAATCATCTCCGCGATGGCTGGCTGAATCTCCGTTCTCAAAAAACCTTGCGTTCGTTTGATCGCCTTGACACGTTCCGGACCGATTGGTTCTTCAAGTTGCGACAGGTTCGCATTGACGCGAGCAACGACGCGTGCGACCGCGTTGACTTGATCGCTATCGACTACCACGTTTAGAGCCGTCGCTGAGTCACGCAGCAAACCAGCGAGTTGACTTTCGTTCGCCAAGTCAAGCTCGTCATTTTCATTTGCGATTACGCGGGCGATGCTCAGAACAACCGCTCGTCCCGCTTGCGTGCTGGTCAAACTCTCGCTTGAAAGAAACTCGGCGAATGCATGATTCAAATTCGATAGCGCTACCAGAACGTTGTACGAATCAACGGCGTTCGGATCACCAACATTCGCGTCCAACATCAATTGGTCGATAAAGATCTTGGTCGCCTCGCCGATGGAGACTGCGCCCAAACGCAAGCGTTCGACAACTCGCTGGGCTGCCAGCTCCGCGTCGATCTCCGCATCTATCGCCAAGGTTGTTGCCAAGCTGGTTAACGGAGAGACGGCGTTGGTTCCGAACGGTGCGGTGAACTCAATTTCCTGGTCGAGACCGGTCCCTAGATCCTCACCGCCGATCGATCGAAGGATGCCCTCGGTCAAATCGATTCGTCCGTTGCCGTTGGTGTCGAACGTTGCATCGACAAAGACTTCACCACGCCCAGCCGCATCGGTAGTCACCTGAGGCTCACCTTCATCAAGCGTTCCGCTCAGGTTCGCGTCAAAGTAAACGACCGAAGCAGTTTCCAGGCCACCATGTTTGAAGAATTTTGGCGATCCCTGGATCTTTACCGGCAAGATGGGAGGCTTCACGATCGGTACCGGCTTGACGGTATCGGGGTCAAGTACCGGCTTCAAATCGTCGGATGGATCTTCTTCGGGAAGATCGATGATGATCGGATCGAAACGATCGGGAACAACGACTTCGGAGTCACTGAATTCGGTTTCCACGTTAACCGTTGGAGCGGGGATCGTGTATTCCGCGCCGAACAGTGCCAGGTTGTCGATTCGCCAGCGAAGGTCCTGCGTCGTTCCCTTCAGTCCTGCGATCTGGGTTCTGGGACCCGAGATTCGAAACGTGACTTCTCTCCCAGGTCTCATCGTGGCAGATTTGATTGGGGGGAATCTAAATTGCTGTCGTTCATGCCCAAAAACGTCTCCCACGAAGATGGTTCCCGAGGCAAGCACACTTCTGTATCCATCCAGGTCGTAGCTGACCTTCCATTGCCCTGGATTTGCCAGAAATCCGAAGTCGGCGACGTTCCAGAAATCGATACCGGCGATGTTCAAGCCCGTCTTTGAACCGTCTTCGTTGATCGTCAGCTCTGGGATCGTGATCGTGAATTCGAAGAACTGCGGGTCCGCGACACCATCGCCTCCTAGGCTCGGCTCCTCGAGACCAAACCCGCCTCCTACAGAAAGATCGTTGGCAGGATTGTTGCCTCGGATCTGTTCGTTGACTGGGTTCAGCGATGGATCACCCTCGACACCGCCGACAATGAGGTCCCATGTTTCTGCGGATGCGGCACGCCCGAGTCCGAAGTCAGTCGGAAGACCGCTCTCCTGCTCGTAGGCAATGACATCTTGTGTGTGCCCGACCTCGCTGACCGCCTCAATATCAAACGTGAGCTGCGGCCGGCTGCGATCCGGAGTGGTTTCCGGATCAATGGCAATGACGGTACCAGACTCGTCCGTCACTTCCTCATCAAAATCGAAGAAGACGACCGCATCACTCGGCGGCTCAGGCACCACATCATCATTGATGATTGTCACCCTGCCAAAACCATCATCGACGCGGCCGATCGGGTTTCTCTCCTCATCAAGCTGACGGACATTGACAAAAACAGAGAACCTTTCGTCATCCTCGACCAACCTGTCTCCAAAAACAGTGACTGGCAGCGTTACTTCATCAGGCACCAAATAGAAACTGTCTCCGGTGGTGCCGATCGGGATTTCGGTCAGCGGGATTCGGAATGTCTTTTGCTCGACTTTTTCAAAATCGACATCGGGCGTCGCAGAGTCCCGGTCGGGTCGTTGCATCGTCCAGTACTCGAGCACCAGTTCCTGTTCGGTCCCCGACTCCAATCTGTACGGAATTTTGTCAGTGAAGGTGACGGGAACGCGGAAGGTTCCTTCACCGGTCTGCCCCTCTGTGCGTGCGACGTTGCCCACTTCGATCCTCATTGGTGGCACTTCACCGACAACGGTGCAAGCACCGGGGAACAACGGCACGTCGATGGGCTGCGTGTCTTCCTCCGAATCTTCTTCTGGCAAAGCGGCCAGCGTCAGACATCCATGCTCATTGATTGCCGCGGTGCCGCCAAGTTCAAATCCAAACAGTGTTGCTTCAACGCTGCCGCTGAGCGATCGGAAGCGATCGTTCGTGATTGAGAGATCCGCCATTGCTTCCGCTTCCAAGAAGTCCTCGATCAAGACGACCGATGCACTTCCGCCGATCTCCAGACTGCGAATCCGTGATTGCTCGCCCGAAGTATCCACTTCAATGGTGCCACCGAGTCTCGCTTTCACAATTCCGTCGTCTGGATCGCCGTCATTCAGTTCACCGAATAAGCTGCCTTCCACATTGAGCGCCGCCGACCATTCATCCTCCAACACGGTGATGCGGAGACGACCGCTCAATTCAATGAAACCAAGGATATCCAGATCTGCAGCGGCAAAGAGATCAAATCCAGTGGGGATCGCAGGATCGTCATTGGGATTGTCGTCCTCCGCGTCATCGAGCTCAAGGAACTTTTGTGGAAGGATTCCTGCATCTACGAAAGGAATGCTCTGAATGGTGCCGGTGTTATTCATGGTGACGAACAACTCACCATCAAGATCGAGGATGCCGCCGCCGTCAATCTCAATGGTCGCCCCGATCGCTCCGTAGAAGCCTTCATCACGCGCGAACACCAAAACTCCGCCGGCTTCGCTACTGAGCAGCCCGTCAACATTCACTTCGCCTTGAAGCTTGATCTCAAGGCGGTCTTCGGTACCACGGAATTGCCCGCCCACGCGAATTTCGGCGGGAAACTGAAACGCCGAACTGGAGGAATTCTGTGAATCGGTACCGACTTCGAAAGCAAACGTGACCGTGGTGGTGAGATCCGGATCCGGGACCTCGTCGGTCCGGGCCGGCTTACTAAAGTCAATCAATAAGCCCGCGCGTCCTAAGTCGACTCGTTTGTCGTTGTCGTTCGGAAACAGGATTGCTTCGGCGAGTCCAAAGATCTGCAACCCGAATTCGTCATCCGGTGAAGCGGGTGGTGGTGATACAATGGCACCCAATGTCGTTTCGATCAGAAGCGTATCGGTTGGGTCACCCGCCAAGCCGATTCCGACACCAAAAGCGAACAGGAAATCACTGTCAAGAAAGTCAATCGGTCCATTGCCCTCGGCAATACTCTGGCTGTTCTTTTCTGCTGTCTTTCGCGCCACTTCGATGAGTGAATCCGCGTCAGGGTCGATCACCTCCAAGAAGTTGCTCCCCGCATCGCTTGTACTCTGGTTCAAGAGATCAAGGGGTTCATTGGGGTTGGTGATCGTTGGAATATCACGAACCGCGCGACCGCTCAGCGACTTGATTGCCAGTCCACTCGAACCGAGCGCGATGCCCGCCGCACCTAAGTTTGCCCCAATCTCAATGGCAACCGGCCCGGACTCTGTCAGAAACATTTCCGCTTCGATGGCCCAGCTAGCGAAACCAAGCTCGCCCTCGATCGATAGAAACCAGGAGGTCGAAGTTTGTGTCGAGCCGCCCACAAGAGTTTCTTCATACTCAAAGACGCCGAATCCGACGGTGCCGCCAAGTGAAACGCCGCCGCCAAAGTCGAAGGGTTCAACGCTCATGGTGACGCCCGCGACTCCGTCAACCGGCTCGAAGCGGAACGCCTGAATGAAGTC
>JBCCOI010000583.1:0-4795 GCA_039025515.1 Planctomycetota bacterium
CGGTCGATCCAGGCATCGCGATCCTGACCTCGCAACCGCAGCGTCACGCGTTCACCCGTCGTCAGATTGGACGCAACCGATGGTGGAAGCCCAACTTCCGCTTCGACGAGCTGACTCACCAATTTGACGACTTGAATCCCGGAGGAGACGACCGTGCCCTCATCCACAAACCGTTGTTCAATTCGGCCAGAGAAAGGCGCGATGATGGTCGCGTCGTCTCGTTCCGCCGCGACCTCCTCCAAGCTCGCCTCGATCGCCTGACACCGGGCTCGTTGTTCGGCGAGTTGTTCGGCACGTGTTCCCTCAGCGAGTTGTTCAAGCGCCGACCGCGCCGCGAGAAGTTCCTTCTCCTGGGCTTCCAGACCGAAAACCGCCGCGTCCCGTTCCGACCGGCTGGTCGCCCCGCGCGGCACCAACTGCTCTTGTCGACGAGCCTCGACCTTGGCGAGTTCGACACGCGCAACGAGTTCGTCGACCTTCGCGCGGGCCGCCGCAACGGTTTGCTTTCGAGGTCCCGAAACCAATTCATCCAGTCGGGCATTGGCCGCCGCGAGTTCGCTTTCGATGCGACGTTGCTTGGCATCCAAGTGTGATTGATCGAGGACAGCAATCACGTCGCCGGTTCGAATCAGGTCGCCTTCTTCGACATTTATCGAAGCGATTCGCCCGTCGCCTTCGAAACTCAACACGCTTTCACGATCGGGAATCAGCAGCCCGGCATACTCTCTTCCCAATCCGGGCGGCCGAACCGATCCCACCACCAACACTCGGACCGGGAGCAAACTTTCGTTGGAAGCCGATTCCTCCTGTTCGGTGGCTGCTGTTCCAGAAGCCACCATGCTGTAACCGACGATCGAAAGCATCAAGACGCTCACGAGTGATGCCACGATCAAGCGTTTTGGGCGCTTGCCGTCGGATTCGGCCGTTGGGAGCTCACCCGATGCAACGACCGACACTTTTGATGAATCGAATTCGGAAGCCGAACCAAACTCATTGCTTGACTCTCGGGCAGGACTGGGCTTTGGTGGGGACGCAGTCGGACTCATCGCTTCAATCTTCGTTGAAATGGGTGACTTGAAGTTTGATGTCTGTGAAAGGATCAATCCGTCGATTGATGAAGATCGTCGGATGTCAAAAAGTCGTCTTTCACGCGGCGCTTTAGATAGCTGCGTGTGTTGCGAACGAGTTTGCGATCTCGTTCGATGTCGTACAGTGGACGCCACGCGTAGCCATCCATCAAAGCATGGCAGTTGCGGCGAATGGCGGTGAACGAGTTTCGAATCCCGACGTGATCAAGCCCCGGACTGGAGTCGTCGATGATCATTCCGCCGTAGGTCAATGACCAAAGGCCAAACATCATGTCCTCCACTCGAGTCGGCGCGTTGAGCACGAGGTCGCCTTTTTCGAGTGCTTGATAGCCAACCGCGGCGACCATCGTCATGCATCGCTGCTCGCATTCCGCCATCGCCTCGCGTCGCTTTTCCGAAGCTTTCTCCCAGACCGTTGAGTGACGCACCATCACATCGATCTTGAACAAGTCGGCGAAGCGTTCGCGAAAGTCTTCGCAGGCGACGCCGATGCCGGAAATCTTGTCGCGAGTGGATTCTTGTCGCTCCGTGGCAGCCTGGAACAACTCGAGCCGCTTTTCGTTCGCGGCGATCGCGAGTGCGAGCAGAATTTCTTCCTTGCAAGAGAAATGGTTGTAGATCGTTCCCTTTGCGTATTCCATTTCCTTCGCGATCGCTTCCATGCTGATCCCCGCCAGCCCCCCTTCGGCAACCATCGGGCGGGCCAAATGCAAGATCTTCCGTTCTCGACGGCGAATCTCCATTTGCTTCCGCGTCAGGGCCGGAGGCGTTTGCGAGTCTTTAGCTTGGAGCGACGACATTTGTTGGTGCGGGCTGCATGCTCGGGCTGAAGGCGGGGCCCGCAGTCGAGTGGCGGAGAGTAATTGACGGAGCGTCATTTCTGACGGTATGTCAATTATGACGCGGCGTCAACCTTTTCCGCCGAATTACTCTGTCGGGCATCCCTCGCGACTGATCGTTTGTCACCGCAGTTGACGCAAAGTCGACTCCCGGAGCGTCAGAGCTTGGGCAACGTCGGGCGAGGCTGCGCCGGCATCCTTGGAACGGGCGTGACGATCCGGCGGGGAGGAGGCCTCATCGAGAAAGACGGCTCCACGCCGACGGGATGCGCGAGCTCCCATCTGGCCAGATCGCCCCATGGAGTATCGGGATGGTTTTTCACGACGCGGTTCAGTAGCTGGACGGCAGCGGTCCTACGCGAAGCACTCTGCTGGTCACCCTTCAGCACGTTCGATGGCACCATTCGTAGGACGTTGAAGCCTTTTTGCGTCATCATCGCCCGGGCGTCGCGCGTGCTGAGATACTCGCACTGCAAAACGAATTCGCGTATTCGTACGCTGTGAGCCAACAATCTGCCCAAGTTCAAGTCATACCACGCCTGCCAGCGAGGTGACGTTTCATGATAGTACTCGCTTGGCGTGACATGCTCCAACGAGACTTCGTCAAAGGCCAGCTCCGCCGCAGTCTCGCCGGACTCGGATTCAAAGCCTGCTTTACCATTGGATCTGAGCGTCATGATTTGGATCGCTTGTTCGATCATCATCTGAGCACCGCGCAGCCCTTCCACGCTTTCCTCGAGATCGTTCGGCAATCGCTTGGCAAATCGTTGCGGAGTGAGATACAGTCCGACCGAACGATACGGAAAGCGATCAGAAGGCAACGTCGGATAGTCCATTTGAGGCGGCCAGTACTGCACCGTGTCTGAAAGTGCGGCGGCTTCAATGACGGCCCGACGAAGCGGAAACTGGTCAATGTCATTCGCGATTTCCGTTGCGCTTCTGTAATCGGGCATGTAGTCAAAGAGTTCATCACGCGTCGCGCTGGCGATGTCACCCGGACGATTGATCGATGTGAACGTCCCACCCGTAGCCAGGGCCAAGCGGGTCAATCCGTAGGGACCGCTGGGAGCAAGCAAGCGTTGTCGATGAGGGCCGCCAAAATTCTGCCCGCCGAGATTCGCTGGGATGATTGCCGCACCATTGGCCCAGTTGATATCGCGCGATTCATACCAATAGGGCAGTTGGGCTCGCTCGGGAAAGGCGCTGTCGGGACCACGATCGACCGGCAACAGAATGGGACGATTGAAAGGCTGCGGTAGTGTGAATTGCTGCAGTCCTTTTCTCATGCCGAAGACGGAGAGCGGGCCAACAACATGGACGCGTGCATTCCGCCGTCTGCACGACAGAATCGCAGTTTCCAGTGCATAAAGGTCGTCGCCAGATTCGTCTGTCCAAACGACGACTTCGATCCGCGTGTCGCGATTCTTGAACGGTACGCTTCCAACCGCAGACGTAACGGCGGTCATGACGTTTTCTATTCCGCTTTCATCAATCGGAACATTGATCAACGTGCTTGCGATCTCTGACGGTTTTGGCATTCCCTTGTTGATGCCCAGAGGCATGACGCCTCTACCGTACGCAAAAACGGCGGTTGTCGGCCACGGATAAGCGCCGGGCTTCTTGGATACCTTGAGTTTGTCATAAAAGTCTCTCACAAGTGGTGCCAACTGCTGTCGATCTTCGACCAAGCTTATCGAAGCATCCATGACCCAGAGAATCCAAACGGGGCCATCGTGATCGCTCGCTTCACCCAACTGGCCCAAAATACCCGATACCGCGTCCATGGCATTCTGCGATTGTCGCACACCGTCTTTCGGAGTCTTCAGCAAAGGCCCGTCGTACGACTTGCCTCCCCGCATTTCCGTCATTCGTTTGAAAAGAGATTCATTACGATCCGCAGGCGTCGATGCCGAGCTCACGGAAATGCTGCCGGCGAGGCTTGCAAGCGTCGCCATTTGATGTCGCTTCATCTCCGGTCTCAGGTCATCAGACCAGTCTTGCGATTCAAGCTTCGTATCGATTTCGGATGGCAGGTCGGCGAATAGGGGCTCCGCATTCTGCGGTGCCTCCAGAGATTCAGAGATGACTTCGAGTGAAAGAAGATCCACCAAGTCATCGCTATCAGCTCGACTGGCGCGAAAATCAAAGACATCCGAAACCGGACTTCCTTCGGAAAACACCATGAATGCCAAGCAAATTAGCATCGCACAATGAAGCAACATCGACGTGAGGACACCCGTCAGTCGATTGTGCCATGTCGGCGTCGTTTCGGTTTCATCGAATTCAAGCGAGTTGATGTCAAACTTCATCATTCGATCCCATTGGAGGATTCTGATCCAGCTCGCTCGAGTGTCTTGGCAAGCTTCCAAGACAAACCGAAGGTGCTTTCTATCGATGCATTTTCGTTTGAACTATCCGCCCGGCTCTATGGTATCGCTATTCGGTGAATTGGGGCAAAAAAATCCTTCCGCGGTTCAGATGACAGCCGAGCGGACGAATGTGAAGCACGGTTTAGAATTCGATGGCGGCCTTCACGCAACCGTCACGACGGTTGGCGAAGACATCGTAGGCATCGACCGATTCTTGTGGCGAAAACCGATGGGTCACGCACCAGGACAGATCGAGCGATGTGAGCCATCTCTTTTCGATCAAATCCGCCATCAAGCTTCGCGCCGGACAACGACCGGTACGATAGGTGAGGTTTTTGTCGTAAGCCTCCGCGGGGGAGAACGCGAAGTTGGGCGTGCAGTGGCAGCCAATAACCGACATCGTACCTCCCGGCCGAATCGTTTCGTAAGCTAGGCGTTGCGCGTCGGGTAGCCCGACGAATTCGAGCACAGCATCCGCACCACGGCCGTCCGTTTGGTC
>JBCCOI010000584.1:0-4773 GCA_039025515.1 Planctomycetota bacterium
AATAACTCCGAAGTCAGTCACTGGATCGCACAGGTCAAGGCCGGCGACTCTCTCGCTGCCAATCAAATTTGGCGGCACTACTTTGATCGCTTGGTGCGGGCGGTTCGAGGACGGTTGCTTGGGCAAAACCGAGCAGTTTCGGACGAAGAAGACATCGTCTTGGCGGTCTTCGACAGCTTCTACGACGCGGCGGAGAAGGGGCGTTTCCCTGACCTGCGCGATCGAGACGATCTTTGGCAGCTTCTACTTACGATGGCGATCCGAAAAGTCATCGACAAGCGAAGACGGGAAGGACGATCACGACGTGGTGGGAACGTCGACATTCAATCGCTTGATCAGGCTGTTGAAGAAACCAGCGTGATGGAAGTGGTTGGGAATGAGCCATCACCGGAGATGGTGATCATGATGCAGGAATCGGTTGACCAACTTTTTTCAAATCTGGGTGTCGGGCAGCTCCGAGAATTAGCGGGTGCCAAGTTAGAGGGCTACACCAACGCGGAACTCGCCGAGCGTTTCGGCTGCTCTGAGCGGACGATCGAGCGTCGTCTGCACCTCATCCGAGAAAAGTGCCATCAGGAGCTGCTCAGCCAACATGAATCTTCGAAACCAAAGACTACCGATCGCGGCGCTTGAACGGATTGACGATCAATGTGCCGACTTTGAACGCAGGTGGCAGTCGAACGAACCTGTCTCGATTGAAGCGATGCTTGCCTGCCATTCGGACTCGGTCGAACGTGAGGTCCTACTGGCCGAGTTGATCGTCCTTGAGATCGACTACCGCCGGCGAAAGGGTGAGTCTGCCGACGTCCAAGAGTATCACGAGCGTTTTCCCGAGTTCGCCAATACGATCGACGAGAGCTTTCGGTCAGAACACCGTGGGTCCGGTCAATTCGAACCTCCAACGGTCGAAGAGCTTAGTAAGCTCTTTCCGACGCTTCGAATCTTGGAACTGATCGGTGTCGGAGGAATGGGCGCCGTTTATAAGGCGATGCAGGAAGGTCTCAATCGCACAGTCGCCGTCAAAATCCTGCCGACCGAATTCGCTCGCGACGTTAAGTTTGCCTTACGTTTCACCAGAGAAGCACGCACGCTCGCCAAGCTCAATCACCCGAACATTGTCTCGGTGTACGAGTTCGGCCAAGTCGAAGAAACTTACTATTTCTTGATGGAGTTCGTCGAGGGATCTACGCTCCGAACAGTGACTGCGTCAGGCAACCTGGAACCCGCGCACGCCTTGGAGATCGTTCCTCATCTCTGCGACGCGCTTCAGTATGCGCACGACAAGGGAATCGTTCATCGCGATATCAAGCCCGAAAACATCCTGCTATCCGTTGAGGGTGTCGTTAAGATTGCCGACTTCGGTTTATCGAGGATCCTGAACAACGAAAGTGAGTCTCCGTTCGCACTGACCGCGACAAATCAGGTACTCGGTACGCCACGGTACATGGCCCCTGAGCAACTTGAAGGAAAGAAAGAAATCGACCATCGCGCGGATATCTATTCGTTGGGCGTGGTCATTTATGAAATGCTGACCGGTGAACTTCCAATTGGAAGATTTGCCGCGCCGTCCAAGCGAGCCGAGATCGACGTTCGTCTTGATGAAGTCGTCCTGCGCACTCTCGAGAAAGAACCACAACTGCGTTATCAGCGGGCGAGTGAAATCAAATCGGATGTCCAGTCGATCACATCGACAAAGACTGAGACTTCTTCAAAGACAAGTTCCCAAGACTCGGATGGAGGTGTTTCGAACCTTCAACAGCAGGAACTGGCCGGCCGGATGCTTTTAACCCGACGTCGTTTGATGGAGCGGGTTGCCGAATCGATGCTTCCGCTTCGCCGCGGACAAATCGTTCAAATCATCATCGGTGTGATCTTGATCGCGATCGGCGCTCAGTGCTGGGCTCGAAACATCCAAATACCTCATCGGTTGATTTGCGGCGCCATTGTCCATGTTTACGGAATCCTGTTCATCGCGCAGTCCGCCAATCTCCTGACTCGTGTCTTGCGAATTGACTACACGGAATCCGTCGTAGAGATCCGGGAGAAGCTGGAGAGAGTTCGAGCGGGGTACATGCGAGCGGGCGTTGTGATTGGATTCAGTTGGTGGTTGATGTGGATACCACTGGCGGTTGCAGTCGGCATTGATGCAGTCCTTTATCCTGGTTCGCTATACGTTTCACTCATTGTCGGCGTGGTCGGATTCGTGGCCTCGGTGTTCCTATACAACCGATCCATCAATTCGGAGCGAGCCTCCGAGCAAAAATGGAGTCGACAGTACTGCGGCGCCAGTCTCAGCAACGCGTCGCTACTACTCAAGGAAATCGAGCATGCCGGAATCGGCTAGTTGTCCGTCAGCATTGAGCTCTAGGATTGAGCCACATGGAACCAGCCGCGATTGTTCCCAAAAACCGGGGCTATCGCCCATCGGCTCAGGAAGTAGGAACCTCAGATTCAGGAGTTGGCACTGTATTCCATTAGCTCGACGGGTGCGTTGTTTACGCGAACGAATGCGACCCGGAGTCCAGGGCTTGGAGAATTTGGCGGAATGATCACATCGGCATCTCGAAGTTTGCGATCCAAGTCCTCGACCTCAAAGGCAACATGCGGAACCGTTTTGACCAGATCCGGATAGGGTGCGTCGGGCCAATACCGTTGCCACTGAATTCCGTACGGGTTGGACTCATGATCGGAAACCGTCATGCTCAAATGCGGCAAGTCAATTTCACCATCAAATCGAGAGGTCGTCGGAATGCCGATGTGATTAAACTTCACCACGACTCCTTTTTGATCGAAGCGTCATGTGGGTTAGGTGGGCTACTGGCGATTCACGTTCAAGCAAGGTCTCAGTGTCAATCGGAAAGAATCGCAACACCGAACTTCATTGCGATGGCCTTCATTTCCTCGGGATCGACAGGCCCTTGGGCGGTCTTTTGATCCAGGTCATCAAAAAAGTTCTCCAGGCCCGGCGGATGAAGGAGCATGATCAACTTGGCTTCATCGCTCAAGCACAATAGACGGTGTTTCAGTCCACGAGGTAGAAAGATCGAATCACCTGCACCGAGTGTGTGGTGCTCATCGCCGACACGCGCATCGATTTGACCTTCGATGACAAAGAAAGTCTCATCTTCACGACTGTGTACATGCAGCGGAGCCTCCGAGCCACGACGCAAAATAGCCACCGAGAGTGAATGAGCCCCTGCGGTATCGCTTCCGTAAAGCAAACAATGGCCGGACTGCCCAACGTTGTGCCCCGCATCAAAGGGTCTTGATCGTGCGATCCGCGGAGGAAACTTCTCGTGGTAAGTCATTGTTGATCTTCTGAGCAAACCAATCTCGGCGACGCATCATGAAAGGAATCGGAGGAATCGCATGACCCCCCAGAACGGTAGCCGAGTTGGCATATGTCGGCAAGCGAATTTCCTCGGCATGCTAATGCTGCCCGGAGTGTGGCGGCCCAGAGCCGTCCGCAGCCGCTTGGTATACTCTGTAACGCGATGAGCTAGGGAAAAGCGTGCTCGGAAGATCCGCCGAATACGCATGACGAACTCAGTTTTATGTTGGACGCGAGGCATGAATTCTCCCCACACTCGCCGTTCCGGAGCGGCGAATCATGGAGCGAGCGAACTAAACCCGCAGACCGCGGTGGCGATCGATGCCTACCGCCGTCGTCGCGTGTATCTGCTTTCGCTGCGTGCGATCGGAGTCGGACTGCTGATCTTTGTCAGCCTCACCTTGTTGTTGGCGACGGCGGATTATCTGTTCATCATGCCCGATGTCCTCCGATGGCTCTTGAGCGTGGGCGTTTATGCCGCCACGGCTTTGGGCGTTTGGCTGGCGGGTCTACGTGAAATTCAAAATGGCGACACGCTCGCGATTGCAAAGCATTTTGAGTCGGCGTCTCCACAGCTACGCGAAGAGCTTGTTTCGGCGGTTGAACTCGCGGAACCATCGTCGCGAAACGGCGCTGCCTATTTCCGCTCACTTCTGCAAAGCCGCGTTTCAAAGCGGTTGAAGACGCTTGATTTACGTGAAGCGTTACCCTTTGAACTCGTCCGTCGCTGGATCGTCTCCGGTGCATTGGTCACCGCCATTTTGATCGGGCTATTGTTCATCCCATCAACGCAATTCGGTAGGCGCTTCGCTCGAGCGGCGTTGCCGGGAGTCTCCATTGAAAGGGCTTCACGAACAAAGATCGAGATCCTTCGCCCGTCGCCGCAATCCGGCTTCGTTGCCGAACGTGATGCCGTGGGTGTGGTCGTTCGCGTTCTCGGTGCCTCTCTTTCATCAACGGAAGACGTCACTTTGCATTGGCACCGCGCCGACGGGGTCACCGGCGAGACGGTAATGACGCCAAGACGTGCAGCATTCGACGAATCGTCTGATATGCCTCCCAATGCCATCGTCCCCGTTACGTTTGCGGCAAATCTCTCGGTCGGTTCAGAAGCTGTCGAGTATCAAGTGACGGCAGGAGACGGCGTCACGCTGTGGCACAAGCTGATTCCGCTTCCACGTCCGCGGGTCATCCGTTACGAAAAACTTTACCGAATGCCGGAGTACGCGAAGCTGTCAGATCGCACGGCTGATGAAGAACACGGTGACCTGAAAGCGCTGCAAGGGACGAACGTCGAACTGATCGTCACTTTTGACCAACCGGTCGAAGATGCGGTCCTGCGATTCGGTGTTCGAGGCACCAGCCAAGCGATGAAGCCCGCCGATGAAACCGGAACGCGCTTTCTCGCGAATCTGTCGATGAAGACCTCGGGAGAATATCAA
>JBCCOI010000585.1:0-4770 GCA_039025515.1 Planctomycetota bacterium
CTCGAATCGTTTTGGAATCAACGATGTTGTACGAGTACTCGATGATCGCTTCAGTCGACTCGCCAGGGCCGAGAGGCTTCGGCAGATCGATCCTCATCATCGTACCGACGATCGTGTACGGAAGCGGTTGATCTTTCCCATTGGTAACCGCCGCGATCTTGTATCCGCCATCAAATGTCTCTTGTGCCATCAACGATTTCATGGCGCCAAAGGAGACTCTGTCGGAAAGCGAGGGGGCCGTCTTGGTGAGGTTGGCGTCGGAATCGGGACGGAAGCGATTCTGGTCCAACTGAACCCAGAGGTACGGCAGCGTGTGGGGCGATCGATTGTGGTAGCGCAGATCGACGGTTCCGATCAAACGTTGCGATGCATCGTCCAAAGTTACATCGATTTCGTAGTCGACTTGCTGTTGCCAATACTTCGGCCCTGGGGCACCCGATGCGATGCGAGTTTCCGTGGGCGTCGGCCACCACGCATCGAGCTGAGCGAACTTGTCGACGGGGTCCGAGTGTTTCGGATTCGCGGATTCTGGCGACTGAGCCATGGCGGGCGAGCCGCACAGGACCATGGCGAAGACAAAAAGAAAATAGGAAGTTCTTTGCATTACAGTTACGTCAATCAGCGTTGGAGCATCACGTTAGCGTTGGATCATTTCCCAAGAGCGACGACCGGCAGCCAATCCGAAGCGTCGTCGCCGTATGATAGACGTTGAGCAATCGAGCCCCACGAGGCGGATCGTCTCGGTCGATCAATCTCAGCCAGACCCCAAATCCTAGTTCAAGGGCGAAGCGACGGAAGATTCCACGCCGCATGAATCACGCCTTCGCGGCGATTGGCACCGGCTCAGTCGGACCATGCGGCGATAGAAGCGATGACTGTTGGTTTCAAGACCCTTAGACCCGAGCATTGAATGTCGTTTCAGCCTTCCATTCCGCTCAGCTATTGCACCAATGTGCACGCCGGCGTCGATCTCGATTCGATTCGTGCAAATCTTCGGCAGTACGCGGCAGAAGTCCTGCAGCGGCTTCGCGGGACCGGAAACTGGGAATCTCTGGGAGTCGGGCTCTGGATCCCGGATGTCGCTTCGTCGCAACTCCTCGAAGGGAGTCACTTGGCGGACTTCGCGGAATTTCTTTCGGATCAAGAATTTGTCGCGTTGACCATCAACGGTTTTCCTTTCGACAACTTCCACGGCGACTCCGTCAAGCAACGCGTTTATCTACCCTCGTGGGCCGAGCACGCGAGATTCGACTACACCTGTCGACTGGCAAAAATCCTCACCGGACTGCTGCCGGTCCAGCAGACGACGGGTTCCATCAGCACGCTTCCCATCGGTTGGCCCAATAATCCGTTTGCCGCCAGCGGGAATGACGGCAGTTTGAACGAGGCAATCATCAAGCATGCAGGGGCGAAGCTGCGTCAACTGGCCGAGTTTCTCGACGCGTTGCTCGATCGCACCGGAAAACGCATCGTCGTTGCCATCGAGCCGGAACCCGGATGTTTGCTTGATACCGCCGATGACGTGGTTGATTTTTTTGAGAAGGAGTTGCCGAAGCAGCGTCACCGAGAGTTCATCACGGTCTGCCATGACATCTGTCACTCGGTCGTGATGAAGGAATCTCAACGCGATGCAATTGATCGATATCTTCAGGCGGGGATCACCGTCGGGAAGGTTCAGGTCAGCAACGCGATCGTTGTTCCCTGGGATGAAATTGACGAAGCGGAACACGCCGCGACGCTTGCTGAGTTGTCCGGTTTTGCCGAGGACCGCTACTTGCACCAGACCGGATGCATCGACGCAACGGGAGCGTTTTCACTTCACGACGACCTTCCGGCACTGATACGCAAACATCGAGGCGCCGAACGGGTGCTCGATCAGTCGTGGCGCATTCATTTTCACGTTCCGATTTTCGTGGAATCATTCGGAAGACTGCACACATCGAGAAGTGCCGTGCAGGAATGCCTCGCCGCGCTATCCGAGGTCGACAACGCTCGGAAATTTACGGGCCACTTCGAAGTCGAGACGTACGCGTGGACGGTGCTGCCTCCCGAATGGAGACAGCGTGGCCTTGCAGCGGACATTGCGAAGGAAATGGAGTGGCTTCGCGATCAGCTATCGGTGCAGGTTTCCAAGAACCTTGCCAAGCGATGAAAGTCGCTATCGGGTTCGATGAACCGGACCTTGGTGACGAGCGTCTCGGGATCGACAAGGCTATCGAAAGGGACGTAGTGCAGATCCAGTTGACCGGAAACGGAGACCATGACTCCGTTCAGTTTTTCTTCGACGAGCGCGCGATAGGCTCCCACGCCGAGTTGCGAACCCAGCATCACATCGTACGCGTGCGGCGGGGCGCATCGGGATTCGTAGCCGAGTTGTAGCCCGTTGACCTTTCGCGGCTTACCGGTTCGTGCTTGATAGGCTTCCTTCAGCAAACCGCTGAGTAACGCCGCCAGGTTGATCGCGGAGATGTTGATGTGACCATGGTCATCTCGCGAGACTCCCTCGAGGTACTTGGCGGGCAAAAACTCCGCCAAGCCTTCCGCGACCACGATTGTTCCGAACTCGCGGCCCTCGCGCTCTCGGGCGACCATCATATCGACCATCTTGTCGATCACTTTGTCCAGCACCATGATGCGACGTGTCAGACCGCTTTCCGGATCGACTTCGTCGGTTGCCAATTCGCCCGCGATGTCTTCCACGCTCATCACCAAGCTTGCTTCACCGGCAATGGCCGCACCATAGGCAAGCCATCCGGCACTGCGACCCATCGCTTCACACAAGAAGTACGCCTTGCCCGCGGCGGCGTCGAAGTTCAGGTTGCGAATTTCTTCGGCCAGGGTTTCAACGGCGGTGAAGAATCCGAAAGTGAAGTCGATACCCGAGTAATCGTTGTCGATCGTCTTCGGCAAGTGAATGACTGGAAAACGACGTGCTTCGCCGGGCAAGTTGTCCTGGAACATCTTGAGTTTGTTCGCAGTCTTCAGCGTGTCATCGCCCCCGATTGAAATCAACGCGTCGACTTCCAGCGAGCACAGTCCTTCGTAGACACGACGGAGCGGCGCGACGAGCTCGGCGTCCTTGAGATGTTCCGGACTACTGACATGTTTTCCAGGGTTGGTGCGCGCCGTTCCGATCATGATTCCGCGGCTGCTACGCGCGTTGGTCAATGAATCGTGCGTGAATCGCAGGTAATCGTTTCCTTCTTGAAGTGGACCGGCGGCGGTGTAGTCCGCGAGACGACTGTACCCGTGTTTAATGCCAAAAACCTGCGCGCCTTCTTCCAGAAAAGAAAATGCGGCGGTCGAAATGACGGCATTCGCAGCTGGAGCGGGACCCCCGGCGAAAAGAATCGCAACGCGTTTGATGTCCAAAGTGTGGTGATCAGGCATGACGATTCGTTCTCTTTGCGGGGAAAATGGTGACGCCGAGCGTTTTTCTATCGACGTCGTCTTTTTTACGGGAGTCTCGATTGTCCGGCGGGCACGATTTTAGGCATGCCGCCGAAACCGCCAAGTGCCGACTGCGGCAAAGCAATTTGAGCAATGGATGATGACGTGTGCGCAAGCGTTCGAAAGGTGAAAAGCTTGCAGATCGGATGGTGATCAATCAAGATCTCGGAGTGGCTGGCCGACGGACGTCGGCCCACCTAGTCGCTCATCCGAGGAAACCACGTCGCCAGCCGCTTACGATCGGATCGTGAGCTCCACTGCGGTGTGCAGCCGATGTGAGACGTTGCAGCCAACGCAACGTTGTTGTCGGCACGGATGGATCCTTTTCGAATTTCATTTCCGTCATGACCTGGCACACTCCTTCAGGCGATCGTTCTCTCGGTGGCGAAGAAGCGGAGTTGGTACGTGACTCGATCGCCGCGATGGTCGAAGAACTCGCGAGCTGCCGCGAAACGGAAGACGAACCATGGCGGTACGGCATCTGCCTCTTTGACGACTTGTCGTGGACACAGCAACTGGGATTGCTTGACCAATTGGCCTCCTACCTGCTGATGGAAACCGAACAAACTCTGGAACTCAGCGGCATCAATGAAGCCGGCGTTGCGGCGATCTATCGAAACATCGCTCAACAGATCGAACTCGAGATCGAGCTGGAAGAGGTGTCTCCACCGGAATACCGATGTCGATGGCGCGCGGCAACGCTGGCCGCTTTCGTCTGCAACGAACATGCGGAGGTTCTGGAGGCCGAGGGTGACGGTCCGGCGGCGTTTGAGATCGACCCCGAGTCCACGGTGGTCGCCGAATGGGAATCGATCGTCGATTGCTTAGCGGATCGCGTGCTTTGGGATCGAGATTTCGAAATGGTCAACGAAGTCATCGATGCACCTCCCGAGCGCGCGGCTGCGATGCGCGCCGCACTCGGAATCCAACCTTCCTACTACACGGCCATCGCTCCCGACCCCACGGAACATCAGATTGATGCCCTCTTTGAATCTCTCGATCGTGCGACGCGTCCCAAGCCGCGTTAGCGTACTTTGCTTGCTCCTGTTATTGGGCAACTCGGCGTTCTGTCACGCGCAGTCGAATCCCGCCGCCCTCGCTTCCGAATTGCATCATGCGCATGATCCGGCTGATCAAACGATCAAGCTCAGCGAAGCCCGAGACCCGATCCGCCTCACTCACGGACCGATGTTGGGCCGTCCGACGGCATCTTCGGTTCGCGTTTGGGTGCGCACCTCCGACCCCGGTGAGTTTGTCGTGCACTACGGCAAGCAACCGGGACAACTTGATCAGAGAAGCAAGCCCGGAACGACATCCATC
>JBCCOI010000586.1:0-4757 GCA_039025515.1 Planctomycetota bacterium
GAACGCGTTCGAACAAGACGGCGAGGGCGACGAGGCTCCCTATCGCCGCAAAGCTCTGCAGTTAAACTTCTATCGCCCCGGCGACGCGATGGCTCAGACCGAAGACATGATTCGATTCGGCGTTCCGCAATTCTCAAACGAATCGGAGCGGACTTACGTGCTCAAGCAATACGGACTGAAAGAACCGATCGATTATCGCTGGGTCTTCCGCCCCTCGAATTAGGCCGGCCGTTATCCCATCGGGATGAGGCTATTGAACTTTCCGATCCGCTCGAGATCAGAGAGAAACGCTTCCGCAGACGCGTAGCGGTCCTCGGGCTTTTTCGCCAACAGTCGCATGATCGAGTCTTGAAACAACTCGTTGACCGAAAGTTGAAATTTCTTCGGCGGCTCCGGCATCACGCCGCGGACTTGCTGAATGATTTCGACCAGTGACTTCCCCGCCGCGGGCGCTCTTCCGGTCAGCAACGCGTAGAGGGTTCCGCCCAGTTCGTAGAGATCGCTTCGGGCGTCAACCGTGGCGTCCGTACCCGTTCGTTCCGGTGAGCTGTAGGGCAATTCGCCCAAAAGTTGTCCGGGCTGGGTCACCTCCTTGGCGAGCGTGCCTTCCAACGCCTTTGCCAACATCAAGTCGCCAAGCAAGCACGCTTTATCGGAGGATCGACGCAGAATATTGGTCGGTGTCACGTTCCGATGAATGATCTGTTGCGCGTGTGCGGCGGCGAGCGCCGAGGCGATATCCATGCCGACCCGCCAGACCTCCTTCCAGTCCAACATGCCATCGATACCGGTCCGCTCGATGACTTTCGCAAGTGACTCACCCTCGATCAGTTCCATCGCGGCCCAGCAATACGGGCCCTTCTTTCCCGCTTGAAGAATGCGAACGATGTTCGGATGTTTGAGCGGAAGCATCGTCTTCATCGCGCGGACGAAGCGGTCACGTTGCTCTTCGCTAGCGGTAAAATTGGGCGTCAAAACTTTGACCGCCACGGGACGGTCTTTCGCGGTGTCCGTGCCCCGAAAAACGAGGCCCGACTTTCCCACCGTCAGTACCTCGTCGAGCCGGAAGTCCGAAAACGTCTGACCGACCAGGCTCTTCAAATCGGCAGCGGATGCGGGTTCGGCCACACCGGGTGCCGGGCCGGCCATGGTTGCGGCGTCGGCTGTATTGATCGAATCAAGACGCAGCGTTGACTCGCCCGCCGTGAAGGACTGTCCGACCTTCAGTGAGACGGCATCAACCACTTCGCCACCGACGCGTGTTCCCGAAGAACTCCCCGCGTCCACCAACCGCAGTCCTGCTCCTTCCCACTCGAGGCGGCAGTGCACTCGGCTCATCCTTGGGTCGTTGATTTGGGTGTCGCTCGCCTGACCACGGCCGATGGAAAGCGGACGACCCGAATCGATTGCAAATTTCCGTCCGGTGTCGGGACCGGCCGTGACTGTGACCTGATATTTCATGACGCTCGATGCCGAAGTGTCGACTCAGTTTTCCGACGGATCATACCGCAATGAGTCCGTCACGGTTGTGATCTCCCCTTCGATCTCTTGCCATTTATCAGCCGGGCACACCACGGTGAGAATGATGACGTCCTTCTCACGAAAAATAAACAGGTTGAACTGATGGGTCAGAATCTCACCACGCCCATCGATCATGCCACCGTTCCCTGCGCCTTCCATACGAACCGCGACGGCGTCCAAATCACCGACCTCACGATCAACCACTTGTAGGATGCTGCGGTTCTCGCCTTCGTCGAACTGTTTCATCTGTTCCTTGATGACGTCCGCCGTCAGAGCTTGAGGCACTCGCATTGCGAGCATGGCGGTAGTCCCCCCCGGGAGAAACCAACCCGAGAGAAAGTCGCCGGGTGCCAAGAAGACTTCTCGGCCGGCACGCCGCCATCCATCTGGAATCGCGGCGGACAACCCGGCCCCGATTGATTGCCGATCGCCGCTTCCGTCGGAACTCGCGTCGCGAATGGCTTTGAGCAAAGGTGGACCGGCAACTGATGCATTCATCGCCAGTGCCTTCTCCGCGGACTTTCGAGCCTCCTCAATCTTGCCGAGCCGCATTTTGACGATGCAGCGCGAAACCCAGTCGTCCGCGATTCCACCGGTCGTTTCGATGAGTCTCTCGATGGCCTCCTCAGCCTCGTCGATGTCCCGCAGGTCTTTCGCGGCTTTCATCTTCTGACGCATCACTGCGATCGAATCGTCCTTGGATTCCAGATCTTCTCGCCGCAGGTTTACCAGTGATTCGTCCCAATCGGTGCGGACTTCGAACTCACCCTGGCTCAACAGCAGGTCTTCCACCGAGAGAAGCCGCCATCCTGAATCGGTTCGCTTCAACCGGAAAGTCCAACGACACCGGCGATATCCCTGCGAAGTCTGATCTGCGATGGTCGCACGGACCGCACCGAGATCGCCACGTGTCGCTACTTCGTAATCATCCACCAGAATGCTGTCCTCAATGACCGCGGCGCCATCTTGCCGAGCGAAACGCAGACGCTTGCGATACGTTTCCAGCGGTGATGTGTAGCCGCCTTGCTTATCGCCGTTCACTTTCCAAGTCGCCGTGAATGAATCATCAACGATCTCGTCGAGTCGCTCGGAGGCTGCACCGCGTTGGATGTCCAACCAAGTAGCCAAAGAGGCTTGCAGAATCGGATCGGGTTCGAGAGACATCTCTTTCCCGGGACCCAGTTCGGGCAGATTCTCAAAAGCTGCATTACGGTAGAAACGATGACGCGATGACAAGCCGCTCGATTCGGGATCTCGATCGGCAGGTTCCAGCACTTCCAGTTTTAATGCTCGCCTCGCCGCCGACATCGCGATGTCTTTGCGGCCCGCTTTCGATTCCATCAACGCGAGTGACCAAAGCGATTCAATCGAAACCGCTCCCTGACGAGCCTTCTCGTCAACCACCGAGGCACGCAAGACGTCAGCGGCTTCGTTCGCATTATCGTTCGCGTAGAGAACATCCGCGAGGATTCGCTGGTTCTCAAAGGTTGCACGATGATCGACTTGCCAGCGGGCAAGATCCAAAATCCAGCGAGGATCGTCGGGAAGCTTGTTCGTCTCGTCTGCGGTTTCGGGTGGCGTCGGTTGATGAAATCTTGTGACGAACGCTTCAAGCGTCTTACCGATCAACTGTGAATCTTCCGACAGTCCACCCAGATGCTGTCGGGCATATCGCTTCAGCTCGATTGACCAATCGCCATACGCCGAGATCTTGCGTTCAACCCAATCGGTGAGTTTCCATTTCTCCAACATTTGCGAAACTTCGGAGGCCACTTGAACACGTCGAATCGCATCGGTGGGACTTCGTATTTCGAGGTCTTCGACGGTGACTTGCGCGCCTATTTCGCCATACATGGGTTGAAGAATGAGATTCGCTTCGAAAACCGTCGGCTGAGGCGAAACCAACGCGAGTCGGCCGTCAACGGAGACAATCAACTCGCGGGGAAGCCGCCAAAGGCGGACGTCATGGAATTGACCACTGGTCAGGATGGCGGAGGAGTTGGCGGTCGTCTCTCTGGCCGTGATGAAGTCCGACATCGCGTAAACTCTCACGCCTTGCCGTTGCGAGAAAGGGTTGAGGTCAGAGAGCAGCTCCACCACTTCCGCCTCTTGGCCACCCGGTTCTCGAAATTGAATCTGCAATCCTGCACCCGATTCAAGTCGCACCCGCATCGAAAGTTCCAGAGTGTCCGGCAAGATCAATGACGCCAGCTGTGCGCGGGCGACGCCCAACTTAAAGCTGCCGCGTGTCGCACCTGCAGGAGCTGTGGTTGCCGTTAAACGACCGGGCTCAATCGTCCAATCACCCATCTGAGTGATCCACGACTCCGGGCGATACCAGGCCGGTGTATCCACAGCCGGTGTATCCACAGCCAGTGCATCTTCGGAAGGCTCGTTTGTCGTTGCGTCATCGGGCGCAGCTTCCGTTTTTTCAAGCTGTGAAAGCGACTTCCATCGTTCCGTTTCGCCGGGGCCTGCCGTCAGAATACGCCCAACCTTCCATTGGCGAAGCGACCCGTCTTCGCCTGTCGCGAGCAGTCGTCCGTCTTCGCTCAACCGAACATCCGCAATCGGACTACCGTCGTTGGGCAGCACCAACACCTCGAGTCCCCGCTGTGGTTCCCACACCCGCAGCGTCGAATCCTTTCCACCGCTGAAGAGTCGTCGCCGTGCATGATCGTAATGCAACGCTTGGACTTCGCCGGCGTGACCGATCAGCGATCGCCGTAATTTGCCCGTATCGGCGTCATAAAGTCGAATCTGTCCGTCCGAAAAACCGACGGCCAACATCATACGGACCTTACTCTTTTCCGCTTCCAACAACGGGCGCGCTGCCAATTCATCCGGTACTTCGACGATGTCGTCGGCGCGAAGGGAAACCGGTAACAGAATCTCGGCAACCAGCGATAAATCCGCTGCGTCGATACTTTCCAGGTTTCCGTCTTTACTAGCGACCATCAAACGCGAACTGTCTTCTAACCAATGGACGGCGGTAAAGTGACTCGCACGTTCCAGCCCCGCCAGGATCACTTGGCCGCTGTTGACATCCCAAACGCGTACATCGTTATCTGGAATTTGGATGGAATTCCCCATCCGGTCGTCGCGCTCGATGGCCCGCTTCGTCGCGTCGGGAATCCCCGTTACCGTCACCAAACGATCGCCCGACGGTGAGAAAGCGAGTCCGGTGATCACGTTGTTCTGTTCCCCGAGTACTCCGGCGGGTCTGCGAGCACGCA
>JBCCOI010000587.1:0-4722 GCA_039025515.1 Planctomycetota bacterium
GACATCGACTACTCGGACGCAGACTTGGTTGACATCGATGACAATCACAGCCTCAACTCCGTCGTACATCAAAACAGCAATCGGAGCTTTCAATACGCGGCTTCCGCGGGCGACCTTTCCATTGGCGATGGTGCGATCACGTCCGGTGCCGGTAACGTCACGTTGATCGCCAGCGCCGGTCAAATTAGTGAGGCTGTTTCGAACACCACCAGTGACATCAGCACGACAGGCATCCTCACACTTGACGCGCAGTCGGGGATCGGTTCCAACGGAGCGGGCGCGATCGATACTGATGTCGTGGCCATCGCAGCGAGGACCGTTTCCGGCGGAGTCTTCGTCAACGAACTCGATGCGTTGCAAATCGGCTCAAGTTGTTTGCTGACTGGCGTTTCCGCAACGAATGCAACCATCTCGATTTTTGCGGGCGGCAATCTGGTGGTTGATGAGTTGGTTGACTCTGGAAACGGACTGATCGACCTAGATGGCAGCGATATCGATATCAACGCGAACGTTGAGGGAGGTGATATCGATATAGATGCGGCTGGCAGTTTTGGGTTGGCAGTCTCGGCCGAGCTCATCGCGGGTGGTGATGGAACGACGCTTGCCATTGATGCTTCAAGCCTAACAATTCGTGACGGAACATCCGGCAACGAGACGATTCAGAATACCGGCACGGGTTCGGTCGTCCTGACCTCTTCTACCGGAGACATTCTGCTGGGTTCGCATTCCGTCGCGACCGGGACTGGTTCAATCGTCATCGATTCCGCCGGCCAAATTGATGAGGACAGTGACAGCAACGACGTCAATGTCAGCACGGGTGGAAGCCTCACGCTCAACGCTGTGGGAGCGATCGGCGCACCCGATCTTTCCGGTAGCGGACCGCTGGATATCTCCGCATCCACGCTCAATGCTCAGGCCACAGCCGCCGGCGGAATCTACTTGAAGACCAGCGGTGGAATCACGATCACAGATGTCGATACGGTGAACGGCGAAGTCCAAATTCAATCCGGCGGGACGATCACCGTGCAGGATCTGGTGGCCTCCGGAGATGTGACCTTGGATTCAACGGTCAACGTGATCCTTGAAGACAATTCCATTAGCGCCGGGACATCGAACGTCACGCTAGTGGCAGCCGGCCAAATCAGCGAGTCAACCGTCAACTCGACCATCAAGGTGGTCACAACGGGGACGGTCACGCTGTCGGGTTCACTTGGAGTTGGGGCGTCAGGAACCAATGGCGAGATTGACTTGCAAGCCGGCTCGCTGGTTGCCTCCAGCACAACCGGTGACATCTATATCGCCGATATCGATGGCCTAGTGATCGGTAGCGGCGGATTTGGCATCTCGACTTCTGGAGGGTTGGTCTCAGTCCGATCAGATGCGGGTTCGATTCAAGTCGTGCAAACGATCTCGACTGGTTCGGGCAACATTACACTGGAAGCCACCAGTCTGGACATTGATTCTTCGATCACCGGTGCTTCGATTGACCTTGATACTGTGGGTTTG
Organism: Planctomycetota bacterium; assembly: GCA_039025515.1. Taxonomy (GTDB): domain Bacteria; phylum Planctomycetota; class Planctomycetia; order Pirellulales; family Pirellulaceae; genus Stieleria. The sequence goes on from JBCCOI010000587.1 coordinate 1,507, forward strand.
TTTGACGTTGCAAACGGATCGCTGATCACAGCGGGCGGAAGCGGAACAACGCTTACGATCGACGCCGACTCAGCCGTCATCGGCAACGGTTCCGCACCCGCTCATGCGCTCGAGAATCTTGGGACCGGTACGATCTCTGTCACGACAAGTTCCGGCTCCGTGTCCTTGGGAAACGATGCGATCGAGTCGAGCACGGGCAACATTCAGATCGATTCCGCGACTGCTATTATCGAGTCTTCGGCGGGCGATACGACCAGCATTACGTCTGCGGGAACGCTGTCGCTTACTGCTGACGGAGCGATTGGTGCGAGCGGAGGTGCAGGCATCGCTGGAACGGCACCGCTGGATATTGCGGTCGCTGACCTGACCGTTATCGAATCAACGGGATCGGGTGTTTTCATCAAGGACGCGGGCGGGCTGACGGTTTCATCCATCAACGCAGCGTCAGGGCCCGTAGAGCTGTTATCGACCGGAACAATTCAGCTGACCAGTCTTGGAACCTCGGGATCGGTCACGATTGTTTCAACGACGGGAGACGTTGTGCTGGCGGACTCTGCGATCAATGCCGGTGCAGCCGATGTGTCCTTAACCGCAACACTGGGCGCCATCAACGAAGCTGCGGATAACTCGAACGTGAACGTGTCCACGACCGGAACGTTGGCGTTGTCGGCTGGTGCAGGAGTTGGTGTTTCGTCAGCGATCGATACGGACGTCAGCGTTCTTGCGAGCCAAGTGAACACGGGCGGCTTGAACGTGTTGCAGTCAAGCGGACTCACCATCGGCACTGCTTCGGGACTGAGCGGGGTCACCGTTTCATCCGGCAATACGACCATTCAATCCGCCGGTGCCTTGGTGGTCGACACAGCCATTCAAGCCAACAACGGCGATATCGACATCGATGCTACCGACATCACACTTAATGCAAATGTTGACGGAGACAGTATCGACTTAGCGGGGACCGGAGCCGTCTCCGTTTCTTCGGGGATCCAGATCACGGGCGGAGGAGCCGGAACCGGCATCGCGGTCAGCGGCTCCAGTATTTCACTCGCGGCGGGAACCGCATCCGGAAGCGAGGCCATTCGCAACACCGGCTCGGGCAGTATCTCGCTGTCGGCCGATGGCAACATCCAACTCACCGATCATGCGCTTGCAACTGGGACTGGTACGATTTCGATCGACAGCACGACCGGATCGATCAGTGAGACACTTGCCAATACAGTCAATAAAATCACAACGTCCGGCCTGATCAACTTTATGGCGGCCGGATCGATCGGGTCATCGGCGACCGATGGAGCCATCGACATCGACGCGGGTTCGGTTTCCGTCCAGTCAAGCGGAGGTGTTTATCTAAACGAGCTGAACGATCTTGCCGTCGGAAACGGCGTCACCGGAATCGAAACGGGTGGCGGTGATCTGGTCTTAACCCTGGGCGGAAACCTTCAGACGACGCAGTTGATCGATGCCGGTTCCGGGACGGTGACCATCAACGGCGATGACTTTGACTTGGATGCCGGGATGCGAGGCGGGAACATTACGCTGACCGCCAGCGGTTCACTTGATCTCGCAACCGGCCAACAGGTGATCGGCGGCGGATCATCAACGTTGGTGAATATCCAAGCCCAAACGATCAGTTTCAACGGCGGCTCGTCGGGCAACGAATCGGTACGAAACACCGGGACGGGAAGCGTCGCGGTGACGGTGACAACCGGAAACTTCTTGATTTCAGATGCGGCGATCGGCGTCGATGACGGTGACATCTCGATCACCGCAAGCTCCGGATCCATCGCGGAATCCGTTCCGGGTTCTGCGGTCGGAATTCGAACGATCGGCACGCTTACGCTGATCGCGAGCACCGGAATTGGTACAAGTGCAGCCGACGGTGAAATTGATACTCAGGTCGGGACACTTGCGGCGAGCACGACGACCGGTGGGATCTTTATTGTCGAAGCAGATGACCTGATCATCGGCAACGGTTTCGGTATCGCGGGCGTCACTTCCGGTTCTCTCGGCAATGTTGAGATTCGGACGGGAAGTGTTTCGGGAGGGAATCTTCAAGTCACTCAGGCCATCGATGCAGGCGTTGGAAGTTTGGTCCTCGACGTATCCGACTTGAATGCGCAAGCCTCTCTATTGGGACAAGGCGTTGATGTCGATGCGACGGGATCGGTGGTCGTCGATGACGGACAATCAATCGAATCGTTGGGTACGAACACATCACTCACAATCGACGCGGCGAGTATTCAACTGGGTATGGGATCCAGTGGTGCTGAAACCGTCCGCAATCAAACCGGTGGAGTTCTGACACTGGCAAGCACCACCGGTGATCTTACGCTCGCGGAACATGCCATTAGCGGAGGAACGGGGCTGTTGACGCTCGATGCGGGCACCAATTCGATCGTTGTCACGCAGGCCACGGGAACGGCCGAGCTGGCGACGTCTGGTGACCTCGCCATCGAAGCGGCGGAAGTTGGTTCGTCAACCAACCAGTTGGATATCACCGGAGCGACTTCGCTCACACTGACGGATACCGGAGCGGGGAATTTTTATCTGAATGAACTAACCGCCAGTAACATCGCTTCGACGACAGTCACCGTCGGCGACAACGGTTTCGGAACCATCACGGTGAACTACTTCGATGGCGACGACCTCAACGTCGGCGGAGATCATCTGATTTCGCTTTCGCAAGCGACCAACGGTCGCGCATTTGATTACACCGCGGGTTCAGGAAACGTTCGCATCGCAGATAACGGAATCGACGCGGGATCTGCCAACGTAAGGATCACTGCTAACAACGGATCGATCTCCGAACTGAATAACAACACGAATGTTAACGTCAGCACAACTGGAACGTTGACTTTGGTTGCATCCGCTGGCGTTGGATCGTCTGGCCAGTCCTTGGACACCAACGTCGGAACGATCGCGATCGGATCAACGGCGGGCGGTGCGTTCGTCAATCAAGCGGGCGGTCTCGTGGTGGGAATGGGAAACGGCATCGCGGGCATCAATGTCGTTGATGGGATCGACCTCAGTTCATCGGGTGCGATTGTTGTCGATCAGACTGTCAGTTCATCGAACGGTGACGTCTCCGTTGCCGCCAGTTCTTTGACCGCGAATGCCACGATTTCCGGGCAGAACATCACGATTGGAACAACCTCAACGCTGACGCTGGCGACTGGTAGTCAGTTGCTGGGCGGTGGGGATTCGACATCCGTCCAA
>JBCCOI010000588.1:0-4721 GCA_039025515.1 Planctomycetota bacterium
CCTCGAGTGATTCGGCAAGCGCCGTTGCCTTCCGATTCGGGAGCGTGGTGGAAGTCCGCGACCCTTTCGGCGAGGAACTCGTCCGGGCTAAGTCTGTCTGCCGCCTTGCTCAACCGGCTCGAATCGGAAGATCTCACGTTAGTCATCCAGCGGAATCAGATCGTGGTCACCAGCATTGAAACCGCTGAAGACATCTGTCCGATTCGAATTTACGACGTGACACCGCTATTGCCGGCGGATGGTGAGTATGACGGTTCGATCGAAGACTTCATCGAATTGCATGTCGTTCCCGATACGTGGGAAGCCTTGGGCGGCAACTCGACGATGTCCGTCCGAACGATCCGTGATCGCACTTGGCTGATTGTCGCGACACCGACGACCGTTCACTGGAAAGTCCAAGCCTTGCTCAATCGACTGAATCGCTGAAGACAATTGAATAGTGAACTCCGACAGTAGCTCCGCCAACTGGTCGCCGGAAAGCTCTCCGTCGACTCTCAGTGCATCACCCTGACGAAGCGCGAGCACTTCGCGTTGTTTGTCGAACACGACCATGGCAAACTCATCTTTAACTTCATGCTCAATACCAAACGACTCGAGAAACTGTTGCACGTCCTCGCCTGATCTGTCGGAATCAAAAACGAGCGTCGTAAAGTTGGTCGACGCCTTCGAATAGTCTTTTTCAAATCGAGTTCGGGCACAAAAATCGGCCCCTCATGATCACGTTCAACGTGTGCCCAAGTGAAAGTTTGACTACTACAATTGAATACAGATGCGTTTGCTTTGTCAGAAGCAATGCAAGAAACCAACGACCACCTGGGGTTTGTCTCATGAGAGCATTGATGTTTCTGCTGGCGGTACTAACGGGAATGGGCGTTTCCGCCGCTGAAGATCCGATCCGTGTCATGAGCTTCAATATTCGCTATGGTGCGGCAAACGATGGCGAGAACCATTGGAAGCACCGCAAAGAAATGGTCGCGGATACGATTCGTGATTTCGATCCAGACTTGCTCGGCGTTCAAGAGGCACTTGAGTTTCAGTCTGAGTTCTTATTGGAACAACTCGGTCATTACGAGTACTTCGGACGCTCACGGATGACGACTCCGAACGAGCATTGCGGGATTTTCTATAAGTCGGCTCGTTTTGTGCAACTCGCCGGCGGTCATTTTTGGCTCAGCGAAACGCCCGATGTTCCAGCTTCGAAAAGCTGGGATGCGGCGCTCCCGCGTATGGCGACGTGGCTTTTGCTGCAGGATCTTGAGGGCCCAAACCCCGTGCTGATCGTCAATACTCATTTCGATCATCGAGGCCAAAACGCGCGACAGCTATCCGCGAGGTTGCTGTCCACAAAAGTCAAAGCGCTCCGCGGAATCGCGGAAAAACCCCGTGTGATCGTCACCGGTGATTTCAATACCGGTGAGGCGACGGCACCCTATAAAGCACTGGTCGACGACGAACTGCGAGACACTCGCCGCATGATCGATCAAGAAGAAGATGACGGCGAAGGCACCTTCAATGGATGGACAGGAAAGTCGGACGGTGCGAGGATCGACTGGATTCTAGTCAGTGCGAATCAGCAGGTTTCCGCGGCCGAAATTGTCCGCTTCCATCGAGTTGGACGGTATCCTTCGGACCACTTTCCCGTCACGGCGATCCTCGAGACTCAATAGCTAATCCGTCGGACGTTTCTGTTCAAGTCTCGGTCAGCTCTACAGCTGCCGCGTTACTCAACTGTTCGATCTGCCGCAGTAGCTGAAAGTTACTGCGATAGAGCAAGGAGGATGCTTCTTTGACCTGGCGAAGTTCTTCACGAACTTGGTTGAAATAGCCGGTTACCGCCTTCGTTTCAACTTTATATTGAGCAAAATCCTGCTCAAGCTTCAGCTTCTCTTCCTGACGTTTCGAAATCATGTCGACCGTCGCCGCGAAAGCCGCTTCCAAGACTTGCTTTTCATACTGCATCTCGGCGATGCGGACATCGTACTCTTTGATTTGCAAACGGATCTTTCGAAGGACGTAACGGTAGTCGTTGAGCGGACGCAGATAGTAGGTGTCGACGAGCGAAGCAACCTTCTCTTGGTTGATCAACTGCCGGGCGGCTTCCTCTTTCACGATCAAGGTCTCGTCGACCGCAAAGGTGACCGAACCTCCATCGGATCTCTGCAGCCGGCTATCGACCGCGCGTCCATTGTTGTCGAAGAAACCGCCTTCCAAAGCACCCCGTTGCTCGGGACTGTCCACGTCGAGCGTGTAGGGCTTTTCAAACTTGATTTTGACCCAACGAGCCGCAGGGTCTTCAGGGGCGCCTCGCTGACCGTCCCGCAAGTACTTCGTTCGCGTCGAAGCAGCGGCATCCTTCAAAATGACGTTGATCAACTTGTCGTCGACGCGACCGAGTGCATTGTCATCATCTTCCTTGCTTCCCTCAGCGATAAACGGTGCGTGACCGTCCAGCGGCAGCATCTCATAGAGCGACCAACTCGAAGCACTGCGGCTGTTGATCGCTCGCGCCTGCAGGGGAGTCAACGGCGCGGTCGGAGTGACCGTGACCGAAGTGGGCTGGCTGCCCGTCACGCGGAACTCGCCTAGATAAAACGTTGGAACGGGACGGTCGGTTCCGGGGAATTGATTCTCCGCGAATCCATAGACGACCAGATTCGCAGGGACCAGCGGTCCCGTCGGGTTCGCTCCCGCCGCCGGATCTACGGCTAGACCTGGCGCGACTTCCGGCTGCGGAGCCCTCAACGTAATGTCACCCGTCGCGTCGGCCGACACGAGGCTCAGATTTCGCCATCGTCGTCCGGCTTCCGTACCCAGGTTGGAAAGCTGCAGCGCCACGGGCTCCAATCCCGGCGAGGCTGTCGGGTCTTGCGGATCACCGTATCGCAGACGGTCGTTCTCTTCTTCGACGCTCGTCAAACGGGTTTCCAGCTGCTCCTTAAGCTTGTGCCACTCACTTCGGCTCTTCAGCGATGCTGCCGTCGGGAACAGCAAAATGATCGCGAGCAACATTGCGATCACGGCGCTCGTGATGTGATACCAACGCCAATTCCTCGATGCTTTGACCACCAGCACAATGAAGGCAATCAGCACCAAGAGAAGAATGGCTAAGACGATGAATTTCATGAGAGCCGACGAAGACGAGTGGGCGGCGATCGATAGCTGGACGGGATCTCACTCCGCCGCAAAGATGGCATGCCGCGTGTGGAGCTAGACCCGTGGATACTAAGTTGGGCAAGATAGAGCGTCAAGCTTTTCTAAATAATCGGCGTGTGTTGATGCCCGAGGCCAGTATCGTGCCGTTCGATGGTGACGAATCGAGACGCAAACTGACGATTTTACCGTCCAAACGTTGCACTCGGCCTATTGAATGGCGCTTATCCGCCATTAACGATCCATCTCCGGTCTTCGTCGTCCGGCAATCTCTCTTCGGCATTTGACCGCCAGGAACCTCTCGTGCTGCCCCACATCCAGTATCTAGCGGACCGAGCCAGTTTATTGAGACAGCTTCGTGGCTGGTTCGACGATCGGGGGTTTCTCGAGGTGCAGCCGCCGTGCCTGAGTCGTGACTGCGTGGTTGACACGTTCATCGAACCGATCGGCGTCGAAACGAGAGAGTTTGGTTTGCAAAGCGTTTTTGGCGACGACAACGCCCCGGAGTGGTTCTATTTGCAAACCTCGCCGGAACTGGCGATGAAGCGGCTTCTCGCCGCTGGAGCTCCATCGATTTACAGCATCGGCCCGGTGTTTCGCGGTGGAGAGCTCGGGCCTTTGCACAACCTCGAATTCACGATGCTGGAGTGGTACGAAGTCGGCGCTGGCTATGAAGCTGGCATCCGGCTCACAGGAAAGTTGGCGAGTGATCTGCTGGACTTGAAGAGTCATGAAGTGCTGAGTTATCGCGAAGCATTTCGGGAGTTCGCCGGCTGTGATCCACTTGAGGACCGTTTGCAAACGATTCGTGACACGGTCCACCAGTTTTCCGCACGACTAGCCGGGTCTCTCGCAAACGACCGCGACGGCCTCCTGGATGTTCTGCTGTCCGAAAAAGTCGCGCCGCGATTGGGAAAGGATCGGCCACTGGTGCTGTACGACTATCCGCTTTCGCAAGCGGCGCTCGCGAAGTCATCACCGAATGATGAACGATGTGCGGCTCGTTTCGAGTTGTTCGTGCAGGGTATCGAACTGGCCAACGGTTATGACGAGCTCCTCGATGCAGACGAGCTGGCCAATAGAACTCGGCAGCACTTGGCCGAACGACAACGCCTGGGACGCCGCAAACTGCCCGGCAGCGAAAGCTTGATTGCAGCGATGCGAAGGGGCCTGCCTGAATGCAGTGGCGTGGCGTTGGGATTCGACCGGCTGCTGATGCTGAAAGTGAGCGAGACATCTGTGCATCGAATCATGCCTTTCCCGACCGAGCGGGCCTGAGAGTTTCGTCAATCGCAATCACCCGTCCTTTAACGGGGCTCTTTCTAGAGTTGCCAGTCGAAAACGGGGAAATCCGCCCCTTCAGGGGTCGGGTGCGGTTAACATGAAGCTAACTCGTCTCAGGAGGAATTTCATGACTGACACGCTTTCACCTATCGGTGTCTCTCACAGTGGCGTTCGTCCGCGTGAGTTGGCAAGCGAGCTCGCAACGGCTGCCCCGGGGACTCGACCTTTGAGCGGACTGACGATCAATGCGGCGTTCCTCCAGGAAATCAAAGAAGACAACCGTCATC
>JBCCOI010000589.1:0-4719 GCA_039025515.1 Planctomycetota bacterium
CCAGCGAATGACCTGGATGTCGCGCAGCCCTCCCGGTGACTTCTTGAGGTTGGGTGTAAGCAGATAATTTGTGTCGCCCCATTTCTGCCTTTCTTCACGGCGGGCTTCGATCAGTCCTCGAATCACCCGGCTCCGGCGTCTTGCCGCTCCACGTCGCAAGGACTCGAAGAACGATCGAAACACTTGCAAACTACCGGCGAGAAACCGCGACTCCGTCAAAGACGTAAAGATGACGGAATCGCTCCAAGAAAGCGTGCAGGCCTCACGTGGCGAACGCATCGAGAAACCGACGTCCAAGCCGATATCGACGAGATCTCGGTTGAGTACCTGAGCGATCTTTTCTGCCCGGGAGAGCTGAGACGAGCGACTCAGCAGCATCAAGTCGGCATCCGAATGCGGTGCGAGATCACGACGACCAAACCCGCCGTGGGCTACCAACGCGATACCGGCAGGCACTTGTCCGTCGCACTGTTCGCGGCACGCCGAATTCCAGACTTGCAACACCAAGTCGTCGTAAAGATCACTTACCTGTGTGGAAACTTGTGAGCCCGTCGCTCCGGACTCGTGATGCCGGCGGCAATTCTCGCGGCCCCGGCGAAGCGTCTCACGGCCGCCCAAGACGACGTCCGACAATGAAGGCCCGCTATTCAATATGAGCCTCCGCGTAAGGATCATCGGGTGGGAGAAAACGAGGGGCCCAAAGAGGGCTTCGCGTTCTCGTTCCTAGACCCTGCCTTACCAACAAGCCACGAATTCGCGATGGTCGAAGCTAGAGGGCTTCTTCGCCACGCTCACCAGTTCGGATTCGAATCGAGTCTTCGAGGTTGGTGACGAAGATCTTTCCGTCGCCGATTTGACCCGTCTGAGCCGTTCGCAAAATGGTGTCGACGACGGTGTCCAAATTCTCATCAGTGCAGATGACTTCGATCTTCACCTTGGGAACGAAATCGATGGCATACTCGGTCCCACGATAGATTTCTGTGTGCCCCTTCTGGCGTCCGAATCCACGGACTTCGCTGACCGTCATCCCGTGAATTCCTTGCTCCGTCAACGCATTCTTGACGTCTTCCAATTTGAAGTGCCGAACGATGCCTTCAACTTTCTTCACGAGCCTGCCTCTCCAATTCGACTACGTTCGTCAACACGCCATAGATGGCACAATCCGAAGCTTACGTACACGACCGCGATACGCCGTCCTTCGGGTGAGCGTGGATTTCAAGCTTTTGAGCCTTCCACGCAGGCCTCATTGTAGCGTCAGCAACCTAGACGAACCACTCGGCTCGCAACCTCAGCTGCCGGGTGTCGTTTCTGGGCGTTGCCAGGGCACGTCGTCAAGTCCTGCTTGGGAATTCGCCTCTCGGCTGAGGACAAATAGGTAGTCGCTTAAACGGTTCAGATAGACGATCACCGCGTCGGAGACTTCTGACCCGTCTTGATCGGCCAGTGAAACCACACGGCGTTCGGATCGTCGGCAGATGGCGCGGGCAAGGTGTAGCATCGATGCGGCCCGCGTTCCACCTGGCAAAATGAACTGCTTCAGTGGCTCGAGCCCCTCTTCGTGTTCATCGATCCACGATTCCAAGCGGGCGACATGCTCCGTTCCAATGATCCGAAGGTCGTGTTTATCAGGATCGGGAGTTGCCAATTCCGCGCCGATCGAAAAAAGCTCACGCTGGACAAGCTCCAACTGACGGTCCAGTTGGTCATTGAAGCCGCCTTCGGCACCTATGGCACGGACGCAACCGAGGGCCGCATTCAGCTCGTCGACCGTTCCGTAAGCCTCGATGCGGGCATCGTCTTTGGAGACGCGGGGCCCACCAAAGAGCCCGGTGCTTCCAGCGTCACCCGTCCGTGTGTAGATCTTCATTTTCGTTCCTTTGTATGCAAGACTTCTGCCGACGCTTTGTAGGCCGAATCCAAGTTCCGACAAGAGGAATCTATGACTCGCAAACAGAAAAGGGCCGCCGGATTGCTGATCTTCGCCAAGGCGACTCGGCAGTTTCTATTGATGCGTCATCGTGATCGCTGGGATTTACCGAAAGGACACAGTGAGCCTGGCGAGACCGACACGGAAACGGCGTTTCGTGAAACCGAAGAGGAGACGGGCATCTCCGCCGGCGACATCGTCATGGACCAGGAGTTTCGTTATGAGCTCAAGTATCCCGTTCGCTACAAGCGTTTCGACGGTGAGATTTTTGAGAAGACTGTCGTCTACTTTTTGGGCGAAATCGAACATGTCGTCGCACCGGTGCTCACAGAACACGAGTCTTTCAAATGGTTCGACTGGTCGCCGCCTCACCAAATTCAAGAGCAAACCATTGACCCTCTTCTGCACGCCGTCCAAGACCACTGGGACTTAGAGGAACGCGGGTCAGACGCCCGTGGACGGTGAAGCGATTGGGAAGACTTGAAATCGCGGTAACTTGCGAAACAACTCGGCCAATTGATCGATCAGCGGCGTGTCATTGGTTGTTTCAAGTAAACAAATGCGATTCGTATCACCGAATTTGGCGGTCACAGGATCGACTATGTTCCATTGATCGTCGTACCAGCAAGCTACCCATGCCGACAGTTGCATGCGTTGTGAAGTCGCCGCCTCATCGGACACCCGTGCAAGTCCAAACACAACTTTCGCCGGAAGTCCGGCTGATCGCAATGCCGCGGTGAGTGCAATCGCATGATCGAAAATTCCTCCCTGGCCGCTACGGAGAATCTCTGCTGCCGATGAGAAGGTGTCCAAGGGTGCCAGCGAGAGTCGATTGCGAATCTCATTCGCCAATGATGCCGCCTTCTCCGCGTCATCCGTTCCCCAAGCACCGGACGAGATCTTACGAAAGACATTGTGATCGCTGTTGACCAATTTCGTCGGAGCCGAGTCCGTGACATCGGGTCGGCTTTCGTCAACCTGAAAACTCTTCGGATGATCTTTGCCGACCGATACTTCGATTTCACCGACATCAATCGAGGCATTGGACGATGCGGCGGCGGTGGACACTCGCACGGATTGATTGGCAATCGGAAAAATCAGTTGACGCAAGGATCGTGACGACGTTTCCTCCTGCCCTCTCTGGTAACGAACCAAAAAGCGGTTGCTGGCCTCGTCGATCGGTTCGGCGTTTTCGTGAGTGATCGGTTTTCCGAGTTCGAAAAGGACGGCTTGACGATTGCGCGGTTGGAAGACTCTTCGCGATTCGTTCTCGTCAACTGCAAAGGACTCGACGCGGGTTGCGGGCTGAAGTGTCTTGAGGACGGATCCGGAATCATTCGCCCAAATGACGAGCGACTCCACCGGTTTTGCCTTTTCAAACCAGATCGCTTCGATTTCCATCAACGACTCGTAATTGCCGTCGAGAAGCGCGACGGATGCTCGACCGAGACACTGCAATTGGATCCATCCAAAGCTTGAAAGGGATGGCATCAAAGACTCGATTCTTCGCGTTTCCCCAGCATTCATCGGTTCACGCCGAAGCGTTTGTTCGAGGGCGAAGAGCCCCGAAGCCTTTTCGGGCCAGTCGAGCACGACGGACTCCCGCTCGATCGCGCCGGACCAAGTGAGATTGATTCGGTTGCGAGTACGTCCGCCAAAAACAGCCGCTTCGATCGGTCCCGATCGAAGCTTTAGGTCGAGTTTTTTGACTTCGCCCAGCTCGGTCTCCGTGCTACGCGTGATCGTGTGTCGAAGGAACTGGGTGCGGCCGGCCCGAAACAACAGTTGTTCATCACGCCTGAACTCGACCAACGTTTCGTCCGACTTTGAGTCCAAAGAGAGTGGCCGTTCAGCTTCGATTTCCGTGACACCCACGATTTGACTACCCAGCCGATGGACGTACCACGTTTGCCAAGGCTCTTTGAACTGCCCCACGGATGCGGGCGAGACGACGGAGTTGGTTGCGATGGCATTCTCGGTTTCAGAACTCTCTTTGCCGATCGGTGGTCTCGGCGGGATCAAACTGTCACATCCGGCACAAGCTATCAAGACAAGCAGAAGCCCAAACAGTGGCGCTCGACGGTGTGTTTGATGTGTTGCGAGTCTCATCGATTCGGTATCCCTTGATCCAATCCTAATCTTCCGCAGCTCGCAACTTGTATGCAGTCGCGCACTGCCTTCACCTCATCGTATCTGTCTGAGGCTGTTGCGGCGAGTGAATGAACGAACGAACTTGCGGGCGGGTGCACCGTTTCCTCCGCTTGAGACCTGCCGCGTACCGTCAGATTGACCACCGCCGGCCAAAACCACCCGTCCTTTGTCGGCATCACGCGTGGCGGTTTTCGACGCTTTCCCCTCGGTAAATGTTGTTTTTTAGCAGCGCCCGCTCGTCACTCGGCGGAGTGGTGTTGTAACGGCAACGACAATTATTCCAGAGATTCCGAACATCCGAAAACGATTTTGATCGCCGCGCCAGTGGGCTTGCGAATCGTGCGTCTCCGTCACGGAGGTGACCTAGCGTTGGCTGTAGATCGGGAGAGAGCTGATGTCTCTCGGTTGACTGCCCCCGTCAAAAAAACACTCCCACTCAGCAGCTTTTTCGGATACGCCTGCCATGGGCTTTTTGAAACGAATCCTTCGCAATAACTCGACCGAGGATACCGGTTCCGTCTTCTCGCCTGGAAGCTTCGAAACTCTCAGCGAAGAAGAACTGCAGACGCACATGGGAATCAAAACCTACGGTGCGTTCGATCTGACCGATGCGATTAGGCCTTCCTACGACCTTCAAGTCA
>JBCCOI010000590.1:0-4718 GCA_039025515.1 Planctomycetota bacterium
CAGCTGGAACGGCTCGCCGACCTCCAACTGATCGACTTCCATTCCGTCGCCGTCCACGACAACCAACGCAATCTCGACGAGCGGCGTTACGTTCGGGTCCGGCGTGACTTCGATCGAGAAACTGGAGGTTACTTGGTTTCCTGCCCTGTCAGTCGCCGTTAACCGATAGGTATGCCGACCGAGTTGTTGGGGAACTGGCGTCCAGAGCAACTCGTGATTGGCAATCCGCATTCCGGTCGGTCCGTTGTCCAGGGATGCTGCGACTTGATTGACCGCATCGACTTCGGTGCCATTCGGACCAGAGTCATCGCCGACGTAAAGGACCTCCCAACTTGCTGCCGAACCCAGTGCGATCGCTGCTGGTACATTGGACAAATCGAACTCGGGAACGGTGCGATCCAAAGTGACAACCGATATCGCGGTTATTACCGTCTGGCCACCGGAATTGATCCGCGCGCTAACGTCGTAGCTTCCATCGGCTAGCGATGCAAAAGCGTCGGTGGTGACACTGAAAGATGGCTCACTCGATGACCAGGTTTCGGCGACGACTCCGTCAATGAGCAATTCACCCGTTGTATTTTCGGCCAAACCGAAAAGGTCGAACGTCAAATTGGTTGCGTTTGTGATTGAATCACCTTCCACGCCGGAATCACTCTCACCGGCCAATTGAACGATAGGCTCGCCAAACTCGAACTCAAGGATCTGCGTATCGAAATCGGAGCCGCCACGGCCGATCTCCTGAGTAAAAGTGCGTACGCGCAACACACCCTGAAAGTCAGGCGGAGGTGTGACGGTCAGGACTGCCGTCTCGCTGAGAGCCAACCCTACATTTGGAGTGTTCCCGAGAAGCTCGGCAAAGAAGTTGGCAGGATCTCCTTCGACATCTGTCCTCGAAAGCTGCACGCTCACGGGCTCGCCGATTGGATACAGCGGATCCAAATCCATTTCATTCAGGAACGGTTGCGTGTTAAACGTGTCCACTCCCACATCGACTTGAAACGTCTCCGTGCTCGAATTTCCGCTGGAGTCTGTGACGACCACCGTGACGTTGGTTGAGCCGACGCCGTTTCCGGTAGGCTTCAGCATAAAGACTGAGTTTTCCGAATCCTCAAACACATCGATCGCGTTTATCGAGATCTCGACCGTCGGTCGATCCGTGGCGTTCACGGCGTGTTCACTAATGGCCTCACGAACATCCTCGCCTTCCACCAGAACTCCAAACACGCTGTGCTGAAAGTCTAGGAACCTGGTTGGCACTTCGGTGATGAAAAACTGACTGTCATTTGTGTCATCGCCCGCTTTCGCGTACGACAGGATACCGGGGCGGTTGTGCTGCAAGTCGGGATGAAAGTCATCATCAAAATCGCCTAGTGGTGAACCTCCCGATCCCGTGCCGGTCGGGTCACCACCCTGAATGACGAAATCGTCGATGATTCGATGAAAGATGACGTCGTCATAAAAGTCGGCTTCCGCAAGTTCGATGACGCGGCCACTCGCTCGGGGAGCACGTTGTTCGAACAGTTCGAAAACCATATCGCCGTACCCGTCCATGTCGATGCGAATTGATCGATTGCCTTCGATCACCACCGCCTCCAACAGCGATTCATCTTCAACCGAGACGGTGACGGTAAGGGGTTCGCCATTCGGATCATACGCGTCAACCGGAATGTGCAGTGGTGATCCGATCAAGACGGTCTGACTCCCGATCTCCGTAAATGAGGGGCTCTCGCCAGTCGGGATAGGTACTCCGGCGGCCTCACTCAGTTCGCTTAGGGTAAGGACACCCGTCAGTCGAGAACCGTCGGGAAATACCCACGTCGGAAATAACTCGATGTTGTTCTCGGCACCGATTTGATTGAGCGAACGATCTGGATTGGTGACTTCAACGAAAGGAAGATCGTCGCCACCATCCTCGAACAGATCCTTTTGCACCGTACATGCGGGACACCAACCGGCGCCGAAAAAAACGGTGCCCGACGTAGTGAGGTCCTTGGCAAACTGCACGAGATTCGCCTGGGCCTCGCCTTCCGCAACCGCATCGAGTGTCAGTTGAGAAATCGGCGAAGACTCTCGTGAAGCCATCTCAAAGGCGATATCCGATGCGAGAAGCCTTCTCGACTCAAGCGTCTCAAATTTGGATAGACGGTTTCGATATCGGAGCATATTGAATCTAGGAACGAGTTGATCAACTCAGCGAGATCGTAGGGACTTCGAAAACGCGACGGGGCGGAAGAGGAACCTCGCCCCATTCTTCGGGAACGTATTTTAACTCGATGGCGGACAAGTCCAGATGGCGGGACACGTGGAATGCCATTGATTAAATTCGGCACGAGGCGAACTCACCCGGTTTGACGCAAGCCGAGTAGAGTTGTCTCGTAAAACTCCGGCATTTTGCCGCGTCGAGCGCTCAGAACATGAGCGTTGAGAACATGAGCGGCCTCCACTCAATGCCGGCTACACCTAAACTCGGGCGAGGAAGATGCGAGCATTCCGGACGTTGCGTCTCGTCCCAAGCTCGAAGAGCTTGGCTACAGAATAGTCCCAAGCTCTCAGAGCTTGGCTACAGAATAGCGATTGCAAGCTCACAGAACTCGGCCACTGAACGGAGATTCCGAGCTCACAGCGCTCGGCGACAGTTGAAGATTCCAAGCTCTCAGAGCTCGGCTACAGAGCAGACTCTGAGTTCGGCCTCAGGTTACGAGTTCGGATGGTCTGTGGCACAGAACCTTTAGAACATGCCGCCACCGGTGGCTGCGGGACCAGGCATCCCGCCGAAACCGCCCATGCCCTGCGTTGGCATCATTCCCGATGCCTGAGGTCGTGGCTGAGCGATCGGGCTTGAAATGGCATCGAGCTCGAATGAGTTCTCTCGAAGTGTGTGAATGAGACTTTCGATCTGACGATGGACCTCATAGGTCGTTGCGACGATTACTGCCGGCCGGCCACTCGTGACCGGCGTGAGTGTCGAATTCCCGCCCAACGCTTCCCACGTATCTGGGTGGATGGAAGTTTCGATCAAGTTGAAGATCGAATCGAAGTCTCCGCCCACCGATAGTCCCTCCAGATAATAGACACGCGATAAACGCGTCTCTTCACATGCTTCCCACGTAGCGACTTGAAAAACGCCACCGCGTACAAGGACGCTGAGGTCGAGTGGATCGAGTGCATTGATAAGTAGGTCATCTGCTGCCACTTCGTCTAAACTAATGCTGATGGGCGTGTCCGGCGTAAGCCCTACTTCCTCCAGACTCTTCGCATCAATGAGAAACTTCATGTTGAGTTGGGCGGAGAGTGAGTCCACGAAGTCGGAGAGGGGTGTCTCAACGGCGTTGACGCTGATCGGGGTTGCGAGCTTGGCTTTCTCCGCTTGCATGAAGTCGTCGTCGACATTGATCCATCGCGAAAGTCCAATTCCCTTGTGAACGAGCTGATAGTGGTCCGGCTGTATAACGAGGCCTTCGGTTTCAATGGTTGCTTTCAGTCCGAGCGGCGAAAGCATCTTTCGAAGCGACGATCGAAGTGGTGCATCTTGCGACGTGAATTTCAGTTGCTTGTCGGCCCTCAATTCAGCGTAGGCAAGTGTGCGTTCGGAAAGAAACACCGGCGCCTCAATCTGCGTCTGAAGGATCTCGGGTAATTGCCCCAGCGAATCAGAAAAGGCGATCGCCACATTCTGGTCCATCTTGGCCGCAAGAGACTGTGCGAGTGGCCCCTCGGGAACGTTGGGTTGGTACTGCGTTGCCACAACCGAAGGTTCGTCGTTGGACTCCTTCCCTGCCGGTGGTTTTCCGCCGACCGGCTGTTCGGTGACGACTTCAGATGCTTCGTCGCCACCTGGAAGCTCAATCGTTCCCAGTTCCGTGGTCTTCTGCGCGATCAAGACTGGATCGTCATTGTTTTCTCGACCGTTGCTCGCCATCAGTCGTTCAATCGGTTGACCGGGCGTTTTTCCAAAGCCAGGCAGGATGGCGGAGACGCCGATCGTTCCGGCGATTGCGATGGCAACAGCCGTTTTCCAAGGTTTCATCATTCGATTACCCGAGTTCAAAAGAGGTTGGAGAAGCGAGTCAGGGATTGGTGGGTCAGGAACGATTCCCTGATCGATTTGGCTCAGCAAACCGGCACTCGCCGATGCGGCGTCTGCAGGGGAGACAATCGACGCGTTTGCCGCGCACACGGCAAGAACTGGGACCAGTCCGCGTTTTCTTAGACGAACCGCTAGCAGTTTTTTTCCACGTTGCAGTCGACCCCTTACGGAACCCAGCGTCGATTGGAGACGCTCGGCGATGACTTGAAGCGGAATATCATCCAGCACATGCATGACGATGGGAGCGCGATACTTCTCTGGCAAACTGGCAAGCTCTTCGTCCAAGACGATCGCATCATGTTGCTTTGTAATGTGCTTCAGCGGATCTTCAATCTCCGTACTCGAATTCTCTGTCAATGCATCACTCTCCCTTCGTGCGAGCGTCGCTACCGAGGCTCTTTGGGCAACGCGATGAAGCCATCCCGCTAAGCACTCGGGACGGCGAATCTTACCCCCGCTCTTCGCCAACAACAGAAAGGTGCTTTGATAGGCATCGTCGGCGTCCGAATTGCTGCGACACTTCCTACGACAGACCGACAAGACCATCGCGCCATAGCGGTTGACCAGAGTTGCGAAAGCCTCAGCCAGCTGGTCATTCGTCCATGCATCTAACAGTTCGCCGTCGCTAAAC
>JBCCOI010000591.1:0-4703 GCA_039025515.1 Planctomycetota bacterium
CATGGCGCTACCGTCCCTTCGAGACTGAGTGATGGACAAGAGCCTGCCGATAGTCCCGAAGGGACGTAATCCCCTGTGCCGCGTCTCAGCCTATGTAGTTCCAATACTGTCGGTATCGCTAGCATCCCCATGTAGACAAGAGAGGGCGGAGCCGATGGGCGACTTTCAAAAACACGCCAGTTAATGATGGGCCGTTCCTAAGTAGCGCGGGCGGTAGTGGACGAGGTGACGAGTCCTGAGATTTCGGGGCTCGTCGCCTGGGATGGTGAAAAGTCGGCTCACTTCGCACCATCTCACTCGTCGCCATCAGAAAGCCTCGGCGTTTTACGCCGGGTAAAGCTGATAGAGCATGACATAAACGAGAACGCCGGTCACCGAAACGTACATCCAAATCGGATATGTGTAGCGAACGGCTTTTTTGTGAGCAACGATCCGGCCTCGCATTGCCAAGTACACTGCCCTCAACGCCAGAAACGGTACCGCAATCGCAAGCAACAAATGGGTGCCGAGTATTGAGAAATAAGTGATCTTGGCTCCCGTCGGTGCATCTGTCGGGAATCGTTTGTTTGGCTCGCCGGTGGTTTCGTACAACGCGACTTTGTGCAGAAGATAGAACGCGAGGAAAACGGCACTCACTGTTAACGCGGAGAGCATCATCTTCTTGTGAGCTCGCGGATTCCCAGATCTAATCTTCATCAGCCCAAGAGCCAAGAGAACCGTTGCAGTCGCATTGAGCGCGGCTGTGCAATGTGGCAGGAGGCCGGCGAGCGCTTCCCACATCAGAGCATTTCCTCGATTGCTTGTTCCAGCTTCTCAAACTGCCTGGGTTCCGGCCAAGAATAAAACCCTTCGATCTTGCCTTCCGCATCCACCAAAACAAGCTTGTCCGTGTGGAAGCCTTTGTAGATGGGCTGCTTGAAGATCTCGGTACCCACGCGTCGGATGTAATCCAGCTCGCCGGTCAAAAACAACCACTGGTCTTCGTCCGCTCCGTATCGAGCGGCGTATTCACGAAGCACTTCCGGCGTATCTGTCTCGGGGTCGACCGAGATTGATAAGAACCGAACGTTCTCGCCTGGAAACTGTTCCTGCAGGTGTTTCAGTTTTTGATTCTGCATCGGACACTGGCTGGGGCAGGTCGTAAAAAAGAAACTCACGATGTAAGGAGTTCCGATCAAGTCCTCGCTGCTGATGGAGTTTCCGCTACGTTCCGTTAACGTGAATTTCGTCAGGATGGCCTCGTCTTCTGACGGACGAGCCACCTCGTCGTTGCGGATATCCTCGCTTCCCACAAGCGGCTCTTCGCCAGGAGCAACGTCGGGTTCATACACAACGTCATTCGGCCCTGGGCCAGTCGACGGGTTGCCTGTGCCCAGCCTGAGGGAGCGACCGATCAGGCCCAGGACAACTCCAACCACCAGTATCAATACGATGTTTGCAACGACCTTCATTGAAATGTGCCAGTTGTGAAATCAGTCGGTGTCTGTTCGGTTCGCTCGAAGACAGCTTGGCTAAACGGAATCAGGCGTAGACGATGCACCAGCTTCTGCAGGCTTTTCACCAAAACACACGAACGGTAACAACAGCGAGAACCGCCGGCAGCACCACTAGCGAAGACCGTAGAAGCCGCCGAGCTGTCACATCGCTGCGTTCAAACGCAAAGCGAACCGAGGCCTTCAACATCGGAAACGTGGCAAGAACAACGGCGGTGGTCGCGATCGATCCGGCGATGACTGAGTTGGCGAACAGTCCCGTTGAGATGCAACTCAGTCCGATTCCGCAGGCGATCACCGTCAACGAGCCCGTGACGCTTTGGAAAGCGGCCCAGCGTCCCGTCGGATCAACCGTGGTCGACATTTGAAAACCGGCTTCGCCGTATTGCTTGCGATAAAGCCAAGCAATGGCCATGAAATGCGGATACTGCCAAGCAGCAAGTACTCCAAAGAGCAACCAAGCAGTTCCGTCGGCCAGCGAACCGCCGAGAGCGGTGTATCCGATCAACATCGGCAATGCCCCGGCGATCGCGCCGATGGTCGTATTCATCGAAGTCCGCGTCTTCATCGGAGTGTAGATGAAAACGTAACTGAGCCAGGTCACCAAGCCGACCGCGGTCGGTACCGCTCCAAATCGGTACCAGAGAACGGCCGTTCCCAGCGTCCCAATCGACCCCATGAAAGCGGTGGCCATTCCTGTCGAAATCCGCCCGGACGGGAGAGGTCTGACCAACGTTCGCGGCATATTGCGGTCGATCACACGTTCCCAAATTTGGTTAGCCGCACCGGCACTCCCGGAGACAAGCCCGGTACCGAGCAGCAGCAGAAACAAGTCGCTAAACGAGACCATTCCGCCGGCACCCACAAGTGCTGTCGCAACGGTGGTCGTGAGAATCATCATCGTGATCCGCGGCTTCGTCAGTTCGACCAGATCCCGAACCACCGTCGCGGTACTGACCGAACTTGCGGGGTATTCCGCCGCACGACTCACCACCTCAAGACCTCCCTTGTCTCGGCTACCGCGTCCTCGACCATGCCCCGTGCCCGCCGAGCTGCCGGGTTCTTCAATCGCGTAACCGTCGTCGTAGGCAACGACGTCGCAGGCTGCATCGGCGGTGAGGACATCAGTCGTCATAGAGTATTAAATCGGTGCGGCAACCGCTTGGTGATCAGGTTCTTCGACGAGGCGTGCGGTCGATAGGTCCGGGAATTCCCGTTTCCCAACGAGATGACGCTGGCGTGCAATCCGGACGAGGACAACGGCCGTGGTCGCGAGAATCAAGGATCCAACCGCAACGTGCCCCGTCACGATCATCGAATCGACAAACCCCTTGGCCCGGACCAGGAAACCTTCGCCAACCGGCAGGAATGCCAGAACGCTCGGCCAACCATATGTCACGATCCACGTGCCCGTTCCGAGGAGAATTTGAACACCAACGAAGACTATCAGCCACCTCGATAGCCTGCACAGCGTCATATCGCCGCACCGACGCACGCCCAGGTACAAAATGGGTGTGAGCAGCCACAGCAAGAGCGCCGACATGATGTGAATGGCGACGATCAACGTGAAAGCACTCGGCTTCATCGTTGGTTGAACGTGACGCAGCATCGCCCCAAAGACGAGTTGCGAATAACTCAGAGTGACGGCCATGAGGGCGATCCCGCTTACCACGTTGCCAACCCGACGCGGCGTTTTGTTCGACGAGTCGTTCAATTCTGGTAAACGCCAACGTTTTCCAGTCACCGTGGCGGCGATACAGCAAAGAACAAACACGACGGGCCCGAAACAACCATGGATCATCGCGATCGTGCGATCGCTGAGAAGTACTCGCACGCCTCCTAGTGCACCCTGCGAGATCACTGCCAACAAGATCAGCACTGTCAGTGCCGTCACCCAACGCCTACGTTCTCCAGTGAAGGCGGCGATGACCATTCCGATCGCGACAAAACCGACGACCGCACCGAGGAGACGGTGCCCATGCTCGATGAGCAGGTCAAACGGGCCGTAAAGCCAAGTGGAAACTGGATACAGGAAGAGGTTGTAACCGTACGTTCCTGGCCAATCGGGGACGGCCATTCCTGCATCGTACGTTGTCACAAGGCCGCCGACCCAAATGAGCGGCCAGACCAAACAAACGGCAAGCACGGAGAGACCCCGCAACTTGGGAGAGATCGGGTTTTGCAATTCGCCGGCCGTTACCTGGCTCATCGATTTACCTATGACTGTTTACCGACGATCAACGCGTGCATTCGCTCACCCGCAATTCCGCCCAGCAATGCGCCGCCGGCGCCGAAAAGTCCGCCTGCCAGGACGCCACTTTGACCAAACCAACGCATGATCAGCAAACCGATGATCAGCCCGATAATCGCGCCGGCACTGCGGAAAGAGTCGCGTGTCATGAACCATCTCCCGCGAGGGATTGAACGTAATGAACAATCGACCAAACCTGTGAAGGCGAGAGGCTAGTTGACGATGCCTCCTCCGTTAGGATCTGACCGGGCATCGGCGTTCCCGCAATTCCCTGAGTGAATCGTCGGTAAAGCGTTTCGCCGTCTCCACCACCGTGGAACCAGCCGCCAGAAATTCTTCGTGGTTTGATCTGACGTGGCCGCAGCGCGCCTAAATTCCGAAACGGACGAACAGCATCCTTGTCTGTTGGCGTGATGGCCAGCCGCGTCGTGAACTCCTTGGTCCAATCATCGAAGTCAATGATCGGGACGCCTCCCAAGCCGTCAGTGCCGTGACAGCCGGAGCAGTTTGCAATCTTGCCGTGAAAAAGCTGACGCCCCTGATCAATCGATGCCGCCGTCTTCGCAGGCGGGGCAGGAACCTGGACGATTGCGTCTTCGGCTCCAACCCACTGCTCAAGTATTCGATTTAAGTTGTCGCGAGCGACCCAGTACGCTTCACTGCCCGAATCGTCGTCGGTGTGGACGCCGAAAGATGCGGCGTTCGCGAGGCTCAATTCGACTTCCGGAGACTCGCCCTCGTACCCCAACTCGTCGACGGCTTGATAGAGCAGCCGACGCTCAAATTCACCACGGATCGACAGGTAGATCACGTAATCGACGAGTGTTTCGATATCTTCCTCTTCGATCGCAGAGAAAGAGGGCATCGCGGAACCCGGTGCGCCATTAACCAGAATCGCCTTCAAATCCTTGCGTGTCGGTTTGGAGCCTCGCTCGGTCGACTTCCATTTGTAAACTCCC
>JBCCOI010000592.1:0-4699 GCA_039025515.1 Planctomycetota bacterium
ACCAAAACGAGCGGCGATGGGGAGGCGTTCAACGGACTGGTCTGAAGGGCAGAGAAGGGAAGAGCAGGGAAGTGCGGACCTGAGGATTCAATCACAAGCGATCCAAGCAATCAACATCCGAGAGCGTTTCGACGCAAGATGCCGCGATTACAGAAAGCGGGTTTTGCGTCACCGCTGACGATTGCTGCATCCAGATCGTAGACTTCCCAACACCGCTAGGGGCGCTCTCGGGAGCGTTTTCTCCCGCACGATTTCGCATCGACTCGCCATCGTTACAGAAAGAGGCGGCCAAGCTAAAACGATGCCCGCTCGCCATCCGACTCCTCCACCGCTCTCAAAAGTCCATGTCGCGACCCTCGATCCATCAGTCCTGCACCAAAGTCGTCGCCACAGTCGGTCCGGCGTGTGACCAAACGGAAAAGCTAGCGGAGTTGATTGGGGCGGGCGTCGACGTGTTCCGCATCAACACCGCTCACGGCAGCATTGCCGACCACGAAGCGAAAGTGTCGGCGATCCGAGAAGCGTCCAAGATCACGGATACGCCGATCGGGATTCTGCTCGATCTGGCAGGACCCAAGATTCGGCTCGGCGAGTTAGTTGCCGATCCGCTCCAGTGCGATGTCGGAATGACGCTGACATTTCTGAAATTCGGCGAGCCTCAATCACCAACCGAATTAACGTCTACCTATCCGAAGCTGATCGAAGAACTCAGCTTCGGAGATTGCATCATGCTGGCCGACGGCTTGGTTTCGCTCATCGTTGAAACGGTGGACGACGAGCGAGCCGTATGCCGCGTCACGTCGGCCGGAGAGGTCCGAAGCCGGCAAGGGATCAATCTCCCCGGCGTCAAGTTGTCCGTGTCGGCACTCCAGCGATCGGACCTCGAGAATGCGATGTGGGCCGCCGACAACGAGATCGATTTCATCAGCCTCTCGTTTGTGCGGACTGCCGAAGACGTCAAAACACTACGCAGCGTGCTTTCGGCACACGAATGTGACGCACTGGTGATTGCCAAGATTGAAAAACCGGAAGCTCTCGACAATTTGGAGGAAATCGTTGACGCCGCCGACGGAATCATGGTCGCCCGCGGCGACTTGGGAGTCGAGATTGACGTCGCCGAAACTCCGATGGCGCAGAAACGAATCATTCGAGTCTGCAAGGAGAAAGTGAAACCCGTCATCGTCGCAACGCAGATGTTGGAGTCGATGCACCACAGTGCTCGACCAACGCGTGCCGAAGCGAGTGACGTGGCCAATGCGATCCTGGATGGAACCGATGCCTGCATGTTGAGCGGCGAAACCGCGGTGGGCGATCATCCGGTCAAAGCGGTCCAGATGATGAGCCGCATCATGCGAGTCACCGAACGTTCACTGACACATGATGTGACCGAACGCATTGAATCCAATCGTGTGCACCCGATTACAACCGCGGTCACGCAGTCGGCAACCAACATCGCCGAATTGATTGGTGCGGCGATGATCGTCATCGCGACTCGCAGCGGGGGGACGGCGTGGGTGAAAAGTAAATCTCGCAGCCGGATCCCTACGCTTGGCGTGAGCGACTGCGCGGCAACTCTGCGGCGGATCAACCTGTTTTGGGGCGTCAAGCCGATCGCGATTCAAAGCATGGGTCACCCCGCCGAAATCCGTGAAGAAGTCTGCCAGTGGGCCAAGGAAAGAGGGTTCCTGGAACCCGGAGACCGGATCGTGTTTGTCAGCGGCAGCGGAGTGATCGAGAAGGCTCACAACAGCGTGGTCGTCCACACCGTTGACTAGGGAATGGCCAATCAACTACTAGCGCAGTGGACAAGGCAACGAGCTGTTCATTACCCACAAGTTCTCATCAGAGGGCATCGTCAACCGGTGGCCAAGTTACGCACACCGGCAAGAATCTGTCGCCCGCAGGGCTATCACTTGTGGGCAATCAATAGGAGGCAAGGAGCCCCCATGCCGCCGAACTCATTTCGTCGTCCACAACCAACCGCGCCACTTAAACATTTGCTGTTCCTAGGCCTGTCAGCCCTAGAGTTTGACGTCGACGGATCACCACGCCCGTCAGCGGCTTGGTACCTTTCGGCCGCTCTCTGCGGGATTGCCCGTGGCCAATTCCGCTTTGCAGACGACCGCCAACACTGATATTTCCCGATTTACCCTCATAATCATCACAGGTTTTCCCGATAGACTAAGCTGAGTCCCCGACGTGCAAACGACTTGCGAATCGCCAGAGCGGTTGTCTGTAAGCTTGCGTGTTGGAATAGCCAGCCAAAACACCGCGGAGAATCTGCGGTCGGAACGTAGCCAGCCATCGAGTTTTCTCGCGGCAGCGCATTGGTCTGGTCTCCGAAACCTGGACCGGTCGCGTTGTTTCACGACTTTTTGTTTCGCAACCGGTCCATTGATGAAGCCGTCGTTCTCCGCGCCGCCCATCGAACCTTGTCACAGCGATCGCTGCGCACAGGAGTTGGAGCGATTGCTTTCGGCGAGCGTTGAGGCGGGTGCTTCGGATTTGCATTTGTCCGCCGGACTGCCCCCCATGATGCGGATCAACGGCGAAGTCTTCCCGTACGAAGGCCGATCTGCGTTGGGAGGTGAGGAGCTCAACGAGCTCGTCAGCCACATGGCCGAAGGGACCAACCTTCTGAATTACGAGGCAACCGGCTCGCTCGACGGTGCGATTTCATCGTCAGCCGGTGTTCGTTTCCGATTCAACATCTATCGGCGTCAGAACACGATCTCGGTCGCGCTCCGCCGGTTGGAAGACAAGCTTCATTCACTCGCCGATCTCGGTTTGAGCGAAAAACTTTACGAAGTCTGCGACCACAGTCACGGCTTGGTGGTGGTTTCAGGTCCGACGGGTAGCGGCAAGAGCACGACACTCGCCGCATTCCTGGACCGGATTAATCAAACGCGTCGAACTCACATCATCACCATCGAAGATCCGATCGAGTACCTGCATCCGCCCCGCAAAGCACTGGTCAACCAAAGGCAGATCGGAACGGACGCCAGCTCATTTAATGACGCTTTGGTTGCTGCGATGCGGCAAGACCCCGATGTCATCCTGGTGGGCGAAATTCGCGATCTCAACACCATCCGCACGGCGATCACAGCCGCCGAGACCGGGCACCTGGTCTTCACGACCGTTCACGCCGGAAGCTGCATTGGAACAATTGAACGTTTGGTTTCCGTGTTTCCCGCAGACGAACAGTCGGGCGTGCGTCAGCAACTGGCGCTGGTGATGCGATGGATCATCGCACAGCAACTGGTCATCGCGGATGGACCGGCCATCACGAAAGAAACGATGGCACACGGGATCGAATCACGTCGCCGCGTGGTGGCATCGGAGGTGCTGAAAAACACCGACGCGGTGTCAAACTTGATCGCGTCGGCAAAGAGCAGCCAAATCGTCTCCGCCATGGAAGCGGGCGGGGCCATGGGTATGAAAACGATGGAGCACGATCTAGCGAGGCTCTGGCATGAAGGATTTTTGACGGAGCCGACTGCGGCACGATTGAGTCGTAACGCAGACATCATGAGAGAAAGAGCCGACAGAATTCGACGCAGTGGACCGACGTCGAGACTTGTCGCAAAGAAAGTAAGCTGATTCAAACCATGTCGATCCAAACCACACCGCAAGCACAAACGCAAAGCAAGCCTAACGGCGGAGAACTTCTTGATCTCACGGAGGTCAAGGTCGATCCGGCGTGGGCGTTGCGAGTTCCCTCGGCACTCGCGCTCCGCCGCCAAGTCCTGGCATTCGCGGTGGTCGATGACCAAGTCTGCATCGCACACGCCAAGCCACTCGACTCCGGCTGCACCGCCGCGTTGAAGAAGCATTTGGGTTTGCCGCTGCGGACGTTTCTGGCAGACCCGAAGTCGTTAAAGGAAACACTCGCGCGGCTGTACACGCTGCGAGACGAGCCCGCGAATCGTATGCCCGGCGGCGACGAGTCCGAGTCGGCAGTTTCGCTCTGCGACGAGCTACTTTCGGCCGCGATGATGCAGCAAGCGAGTGACTTGCACATCGATCCATCCGAGACGGACACGCTGATCCGCATTCGCGTCGACGGTGACTTGGGCGACTATCGCCCGATTCCGTCATCCATGCACAGCCCAATGATCAGCCGGTTCAAGGTCTTGGCGGGAATGGACATCGCTGAAAAGCGTGCTCCCCAAGATGGGCGTTTTCGTCGAGAGGGCAAAGACGGACAGCACATAGATATCCGTGTTGCGTCACTTCCGACACGGTACGGCGAACGGATGACGCTGCGTTTCTTGGCCGCGCAAACCGAAAGCCTCACGCTCGGCAAGCTTGGCATGGAGGATTCCGATCTCGATCGTTTCTCTCATGCGATCAGTCGGCCGCATGGCATGATCTTGATCACCGGACCGACCGGGAGCGGTAAATCCACGACGCTTTACGCCGGTCTGCGAAAACTGGTCGCGGAGGGCTCCTTCAACGTCATCACGATCGAGGATCCGATCGAATATGAGATGGAGCGTGTAGCTCAAGTCGAAGTCGATTCGGCGGACAAAGTGAGTTTCTCCAAGGCACTGCGTAGCGTGCTTCGTCATGACCCCGACATTGTCATGATTGGGGAAATTCGTGACGCCGAAACGGCGGACGTTGCGATCAAGGCGGCCCTCACCGGTCACCTGGTCCTCAGCACCATTCACACCAACAACGCGGCAAGCGCGGTGAC
>JBCCOI010000593.1:0-4660 GCA_039025515.1 Planctomycetota bacterium
CCTGGCTGCCCGGCCCGGTAGGTCCTCGGCACGACAGGGCCTGAATTTCCAGGCACGGAAAATTCGCCGCAACCAGTCGCTCTCGGTCAAGCTTGAAGTGGCCAGTGCCGAGATCAAATTTCCCACCCGACTGGAAGATCGAGCGCATTCCTCCCGACGCTCCCCCAAGGAGCATTTTCCTGCCGGATTCAATCGCGACTGTCGAGTCGTTCCGATTGGGGCGCCGAAACCAAGATTGCAGCTCAGATAAAGACGTTGGATTGCCAAAGCTTGTCCAATCATCTTGACGGTTGCGATCAAGGGATCAAAACAGTGGATTGACGTTTTGGGTGCATCGGACTTCGGAAATCCTGATGCCACCCAGGTGGACGAAGTCCGCGCCGATTGCGAGCATGTCACTGGGCAGGACCGCCTGTCGAGCAATGCTTGCTGGGAATGGGGTCTTCAGGTGCGTCACAGATGAAAGGGAGTGAAATTTCGGATGCCGATTTTACCCAAAGAACCTGACCGCTATCCGGCGAATCTGTTGGAAACGGAGGAGGCTCGCACACTCTGCTGGTGGCTGCTTTACACGAAATCGAGGCAGGAAAAGCAATTGATGCGACAGCTGCATCGGATCGAGGTCTTTCACTACGGTCCACAGGTCGAACAGCGACGGCGGTCACCTGCCGGCCGCGTCCGCACCAGCTACGCTCCGTTGTTCAGCAACTATGTCTTCCTTTGCGGAACGGAAGAAGATCGTTATCAAGCCATCTGCACGGGCACCGTACAGAAAGCGACGGAGATCACGGATACGCTGCCGTTGCTCGAAGATCTCAAGCAGATCAGCGATCTTGTCGCCTTGGGCGTACCGATGTCGATCGAGAGTCGGCTCAGCCCCGGGCAGCCTGTGCGAGTCAAGAATGGGTCCTTCGCAGGTTTCGAGGGTGTCATACTTCGCCGAGACCAGGAAACACGTTTACTGGTGTCTGTTCGTTTCATGGACCAAGGCGTCAGCGTCAAACTCGATGACTGCCAACTGGATCCCCTCGGCCCCGCCCCCGATTCGTTCGAAGAGATGGAAGACGAAGAGGTCGTTTGACCGAAGCCGAAGTCGCCCGGCTCCGGCTCCCTCAACTTGCTTACAAAGTCGTAACCAAACAAACACATATGTCTGATTCACCAAAGACTGTCTCCAAGATTTGCTGCATCGGTGCCGGCTACGTCGGTGGCCCGACCATGGCGATGATCGCTCATAAGTGCCCTCAGATCGATGTTTGCGTGGTTGATATCAATGCAGAACGAATCGCGCAGTGGAATTCAGATGAGCTTCCAATCTACGAACCCGGACTGACCGAGATCGTCCAATCATGCCGTGACAAGAATCTGACGTTCAGTACTGCCATCGATGCGGCGATCCGCGAGGCCGACATGATTTTCATCTCGGTCAACACACCGACGAAGACATTCGGCGTCGGGGCCGGCAGAGCCGCAAACCTGGAGTTCGTCGAGAAGTGTGCACGTCGAATCGCCGAAGTGTCGAGCGGGCACAAAATTGTCGTCGAGAAATCGACGCTGCCCGTTCGCACGGCAGAGGCTGTCAAACGGATCCTGTCGAACACGGAAAACGGCGCCACGTTCGACGTTCTGAGCAATCCAGAATTTCTGGCAGAAGGAACCGCCATTGAGGACTTACTCGAACCGGATCGGGTGCTCATCGGTGGCGAGTGCCCAAAAGCAATCGAAGCACTCGTGAGCGTCTACGCAAACTGGGTCCCGCGCGAGAGACTCCTCACGACCAACCTTTGGAGCAGTGAACTTTCGAAACTCACGGCCAATGCGTTTCTAGCGCAGAGAGTCAGCTCAATCAACGCGATCAGTGCTTTGTGTGAAGCGACCGAGGCCGACGTCGATGAAGTGGCGGCTGCGATCGGGACGGACTCGCGAATCGGACCAAAGTTTCTCAAATCGTCGGTAGGATTTGGGGGAAGTTGCTTCCAGAAGGACATCCTCAACCTTGTTTATCTGTGCGAGTACTTTGGCCTGCCGGAAGTAGCCCAATACTGGGAACAGGTCGTCAAGATGAATGACTACCAGAAGTCTCGATTTGTCTCACGAATGGTGAGGACGATGTTCAATACGGTTTCCGACAAGAAAATCGGGATCTGGGGCTTCGCATTCAAGAAGGACACCAATGATACCCGCGAATCGGCTGCGATTTATGTTTGCCGAGACCTGCTGTTGGAGAAAGCTCGGCTTTGCATCTACGATCCACGCGTGAGCCAACAACAGATTCGACAGGACCTCGAATATGTCTTCAGCGAGGGCGATGCCGGTTTGAGCGATGCAAAATGCAAGCTAATCGATGATCATGTCACGTTCGCGTCGAGTGCTCAGCAAGCCGCCAATGATGCCCACGCAATCGCTGTACTCACCGAGTGGGATGAATTCGAAGACGCCGACTTTGAAGCAGTCTACCGGTCGATGAAAAAGCCAGCCTTCGTGTTTGACGGTCGGAACACGCTGAAAACGCTCGACCTTTCAGGACGTGGATTCGAGTACCACGGGATCGGTTTCTAGACGGTGACACGCTTTCATCCCCAATGACTCAAGCTTCGCAAACCGACAGATCAGTTAGCGTCTCGCACACCGATTCACTGCCCGGGGGCAAAATCTACGTCGCAGGGCATCGAGGCATGGTGGGTGCGGCGGTTGTCCGAAGGCTTCGTGAACTCGGGATTTCGGATGACCAGTTACTGTGCCGTGACCGCAGTCAACTGGACCTGAAGCGGCAGGCGGACGTCGAAGGTTTCTTCGAATCGGAGCGCCCAGACGTCGTTGTCTTCGCGGCGGCGAAGGTCGGCGGGATTCATGCCAATCACACTTATCCGGCCGAGTTCATTTATGACAATTTGATGATGGCCGCCAATGCGATTCACGCAGCATATCAATTCGGAACGGAGCGATTCCTGTTTCTTGGAAGCACTTGCATCTATCCGCGAATGGCCCCGCAGCCAATGCCGGAAGACTGCCTACTCTCCGGGCCATTGGAACCGACCAACGAGGCTTATGCGCTCGCAAAGATCAGCGGACTGAAACTCTGCCAGCATTATCGCTCGCAGTACGGTGTCCAGTTTCACTCGGCGATGCCAACCAATCTCTATGGTCCCGGCGACAACTACCATCCAGAAAACAGCCATGTTCTGCCGGCCATGATCCGGCGTTTCCATGTGGCTGTACAATCTGGATCAGATGAGGTCGTGATTTGGGGGACCGGCACGCCTCGTCGTGAATTTCTTCACGTCGATGATTTGGCGAAGGGACTCGTTCATTTATTGAATCTTGAGAATCCACCTGACCTCGTCAACGTCGGGACGGGAACAGACATCTCCATTCGTGAGTTGGCGGAACTGATTGCCTCCGTGACGGGCTTCCGTGGCTCGATCAAACAAGATCTCTCGAAGCCGGACGGAACGCCTGTCAAACGAACGACGATCGAAAAGATTCAGGCAACCGGTTGGTCTCCCCAGATCGATCTCGCAACGGGCATTCGAAACACTTATCAAGACTTTTTGCGATCTCTCCACGACAGCTCGCTTCGAGCTGTTTAGATCGACACTCTTTCTCAATTTGCAGTAAACGTGATGACTAGCAGCAACAAAAAAAAGGCCGCATTAATCACCGGAATCACGGGACAGGACGGATCGTACCTCGCCGAGTTGCTCCTTGAACAAGGCTACACGGTTCATGGGATCGTGAGACGAAGCAGTTCGTTTAATACAGATCGCATCAACCATATCTACACCGACCCACACAACGACGACGCGCGACTGTTTCTGCACTACGGAGATTTGACGGACGGACAGAACCTGACAAACCTGGTCCTCAATATCGAGCCCGATGAAATCTACAACCTGGGCGCGCAGTCCCACGTACGAGTCTCATTCGACGCGCCGGTCTACACTGTGCAAACCGTCGCCGTCGGCGCGCTGAATATTCTCGAAGCAGCCCGGCAGCTCAATCAGAAGAAACCCGTTCGTGTCTATCAAGCATCCAGCAGCGAGATGTTTGGTGACGTGCTCGAGACTCCCCAGACAGAGAAGACGCCCTTTCAGCCACAGTCACCCTACGCGTGTGCGAAGGTCTATGCCTTCCATCAAACGGTCAACTATCGTCACGCCTACGATCTCTTCGCCTGCAACGGGATCCTCTTCAATCACGAGTCGCCACGTCGCGGCGAGACCTTCGTCACGCGGAAAATTACACGCGCCGCGACCAGGATTAAGCTGGGATTGCAGGAGAAACTTTATCTGGGCAACCTGGATGCAAAACGCGATTGGGGATACGCGAAAGACTATGTTCGCGGCATGTGGATGATGCTTCAGCACGACGCGCCGGACGACTACGTCCTCGCGACCGGAGAGACTTACACAATTCGGCAATTCCTGGACTACACGTTTGAGTATCTCGAACTCGACTGGAAGGAATACGTCGAAACGGACCAACGATACTTTCGACCCACCGAAGTGGATCTCTTGCTGGGAGACAGTTCGAAAGCCAGAACGGTACTCGGGTGGGAACCCGAAACGAGCTGCAAACAACTTGCGGAGTTGATGGTTGACCACGACCTTCAGCTCGCTCAGGCAGAAGCAAACGCGGCGCAAGTCGCTTCCTGAGCGCC
>JBCCOI010000594.1:0-4644 GCA_039025515.1 Planctomycetota bacterium
CGAATGTTGCGGCGGAAGTGGAAAGAAGAAGGGCGACGAGGCCTCGGGACAAGGCTGAAGTGATCATGAACGACACCGGAGAGAGAAACTGCCAACCACATTAGTACGGGGACGCCGCAGAAAGTGTAGCCGCCAGGAACACCCTACGCATTTGAGACCAATGTCCGTTCAGCTGCACCAGCCGCCATCTCGAAACACAAGGGTTTGTCTCGCTATCGATCGCGGACGCTGATCACCAGTGTCGGTGGTCGTTGGACAGACTCCTTCGCCGCAAACGACACCAGCTCTGTGCCGCTCGATCCCGTGAGTATCAGCGTGACGGAACGATTTTTAGATTCGGCGATGAACCGAGTGAGTTCCACGGATTCGATGGAGACTTCCTTTTCATCGGGCTCGACAGTCACGTCTGCGAGCATGGGCAGCGTCCCAATCCCCTCAGATGAAAGCGAGTTGCTCCAAACGAGACGATCTTCGGGCCAAACGTCGCTGACACGATCGTCGAATCCAAAGACCCGGATCGTTGCCGGTGAGCTTATCTCCAACACGGATAGTTTTAGCTGAACACGTTCGATCGGATTCGTGTTGCCGCGGTTTCCAAAGCCGCCGCCACGCCCGCCGCGGGAGCCGCGAATCGACTCCACGATAAATCGAAGGTAGGCATGTTGGATCTGTCGGTTGTTGCGCGTCTGAACGACAAGGCTTGGTTTTGAACCGAATGGATTCGTGGCACTGCTTCCACGTTTGACCGTTGCGTCGGCTCCTTCTTCGTCGCCGGTGCTGATCACGACTTCTTTGGTCGGCACGGCTACTGGAACATTGCCCGACCTTTGTCCATTGTCTGTAGCGGTTCCGCTTCGATTGGTCTCTCGCATGCCGGCATCAAGCCCTGCGGTCGTGTTACCTGAGCTCGATAGGCCTGACGGTGACATGCCAGACGCGTTTGTTGACTCGTTGCCTTGACCAGGCTTACCGGTGTTGTCGAACTCCGACTTCATTCCCGCCGTGGACGACGTGTTCAAGCCAAGTGCGGAATCCGCAATCGCTTCCGAAAACGCCGTCATGATCACTTGGTCGATCATGCCGGTTCGCCGGTTCTTGCCAGCGTTTGAAACGAGCACTTCCACGAAGGGACGCATGCCTTGCAGTGACGAATCGATGCGATAGCCAAAGGCCACCTGCTTTACTTTGCCGCTCCCCCATTTCGACGAATCATCCAACGACGCGAGTTGATAGCGGACCGGGCTGCCCGTTTCGGGCTGAAAACCCAGCACCAACTCATAGCGTGTTCGTTGACTACCATTTCCTCCAAGCCGGGCGGTCACGCAGATCACGTCTCCCTGGTTGACGCGGTACCAACTCGGTTCACTGGTCAAGAACAACTCGCTCTCGGGGCCTGCGAAACCGAAAGTTTGGAACTCTTTTCGTCTTTCAGATGGATTGAATCGCCATCCTGCGGCTCGGCCGAACGCTTGCATTCTCCATCCGGGAATCTTCGCCTGCGATGCTTGTTCGACGCCCTGCTCAAACGATCCGTTTCCTTTTTCCGTTCCTAGAATCCATTTCGCTCCCCTTGCGCCGGCGTTTTTGATCACGAGAGGTTTGATCGGCGACGCTGAAATCCGTGGTCGGTCTTGAAGAGGCGGCAAAGAAGACTGACTCGCCGGAGACGCCTGCGTTTCGTTGCTTTGTGAACTCTTGACTGAGTCTGCGGCTGTCCTGTTCGTCGTCGAAGAGCCGCTCGCATTGTTTGTAGCGGAATGATCGATCACGACCGACATCCCGTCGGCTTGCTGACGAGCAATTGCGTTTGTGGTGCTGAAATAAACGACGGCAGGGATCATCAATACGACCACCGCTGCGGCAATGCCGAGAACAATCCAAGTCGAACGACTTCCTGATGAAGCAGTCTTGGTGTTCCCTTTCCGGTTCGCCGGATTCGCTTTTGCGTACGGATTGGAATCGGAGGCCGCGACCCCCGGTGCGACTCGGTGCAGTCCCGAAGTGCTTGCCGAGCCGGTTCCGCCGGGCGATGCACTCGGGTTCGACTTTGCCGCTGCGGGGATGCCTACGCCCGGTAGTGAATCGAAGGGGTTCGGCATCGCTTCGGTTTCGGATGCGAACGAACCGGCCGGCGTCTTCTTCGCGACGGCCTGCTGCAGTCCGCGTTGAAGCTGATTGATTGCCTGCGCGACTTCGGTCTTGGACTCGCAGTCTTTCTCGGTTTGTTCGAGCGCCGCTTCCAGATCCTTTGCACTTTGGAATCGGTCGCGTGGTTCTTTGGCCATCAACCTATGGATCAAGTCCGCCAGCGGTTGCGGAATTTGATCATTTCGCTCGCGGAGTGGCTTTGCCGGATGAGCCAGAATGGCGATCAATTGATCGGCGACGCTTTTTGTTTTCAGCGGGAGCGATCCGCATGCGAGCTCGTAGAGCACGACTCCGACCGAGTACAGATCGCTGCGGTCGTCCAGCGGTTCGCTACGAGCTTGTTCCGGCGATAGGTATCCTGGCGTGCCGACGACGGCGCCGCGTCCGGAAAGCTGATCGACCGGTGTCTGCGCGAGCGCGAGTCCAAAGTCGAGAACCTTGATACGATTCGTTTTGGTGTCTTGCCAAATGTTTGCCGGTTTGATGTCGCGATGCACGATTCCTTTTGCATGTGCAGCACCCAAGCCGCGTGCAATGTCCTTGGCCATCGCGATGACGGTCTTGAAATCCGGTTCGCCGTGACGTTCACGGTAGTCTTCCAGCGTGGAACCCTCGAGCAATTCCATCGCCATGAAGGGCGTTCCGTTTTGCTCTCCAACTTCGAAGATGGTTGCAACATTGTCATGATGTACGGCCGCCATCGCCCTCGCTTCGCTGATAAAGCGCGTGCGACTGCCCGGGGTCGCCGCGATTTTCTGGTTCATCACCTTCAGTGCGACTTCACGTTTGAGCTTTGTATCCTCCGCCAAAAATACAAAACCCATGCCGCCGCGACCTAGCTCGCGGATGACACGGTAATGGCCCAGCGAGCCCATTTCCGTTTCAGGATTCTTCGGAGGCGCAAGAAAATCGAGCGCCGGTGACGAGGCTTCAGAGGAGGACATCGAGACGAGTTTTCCAGCCGCGGACGAACAAACCGGTCGAGACGTTGCCGTGAGGGACATCATGCAGCGACCGGCTCCATCTCGTGAGTATATCACGTCGTTATGCCGATCAGGGATTGACGTCGAAACTGAGTGGCAATCATCCTCTGCAGCTTGCCGGTTCTCGAACGACAACCCGTCTCGGCTTCAACGGTTTCCGAGTTGGCGGAGGGGCCGGATACACAGTTTTTTCTGTTTGGCTCGATTGAGCGGGGCTGTCGACTTCCAACCCGTCGTGCATGTTCGGCAATTCGAGTTTTCGACGGACAGAACGCATTTTGCAGCCGAGACGCGACCACTTTCCACGAGAATCCCGATGCCAGCCGTGCCCGACAGGCGTTTACTGTTTTCATCGGTGTTTGTCCAAATTCCCAACGGATCCATTCATGCATTTCAGGGGCAAACAACGTCCGCGCAGATCGCGTCGAAACTGAATGATGGGCTCGCATCCCGCGTCGTTGCGGCGGAGATCAACGGGAAGGTGGTGGACGCATTTCGACCTCTCGGAGAGCTTGCGGACGCGGCGGCGGAGTTGATCCACGTTTCGAAGTCCGACAATCAATCGGGCGGAGACGGTTCTTCAAATGAGAAACCACTGCTTCTCCGTTTGTTGACAGACGAAGACGAAGAGGCACTTGACGTGCTGAGGCGATCCGCCGCCCATGTTGTGTCGCGCGCAGTCATGAGAATATTCGCGGATGCGTTACTGGTTGCCATCTCGATGACGCATGAAGGGTTCTACTGTGACATCGATCTCGATACCTCAATTAGCGAAGAGGACTTTTCGAGGATCGAATCTGAGTTGCAAACGATCATTGCTCTCGGAGAGCGATTCGAACGTATCGAATTAGAACGTGATGAGGCGAGAAGACTTTGCGATGGCCTTGGACAAGACTTTAAGGTGGAGCTCATCGACACCGAGTTGGCCAATCGCGCATCCGTCTGTTTTTACCGACACGGCGAATTTGTTGAGCTCTGCGATGGACCGCATCTAACGAACACGGGCAAGATCGGTTCGATCCAACTTTTGCATGTTGCCGCGTCACCCGGTGAGAGCGGCAACGACACTGGGCCGCTGCAACGTCTGTCTGGCCGCGTTTGTTTCGCGGACTCCGAGGAGGCCGGACTAATCCGTAGCCAGAATCGGATCAGCCGGCCGAAGCGTCGCGTTGCATCAAGCGATTGACTCGAATGCGTCCCGCTCGACAAGCGGCGGAATCACACCATTGCGTTCCAACTCGTTGGCCTCGTCTGCGATGCGTTGAAAGCCTTCGCGGATTTGGCCGAGAACTCTCTTGCACTCATCAAACCGCTTTTCGTCGAAGCTTATAAGCACAAAGTGCAATAGTCGCGCGATGTTGAATGCGACTTCGTCTTCTTCCGGTTTCAGTCCAGAGTGAATCGCGAGAAATACTTTTCGCGCCGACATCGCGTGCTTCAGGTAGAGCTGTTCTTCGTTGGCCTGCAACGCGATCTCGCAGGCTTCCACTGCCTCGATCGCTTTTCCATAAAG
>JBCCOI010000595.1:0-4640 GCA_039025515.1 Planctomycetota bacterium
CGACGGGTGATGACCTTGATCGAGGTTGGTTTGTGGCCAATGCGTCAAAGGCAATCCGTGATGATCCCCAAAAAGCAATCTATGCAACGAGCTTCAAAGCAACACCGCTGCATTTTCCGTGCGTTTGGGCTCCAAGCCTGAGAACCATTCCGGCCGTCAATGTGACCAATCGGTATGTTGCCCGAACCGAGACTCCTGAAGGAATGACGGATGCCCTTTTTGTGGTCCGTGATTCGGACGGGAAACGTGTCGCTACCTCGATCCAAATCAGCAGCCTGGCAGAGCCGGACAGATCACCGATCCGACGCGTTACAAATGACGAAGCATTCGACGCCAACGATCACACACGGGTCACCCTCAAACAGAATGCCGACTACAAGGTCGTCGTGGGTGAGGGTGATGACAAGCTGCAAAAGCAAATTCGTATTGGCGATGACGAACAACTCTTCAAATTTGTCATTGCGAACGAGGCTCGATCGGTCGAAGAGAAACAGCGACCAAACCCTTCGGCAATCGAATCACTAAAGATTTTCCTCAGCCGACCCCGTGACGATCGCGGACCGATTGCAAAGCAAGACTTTGCTTCGAGACCGCTGACGCTGAAAGAGAGTCAAGAGGCGATCGACCTTCTAGCGGAGGATCGACTAAAGTGGATTCGAAAGGTGCGTGCTGAGGAAATGAAGCAACGTGTGCTCGTTGAAGGCGAGTACCGCATGCCGTTCGACTACGAGATCTTTGGCGAGAAACCGGCAGATGGACGCAGTCTGTTCATCTCAATGCATGGAGGCGGAGGGGCACCCAAGGCTGTCAACGACCGGCAATGGGAGAATCAAAAACGCCTCTACCAACCCGACGAGGGTGTCTACGTCGCTCCGCGTGCTCCCACGGACACTTGGAACCTGTGGCATCAAGGGCACATCGATCCGCTCTTCGTTCGCCTCATCGAAAACATGGTCGCGTTCGAGGACGTGCGTTGGGACCGCGTGTACTTAATGGGTTATTCGGCCGGCGGCGACGGAGTCTATCAGCTTGCACCGCGAATGGCCGACCGCTGGGCCGCCGCCGCCATGATGGCGGGGCATCCCAATGAAACGTCACCGCTTGGACTGCGAAATGTGCCCTTCATTCTTCAGATGGGAGGGCAGGATTCGGCGTACAAACGCAACGAAATCGCGGTCGATTGGAAACTGAAACTTGCGGACCTACGGGTGAATGATTCGGACGGCTACATGCACTTGGTCAAGATCTATCCGGAACACGGCCACTGGATGAATCGCGATGATGCGATCGCTCTCCCATGGATGTCTCAGTTTGAGCGAAACGCAACACCCAAGAAAATCGTGTGGCTACAGGATGACGTCTTGCACAACGACTTTTACTGGCTGGGAGTTGATCCGAAGGAAGCAAAACAAGGGGCGTTGGTTACCGCAACCGTGGAGGGTCAACAAATCAATTTGAAATCGGAAACGGTGAAGTCGATTACGGTCTACCTGAACGATGAGATGGTCGATTTGGAAAAGACCGTCACTATTCAAGTCGACGGTCAATCGCTCTTCTCCGGAAAAGTCCGCAGAACGGTCAACCACTTAGCGAGTCAACTCGAAGCTCGGTCGGATCCAAACCTTTGCTTTCCGAGCGCCATCAAAGTTGCCTTTTGATACGTCTCATGGATCGGGTTAAATCGGCCATGTGTGATCGGATTGGTATCGCCGATTGAATGCGGGAGCTCAGATAGCACGAACCCCGAATTAAAGATCCGACACTGTGCCAGATGACGCGGAGCCTAGTGCATCTCAGTCTCGCAAACACCCAAACCACCACGGTAGAAATTGAATTGAACGTTGGGGTGATCAGAGAGAAGCGACATGGGCACTGCCGTGTCGGACCATTGTTTCGAGATCATGAGCGCGGTTAGTCGCATGCCAAGAGGATTGTCATGCGTTCCGGCTTGCCAGATGGAGACTTTTTCAGCTTGCCAAGTTTCGCGTGGTCCAACCGTGACCGCATGACTCGGTACATTCTGGATCATTCCACCACCCGATGTTCTGGCATTCTGCATCATGGTGACCGGGTGCAGTTCGACGATTCGAGTTTCCAGCCTGCGATACTCATCGGGAGTCGGCGGTTCCTTCAAGTATTCGCCTTCACGACGCGGTGGATCATTGAATGCCCAGTGTTTCACTTCACCTTGTCCGCCTTGCATAATCACGCAGCGTCGATCCTTCCAGCTATCGATAAATTCATCGGTATCGTCACCAGGAAAATGGATATTGGAAGCCGGCATTCTCAACTCGGGACGAATGCGATCGAAGCACAGTGCCATGTCGGCACGTGCAAAGCTGAGTGGGAATGATTCATCGACGACTCTTCCGTCGACGACCCATTCATCCATGCCCCAAAAGTGTGCATGGGACAAGTCGATCTCAAGTTCATTGACCAACCGCGCCACCAGCGGTAGCTGTTCAGTCGGACCGATTGGGCCACAGATTCCCGCAGGTTTCTCCGGAGTGGCCTCTCTCCATGCCGTGATGTATTCCAATGCTTCGGCAAGATAGAAATCCTCGAGTGTCTCGTAGATCTTGACCGAGAACCCAGGTCTGCTGAGCAACAACATCTCTTCAGCATCTACACTTGCCGCTTCGTCGAGTAGGTCTTGATCGAGCGTTGTGTAGTCCCACCATCCGGGCGCTATCTTGCTGATCGGGCGCATTGATTCGTCTCTCGCGATGGAGCAGTGTTAAAGAAATAAGTGGCAGTCTACCGTACTCGCGTTTTTGGCGCCGCAGTCTCCCCACTGGCGATACGGCCGACATCATTGCCGGCAACGCGTCTCCCGATCAGTGCTTTGTAAGTGCCGACGGCAGCGAAGATTTGTGTTACCAGGGAAACTGGATAGATATTTTTCAGAACTGGGAAGCGCTTTGCTTATCGTTTCCACACTTCTCATCCAACATGGTGTTTCGGTTTGTCAACGCATCGACGGCCGATGGCTACAACCCCTACCGCGTGACGGATTCCGGAGTGGAATGGGAAGAACCTGATCCGGAAGATCCGTGGGCGAACATCGGCTACTGGGGTGATCACCAGACTGTTTATCTCGCGAAGCTGCTCGAGTGAACTCGGCGGTTCACACCCGATCGTTTGGGCCGGTGGCTTTCATGTGAAAATTGCTCCTACGCTCAGGTGCCCTACAGGATCAAATCCTACGAAGCAATTCGAAAAAATCCAAGAGACTCGATCGAGTTCGATGACGTGCTAGCTCTCCAAATCAGCGAACGCGTGCAGAAGACCGGTACCGACGAAAAACTCCTTCATGACTCCAATGGCACTCTCGTTCATATGACACTGGCCGAAAAACTGCTGTTACCGATTTTGGTGAAGTTGACCAGCTTTGACTTGGGCTTACGAAGTCACCGAGCGTCTACGGTGCATTTCCCACCGATGCGTATTCACATACGCCGGCGCATTCGGGGGTTCAACAACCTGGGATGACGGGCCAAGTAAAAAAAGATGTCATCACGCGATCTTGCTTTTTTTCCGGAATCTCCGTTTTGCTGAACAAAACGGCTTATGTCACACGTCATGCCTTGTGGACGTGGAGAACCACTCGCCGAGACCCAATGCTCGCTGTTGTCTGTGGGGTTATCCCCCTTCAACCATTACGCCGATACCGGAGATCATCCAATGAGACAATTCAACCGCATTACTTCCATCACCTTGATTCTGCTTGCGACGGCACTCTCGTATCCGTCGTTATTTAACGCCGCCAACGCAGACGAGGGAACAGCAAGCGTTAGCATCCAAAATGAATCTCTGCTTGGCACATGGAGAATGGCAACGTCTTCCATTTCCGGATCAAACGCAGGTGCAGCCGCTGGCATCAATACGCGCCTGAAAATCTTCAACGACACACACTGGGTTCTCGTTCAGCCTGATCCAGAAAGCGGAAAAACTGTTTTTGTTCACGGTGGGACATACGACTTCGACGGATCGTTTTTGAAAGAAACAGTTGAATTCGCTGGTGAAGATACACTTAATCTCGTCGGAAAGACTCTCAAATTCAGGATCGTTTTTAGCAAGGAATCATACGAACAAATCGATCCAAATTCAGTCTTCAGCGAGACATGGAAGCGGACAAAGCAATGCGCATCAAATGACGCGAATATTCCAGTAGCGAAAGCGATCGTCACCAATCCCGAGGAATGAAGTGATTGCATGTTACATCCCATTGATGTCGAACCAACAAGGATTTGACATCGCGGCCTATTGACTGGAAGAAGAAGCCAGACGTGAGAACGGAAGCTGGCTTCTTCGTTCGTTGAGGGCTGCTGCTGGTGGTGATCTGATATTCGTCGAGTGAGTTTGATTAAGGGCCTAGTCGAGCAACGTGCACGGATGGGCTCTTTTGCTCCAGATTCTACTTCTTGCCAATGAATTCAAGGACAGGTTTCTGTACAGAGATCGTCCAGTGTTTCATGTCGAAATATCGAGAATCGTACAACTCTCTCAGAATGTCCTCCTCCTCGATCTCAGGAGATGCGTAGATGTGAAGCCTTAGTACAGCGGGAGGTCCTGCTGGCTCCCAGAGACTAGGCGGCAGTGAATGTGACTCTTTCTTAGGAACCTTGCCTTGTGACAGA
>JBCCOI010000596.1:0-4636 GCA_039025515.1 Planctomycetota bacterium
GAGTACGAACTCGGATTCATTGCCTGGGGCATCGGGGGCGCTGTTGGCGCAGCAGCTGCAATGTTTGGTTCGCGCGGCATGAGCTCTGGCGTGATCTGTGCGCTGATCGTTGTCGGTTCGATCTATGCTGGAAAATACTGGATGTACTCATCGTTTACCGAAGAGGCACAGAGCATGATCGAAGAGGTCATGGCAGAAATGGACGAAACCGAGATGCGCGAACTTTACGAGGAAGAAATGGAGGATGCCCGGATCTTTGCTCGTGGATCAGGGTCGGATACCTACATACGACAGTTCATGGTGGATCGCGAATACACTGATGCCACCAGCTCGTCGCGGATACGGGCGGACGAGCTTGATGGCTTTCGGGAGTACACGGCGCCTCGACTCCTTAGCCTCGATCAGAGTCGTCCTAGTTACGATCAATGGTTAACCGATAGTTTTTCGCAATTTGGCGAAGCCTTCGATGAACTGACGCCTAACCAAATGATCCGGGAAGACTTCAATTTCATCGATCTGATCTTTCTGGGTCTCGGCATGTTTACAGCATTCCGCCTTGCCGCACAGCTAGACTGACCAGACCACCAAGGACAGATGATGTTATACCGCTTCGCTATTGCGGCCTTAGCTAGCCTCGTCGGCGTATCTTGCGCATCTACACCCTTTGGCCTCAATAACGCCGCTGACCAACCGCAAGAGCGGAAGACGCTTCACATTGCGGTACAGCTCCAACCAGACAGACTATTGGTCGAACACCACAGCCCGACGGACAGCGAAGCCCCCGGTCTTGTTCTTGCGGGTATCGGCGGCGCGATGGTGGGTGCCGCCTTGGACAACCTAACAGCGATACCGAGTATGCTCCGCGCCGGTCGCGTCGAACGTGAACTCGACACTGACGAGATGCGCAGTAAGCTGACAACGGCGCTCGAGCAGGCCGTAGACCTCGCAGTATCCGACTCCCCCGTTTTGCAGAACTGGGACGTCACGGTGACGCAATTCGATAGATCGCAAGGGGGCGCCCGAGAATACCTCGCATCCACCGAGAGACCTGATGCGCTTGTCTTCTTAAAGGGT
This sequence comes from Planctomycetota bacterium, assembly GCA_039025515.1. Classification (GTDB taxonomy): domain Bacteria; phylum Planctomycetota; class Planctomycetia; order Pirellulales; family Pirellulaceae; genus Stieleria. Next base: position 1,075 of record JBCCOI010000596.1, read on the forward strand.
AGCTTTCAACTCGAAGGAAAACTCGACCGCGTTCGAGGCATCATCGTCCACGATACTTATTTTCTTTCTCCATCGAGCCGATCGGAAAACCCAAAACTAAGCTGGACTCGCACTTTGTCGGCACTCGGTGACGAGCGACCCTGGCAACGCCGCGCCTTCCAGCCCGGCGAGCAGGAGGAACTCATCTCCGAACTTCGAGAACAAATTCGATTCATCATGGATCGTGACGGCATCAAAGAAAACGCGCCTCAATTTGGCGCGATCAAGAAACAGATTGCTCGCCTTGAGAAAGCGAAGATCGCACCCGACTATGTCGTCTTGGGAGAGGTATGGAGCGGACCGGAAACCGAAGAGTTCTTGGTGGGACCTGCTGAACAACTCAGTCGATTGCTCAATCTGGTTTGGGAACAAGAGGGGCGGCCAGTGGATTTTCGCGACGAGGCTGTGAGATTTCGATCGCGCGCGAACAAGGTGAGCGGCGAGTCAGTAGGGCGACGCGGCTATTTTGTGGAGCAGCACAACGGCGGGAACATCTACTGGACCTTCGACGACGAGCTAGTCTCTATTCCTACCGAACTTGCGGAGCAATAAGCACCCGAATACGTTGGTGTCCAATTTCTCCTTGTCTATGACCTAACGGACGGGAAAGCCGAGTGCTAGGCTTTTCCCATGAGCTCAAGACAACAAAAAAGAATCGGTTTTCTCGCCTTTGAAGACGTTCAGGCGCTAGATCTCTTCGGACCCATCGACGCCTTCCATGAAGCGAACGATCTGGACGTCGGAAAGACAGCGCCCTACGAAATTGTGGTCATCACTTTTGATGGTAAATCCGTCGCCATGTCCAACGGCACGCGTATCGAACCCCAAGCCTCGATCACCGACTGCCCGCCTCTCCACACTTTGATTATCGCAGGGGGCCAGGGGTCTCGTGCACCCGACTTCCCGGAAGAGAATATTCATTGGATTCGGCAACAGGCACGTTACCTACGTCGATACGGCAGCATTTGCACGGGCTTATATATTCTCGCGCGTACCGGCCTCGCGGACGGGTATCGCGTAGCGACTCACTGGCATCATGCACAAGACGTTCAGGAGAAGTATCCGAAATTATCCGTGGACCCGGAAGCACTTTTTATCCGCGCTGGAAAACTCCTCACTGCTGCCGGAGTTAGCTCCGGAATTGATCTGGCGCTCGCACTGATTGAGGATGACCTCGGACCCAAAGTCGCCTCCGACGTCGCCAGACATCTTGTCGTGTACCTCAAGCGACCTGGGGACCAACGACAGTTTTCATCCGTTTTGCAGCGTCAAACAACTACCCGGCAGGAGTTTGCGGAACTGATCGCATGGATTGCTGACAACTTGTCCTCCGACCTTTCTTCCTTCCTGCTGGCGGAACGAGTTGGGCTGAGCGAACGCCAATTCCGAAGACGGTTTGCGCAGCTTTTCGATGAAACGCCGACACAACACATCGAACGGATGCGAATCGAGGCAGCCACGCAGGCACTGCTGGCCAGTCAGACGCCGATCGAACGAATTGCTCGTGAAGTTGGCTATAGCAACGCGGACACATTTCGCCGCGCCTTCGAGAGACTATTGGGTATTGCACCTTCGGTGTATCGGGAGCGCTTCGGCCGTCGGGTCTGTTAGCGCCATTGAGTGATGCAACCGAACTCACGAACGCAACGCCCTGACCACCGAAGCCCGCTTCCGTCGACTGACCGGCACTTTCAATCCCGACGTCATCGAGATTTCAGACGAAGAGCCGTTCGGTCGCAAATCGACGACCTCATCGCGCGCGACCCACCAGGAGCGATGCGTTTGGAATCCATCGATGCCGACAACCGCTCGTAATGCATCTTCAAATTTCATGGTGACAAGACCTTCGCCCGCCGTGGTGTACACGCGCACGTAGTGCCCATCTGCGGCCAACGCAAACGGTCGACTGCCTCGTAACTGCGGCGGGAATTTCTGCGTCAGTAATTCAATCGCATCGCCACCGGCCCGCGATCGCAATTGCCGCATCAAGTGCCGCGCAAGCATGATCATCGGCACGATGACAATCGTCGACAGAACCAAATTGCTGACCAAGTAGTTCAGCCAGTCCGCGTGCATTCGCATGCCCAATAATCGATTGATCGACTCATGGAGAACGTACAGAAACGATGCATTCAGGATCGCGAACGGGGGGATTACCGCTAACTCGATCAACAAATAGGGCGATTCGCGCATGACTCGGAAGCAGAGTCGCTCCAATTGCCACCAGATGTTGAATCCAACGAGGATCGTACCGACCCAATATGCAAATCGAAATTCAGTCGGCATTGTCAGATAGGTCCCGTACGGACCGATCAGCGCACATCCCACTCCCACCAGAACGGCAAATAACCAATGACCCGGGCGCAATTCTCCGCGAGACGCGTAATCGGACATGACCGTTCGTGTTGAACGAGCGGTAAAAATCCACCACCTGCGAATATGTCCCTGCCATTCATGCATTTACGAAATTCTCCGAACGCTCCGTTGCTAGCTTCAACAGCCAGAAGACAACAACCACGAGGGGAATAGCATTGAAAAATCGAGCCGCTAGCGCAACCGTTCTTTTGGGTCTCGCATTGATGGCAACTCCGCTTGCTGCGGGCGCGGACGGTGACACAGTCGATTCAGTATTCGGTCAACCGGTCCATCTGCGTTTCACCAACGTACAGCCAGAGACCGGCAAGATCTGGATCAGCGTTTGTACGGAAGCGGAGCTGCCAAAGCGAGACGATGGCGCGTGCACCGAGAGTATTCAAATCGACGCCTTGGAGGGGACAGAACATACTTTTGATCGCTTGCCGCCAGGGACGTACGCGATCACCGCGTTCCACGATGAAAACGATAACGGCTGGATGGACTGGGATACGCGCGGACTGCCGTTCGAAGCCACTGGGAACGCCCGCAATGCAAAAGGCAACTACGGGCCGCCCACATTCGAGCAGATGAAAATCAATATCCGACCCGTTCAGGATGATGCCAATACCCGTTTATTCACCATCCGTTTGTCCCGAATCGGCGGCTAAGCACTCTGATGGCGCACAACGGGTATCGGTTGGCGCTCGTCGCCGCTTGCGTATGCATGACCAGCACCGCAAGAGGTGAAGCGACGAACGACGCCAGAGCCGTGAGTACCGCACCTGAGGTCATCGATGAGGTTGTGGTGTCCGGCAATCGATCTGCCGGCACGGTGCTTAGCGAGATTGAACCTGAACTCGTGCTGACCGAGGAAGATATTGCCGCGTACGGCGTCAGCTCCATTGGTGATTTGATCGAGCTGCTATCTCGAGAGTCAGGCAGTGGTCGAGCCAGTAACGGACCGCCCGTGGTGCTCATCAATGGTCGCCGTGTTTCGGGTTTTCGTGAGGTTGGTCGATATCCAGTTGAGGCACTTGCGCGCGTCGAGTTACTCGCCGAGCAGGTCGCACTTAGCTATGGCTTTGCGGCGGATCAGCGTGTGCTCAATTTTGTACTGAAACCCGACGTTACTGTCACAAGCCTCGCCGGGGGTACAGATCGACTGTCC
>JBCCOI010000597.1:0-4635 GCA_039025515.1 Planctomycetota bacterium
ACTGAGAGCAACACGCTTCGCTCAGCGGGCTGGCGATCGCTTCTCGACGAAATCGATACAGAAAGTGACCACAATGCCACCCGTTTTCGGGAATCGTGGACGGCTCGGGCAGTTGAGCGTGTGGGTTGGGTCGACCGGCCATGAGGCTTCTGGGCAAGCGGAAACGATTGACTGCTTTCTTTCCTGGGTAATCATCTCAGCTGATTCGTCGCTTCCCAAGCCCCCCGGCCTAAAAGGCTCTGCTCGGCAGGAATTGATCTCGCATTAGCAAGACGGTGCGTGATAAAAGCAAAACGGGGAGCGGCAAATGTGCGGATCCCGTGTCTTGCGACGTACCAGCGGCGGCTTGAGGGTTTATGGTCGTAACGGTTAATCCGGATGCTCCAGACGCCCCTCAACAGCTCATCTTTTCGTGGCTTCTGCGGCGATACGACACGCATGGCCTCGCTTGTTTTGGCCGTCCCTACAACGCAAGGAAGCAAACGGGATGCAACGACGACACTTTTTCGCTCTAGTCGGCTCTCTCGCCGCCACCGCTGCCGCCGAACAGGCATTCGCGAAGCCTCCGCACCTGACGGAGCCGGTTCACCGGGTCGCCAACGCTGCGAACCGCCCACCCTCCAAGCCAAATCTGTCGGCACTCGAGTCGGCCTTGGACAAGGCCAGACGCAGCTTAGACCTCTGTCGGGCCCACATCGATGATTACACCGCGTTGCTCGTGAAGAGAGAGCGGATCGGCGACGTTTTGGGTCCGCATGAATACATGACGGCCAAAATTCGTTGCCGCAAGATCGTCGACGGAAGGGTTGCCCAGCCGCTCAGCGTTTACCTCAGCTACGTGAAGCCGGCGACGGTGAAGGGTCGCGAGGTGATCTATGTCGAAGGAAAAAACAACGGCAACCTGATCGCACACGAAGGCGGATTCAAGGGGCGTTTCCTTCCCACCGTCAAGCTGTCGCCCACCGGTTCGTTGGCAATGCGAGGCCAACGTTATCCGATGACGGAGATCGGCTTGGAGAACCTGCTGGTCAAGTTGATCGAACGTGGTGAACAGGCGAAGCGTCTCCCCGACGTTTCCGCCGAAATGCGTGGCGGCATCAAGATCAACAATCGTCCCTGCACGCTGCTGACCGTGACTCAGCCGACCAAGCGACCGGAACTGTTGTTTCACAAGGCGAAGGTCTACATGGACGACGAGTTGCAAGTCCCGATCCGCTACATCGCCTATGACTGGCCGAAGTCCGGGAAGAAGGACTTGGATGTGATCGAGGAGTACAACTATCTCAATTTGAAGGTCAACGTCGGGCTGACCGACTCGGACTTTGATCAGTACAACTCCAGCTACAACTTTCACTAGCGCAACGTAGACGCATGAATTTGGGGTTGGTGCTACCAAAGCCGAATGGCGATAGCCACGGTTCTGTTATGTCGCGAATCGATCTGAGCTCACGAAACCGGAGCTATCGCTCATCAGCTCACGACATGGTTGCACTCCTGGATTTGTGGTTGGTGCTACCTGAGCCGATGGGCGATAGCCTTCGATAGCCCCGGTTTTTGTGGAACAATCACCGCTAGTGCCAGAGCCCCTAGATTCTTTCTGTTTGCACTTAGCCTTTGATTTGCTGACGCGTCGATCGTAGATTGAACGAAGGCAACGAGTACGAACTCGATCGCAAGGAGATCAGTGGCACGTTGACTCGAGATGTCGCGGCGAGTTGGCCGATGATCAGGATGTTTCGAGACGCTGGCGAAAACCGCGGATCAATTGGGTTTCACCAACCTCGAACCGTTTGCTCAAGACGGAGTCGATCATATCCGTCGTCAATCCAGGCAGTTGCACACTTTCATCGATCGCCTGATATTCATCACTGACCAACGACAACATACACAGCGACTTTCCGTCGTGTCTCCAGACTTCCGGAACTCCCATTGCAGCAAACAAAGGCATTTTCGCGATCGCGGAAGAAGTGAGTTCGACTTCCACCACCAGATCCGGCGACGGGTCGATCGACAGGTCGACTTCTTCTTTTCGCCAAATCGGTTCGACGTTCTCGATGTAATACGATTCGTCCGCCTCGAACGCCCGCGTTAAGTCGTGCCTTTTGAACGTGGTCGACGCGACGCTGCGAATGTCGATCTCCTTAACCTCAGTGAAGGTTTCGATCAGTCTACCGATGAAACAACCTAATTCTTCGTGCTGTCTTCGTGGGCTCATCAGTTCCAACTCACCACGGTCGTAGGTCATTCGGGGCACTGAACCCTCACGCTGCTCGCACAGATCCAGAAAAGTGTGCCACGCAATGTTCCGCAGGAGCGTTCGCTGCTCACCCGGATCAAGTGTGATGGACATCGAGGCGCCGATGAATTAACGGGAATGGAACTGGAACCCAATTGAATGATAGCTGATGCGATTTGCAGCTGTGCATTTTGCGTACGTCCATAAGTTTGGCTCAGGCGTAATGCAGGAGTGAGGTGCCTGGTTTGCGGGCCAACGGCCCAGCGTTCTTCCAGGCCCAGGCCAACGGCGCCCATGGGCAGGGTGCACTAGGCCTGCCGGCCGCGATCGTCAAGATCGCATTGTCGACCGCGAATGACGTTCGGCATTCAAGGAAAAAACAGCATTCAACTCATTGGTTTCGTCGCCACGTTCAGAGAGCAACTCAAAACCAAATCTACTAAGAAGCTTCGTGGATGCGACGTTGTTGGTCTGCGTGTATGCCTCGACCGTGTCCAATCTTAGTGTTGAAAATCCGAAGTCGAGGACCGCCTTCATCGCTTCGCTCATGAAACCTTGCCCCTGGGCGGCGATCGAGAGGTCGTAGCCAACTTCCGCCGTTTTGCGATCGTCCGAGAACTTCCAAAAGCAAATCGAGCCCAGTACTTTATCCGTCTCGGGAGAAACGATTCCCCAGTAGACGATCTTTCCGGCTTGGTTGTTCTCGTTGACTTTCTTGATGAACGCGATCGCCTCGTGTTTCGTTTTCGAGAGCGGCCTTTTCACCCGCGCATTCACTTGCGGGTCAGACCGAAGGTGCAGAATCTGCTCCCAATCACCTTCGCACACCATGCGTAGAAAGAGGCGTGGCGACTTCAGCGTTGGAATCGGGAAAACTTGCATCAGTTACAAGGAAGAAAACTGAGACGATCTTCACATCTAAATCACGGTGGAACGTGTGCGTCGCCTGAAAACGATGCTGACACCCAGCAGTGATAGAAGCGTGCCGACCGAAGTGGGTTCGGGAACCGCTGAGATGGAAATATTATCAAAGGTCTGGGTTGAACCGCTCCCAACTCGGCGGAAGTCGATTTCCTCAATCGACGTACCACCCGTCGCGATCACACCAAAGAATCGCACCGCACCTGCTGAGGAAGAAGTGTTCGGCTCAAATGCTGCAATCTCGAGACCGCCGGAGCGCACACCGACAAACGTCCCGCCGGAGACTCGCATGTCGGCACCCCAAGCGCTTAGCGGCGCTTCGAATGACAACCTTACGGGATTGCCATCGAAATCGAGAAACGCACTCATCTGAGGCGCATCGGGGCCGGCATTTTCGATTCGATTATTTGCGGAGTCCGTAAAGGCCTCGATGGTGAAGTTCGGCGTCACGAGCGGCGTGCTGTTATAAGAGATGCCGTCAAACGCATCGAACGTTTCTACAAAGATGGATCTCTGAAGCTGGGATTCCCATTCGCTTCGTGAAGTAAACGTAACGAACGCAGCTTGAGTTGCTGTCTGTGATAGAAGCAGAAGTGCGACAGAGCAAATTAGCCTATTCATCAAGTTCAAACCTTCTCGTTGCAGAAACTCGCCAATTACAAGTCAAACTCGGAATCGATCCGTTGCCGCGATGGGCAATGCACGTCGCTCCACGTTGGTGGGTTATACACCACACAGATGGGGCGAGCAACAAATGGCCTCCGCACGAAAACATGTCAACGGGCGCCATCTCGCTCGCAAAACGGAAGAGCACATTGTTGACCTGAAAGAAGAGCACATTGTTGACCTGAAACAGGTCGGCCTTTCGGATCCATGAAAACCAGCCTCTTATTTTTCGCAACCGTTCCCGGGGTCGACTCGAGCATCTCGAAGAATTGTGAATCACTCATTGAAGGAAGCTACGCTCAGACTGTGCTAGAAAGGACGTGAACTGACTCTCCGGTCGTTGCTGATGTCGAGGCCGTTTTCAACAACGTGAGAGTGTTACGTGGTCGCCGACACGTCGAACGTCGATGGTGCCGGGAAGTTGGAACGGCTCCAAATTCTTGCCGGCAATCGTTGCCGATAGACGCTTCCAATGGGCGGCCGACATGGCTTGCAGCGGCCAGTTCATCTGCCGCCACAGTAGACGGCACGCTTCGATCACAACCGCCTCATCGCCTGTCGGATCAATGTCCCAGGCAACGAAGTCCGGCTTGGTTTGCACACGCATCTCGATAAGTTTGCCCGCCGCTCCGCTAATCGATTCGTGCCATTGATTCTGTGATTCGATGGTGCGCGTGATCGATTCGATCGCCACCGGGTAACGTGACTCGATCAGCGGCAGTAGCTGCCGGCGTATCCAATTGCGGCTGTACCGATCGTCTGTGTTCGACGCGTCCTCTCGCCACGATTGTTCGCGTTCTCGAAGCGCCGCA
>JBCCOI010000598.1:0-4590 GCA_039025515.1 Planctomycetota bacterium
CCGAAGTCGACCAGTTTCGCTTTTCCGTCGGAAGAAATCAAAACGTTCGACAACTTCAAGTCACGGTGCGAAATTCCAAACGAAGCCGCATAAGCAAGTCCGGACGCGACCTCATGCATTAGCCGCAATGACAAATCGACCGGTAGTTTTCCTCGCAGTCGCACGAGATCGCGAAGGGTTTGCCCTTCGACAAATTCCATCACCAAGAATGGGTGCCGGGTTTCCGGGACCACCTCATGGATGCTCACGATGTTCGGGTGACGAAGCTTCAGTCCCATCTGGCCTTCACGGAGGAACTGCTCCATCTCTTTCGGCTCGTCGCGAAAACGCTTTCGCAAGACTTTGATCGCAAAGACCTGCCCGTCGCGGCTGGCACGATAAACCCGAGCGAACGTACCGGCACCGATCAGGTAAAGAACTTTGTACTCGCCGTAAAAATATCCCGACCGATCACCGCGCAGAATCTTCTCCGTCTGTAGCGTCGTCACCAAGCCGCGACGCTGCATCTGATCGATCACCGTTTCCAATGTGACTTCGACGCCACCCAGTTCGCCCATGGCTTGTTCGACGGTGCGGCGTTCGGCCAGGCCGAGGTCGGCGATCCGGCGGGCGAATTCCTCGGGGGATGGTAATTCCATGTTGTCGGTGAAACGGTCGAGAAAGGAGAAAAGCGAGAGGGTCCAAGACGGATCCTGAACGCCTGCGTCGCACAAACGCAGACGTTTCACGAGCAGGAGCACGCTTGGCAAAGGCGTGGGGGGAAGCTCCCATCCCACAGTTTACACCAACGTTGAAAGAATGGCCTCCCAACGAGCAGAAATGGCCGAAAGCGATCGATAACGTGCGAGAACGGACCGTCACCCACGTTCCACAACCGCGCGCCGTCCTCTCCAGTCCGTGTGGTCGACGGGACTATTGATGAAGCGCCATTTGAACGATGTTTGTGACGATTTTTGCCGCGTCCTCGGTGCTGTACCCGGGACACTGCACCGAGTTTTGACTCTCCAACGCACAGCTTAGATCGAGTGGAGAAAAAACGATCGCTACGGCACCATCGACTTCGGCAAATTCGAGATCCGGAGGCGACACTTGGCGGCGAACCTGCTGACCTCCGTTTTGGCCACGTCGCCCGATGCGTCGTATCGTGACCGAGCGAATGTCGTAGCCGTAGTAGCGACGCGTCAGCATCGGATGATCGGAGGGCACCTTTCGAAGCGAGCCTTCGACCAAGCCCCCGAATTCACGGCGAAACGCATCATTGAAACTCTTCTCTCCGCAGATCGCCGTCCCCAAGACCACACCGCCGTTCTCAATGAATGTTTGCAACGTTCTTCGCTGCTCGCGCGATAGCGAAAAGTCACGCCGACCGTGCACCCATAAAATCGAAACTCGCGATAAAGATTCGTCGTCAAAGGCAACGGCTTTCTCCTCCGCGGCGATGGGCACCTGTGTCTGACGCCGGATCAGTGTTGCAGCATGGGGCAGCGCGCGTCGCGCATCGTTTCCACCGGCACCAAGTTCAAGACGCGCGATTTTGGTTGAGCCTCGCTGACTCACCGAAATCGTGTCCGACTGCAACACCATTTGCGCATCCAGCTTGTCTTTCAGTTCGCGACCGGTCGCGTATGCAATGATGTTCTGGCCAATACGAACCGAATGATCGATCTGGCGTCTTACCGGATCATCGGCTTGGCCACGCTTGAACAACTGATCTCCCAGTTCCCACCTGCACGTCAAACTCTCGGGCACATAGAACACAGCGGTCCGGCAGCAGGCCTGCACGCCGTAGATCCAAAATCCCTCCGGCATCGCGTCCAGATCGACGGGACGTTCCGCGTTCCAAACAGGATGAGTCGCGGGCAATCTTTCCAGCGGCGCGTCGGGGTACCACCGCGAGCAAAGGTTTGCCACGCTGTTTTGAAAGTTTGCGGCATTGCCACAACCGCTTCCCCCGCTGGCGTCAAAAAGAATCGTTCCGCCTTGGTCGATGTAGTCTTTCAGGAGTGAAGCTTGGGACTCATCAAAGTCCAGCGAAGCTTTTCCGGTGATCACCAAGACAGGCGTTTGCAACAAATCGGTTAACTGGGCCTGTTCCAATTGAACTGTTTGCCAAGTGAGATCACGTCCCCACGCTCGTTCGACTTGTCGCACAAGCTGCCGTAGTGCATCCGGATGTGGTTGCCATTCGCGACGATCCGTCTTCCGTTCCAACTGTCCCGCAACGACCTGACGTTTACCTTTTGAGAGAAACAGGAGCGCAAATGCGGTCGCAACGGTCTGTCGCTCCCAATCACCTCCGGTCCAAAAACCGTCAAACTCATCCTGGATCGAAACCAGCTTCTCCGCTCCCTCACGATACCAGTCATGTCCGCCAAAGAAACGTCGTCCGGAAAGCCGACCGGTTCGTTCAACTGCGTAGAGGTAATAGAAATAGGTTCCGCCGTGCCCGCCAGGGTTGTCCTGAACCGAAAACTGGTTCGCCAGCCAGTCGATGCCGCGTGTAATCGGGTCTTGCTGATCGGCGTTATCACCGCAGCAGTTGATCTGCCCGTTCTCGACGGACGAACTTCCTTTTCCGAGTCGCCCGTTCGCGATAATCAGCGATGCGATTCCCGCGCATGTCATACTTCCCGACGAAGCGCTGCCCCGATAACCCCATCCACCATCCGGGTTGAGAGTCCGTGTCCAGTAACGAATCGCACTTTCAAACACGGCGGGTTCGACTTGAACACCACGATCCTGCGCGGCTCCCAATGCAAGGACGGCGAATTGACTATTTGACTGATCGCCCGTTCCCGCCTTGTCCCCGCCGTAATTCCACACACCGGTATCCAACTGCCATTCGCTTAGCAGCTTGACGTTGTTTCGGATGCGAGGCAGATCGCCCGCAGATCCGTACTGGCAGAAAACCAAGGTCTGCAACGAGATCGAGTAGGTGCTATTTGCTTCCGTCGACCGCAGGTATCTCATCGCACGAAGCATGGCCGGATCTTCACGCGATACACCGGCATTCAGGAGTGCCAGCGTGCAAAGCGCGGATAGACCGCACGAATGACCGACAAACTCATCCCAGCCACCGCGTTTGTCTTGAATCTGCCGCAGATAGCCGATGCCGCGTTCGATCGATCGACTGACATCGGTCGCATCGACGGCTGCACTCGCACGGCCAATCGAAAAGCTCTGGCCAACCAGCAGCAACACGATCAGCTTGATGCATCGTCGCTGTGAGCAGATTGCATTGAACAGACTGCCGCTACGATACCGCGTGTGTGCGTTGGCTTTCATCAGTCCCGTTCTGCTCCTTTTCTCGCAAGCCCTCGTTCCGTCCGACCACGGATTCATCTTACACTGACGTGGGCCGGCCGGCGAAGCGGAATGTCGGGGCGAAAGGATTTGAGTCTGCGATCTAATTTGGAAAGAGAAGTCAACGTGAATGTTCCGACGCCACCTCCGCCGCCCCAGGATTCGAACCCACAAGGCTCCAAGCCCGCAGATTCAGCACAATCGGCCGCACGGCCGCCCGCCACTTCCCCGGCAAAACCGAAGCCCGGAAATCAACGCAACTTGGGCGAAGTCTTGAAAGAGTTCGCCGGTCACCAAAGCGTGATTCGCAGCGAACTTGGCAAAGTTATCGTCGGACAATCCGAGACGATCGAACAATTGTTGGCCGCCATCTACACGCGTGGGCATTGTCTGCTCGAAGGCGTCCCAGGACTCGCGAAAACGCTGATCGTCAGTACGCTCGCCAGCATTTTGGACGTGTCCTTTAAGCGAATTCAGTTCACGCCCGATTTGATGCCCTCGGATATAACCGGGACGCAAGTCTTGGAAGAAGACGAAGACGGTAAACGCCGCTTCCGTTTCGTCGAAGGCCCGATCTTCACCAACATTCTGCTGGCCGACGAAATCAATCGTACGCCGCCAAAAACTCAAGCGGCGCTGCTGGAAGCCATGCAGGAACGACAAGCAACCGTTGGCCGAGAAACCTACACCCTGCCGAAGCCATTCTTCACCATCGCCACCCAGAACCCGATCGAACAAGAAGGCACGTATCCGCTGCCGGAAGCCCAGCTCGATCGCTTCATGTTTAACATCAAGCTTGACTATCCGTCGGCGGCAGAGGAAGAACAGATCCTAACCGCCACCACTCGCGGTGAATCGGAATCGGTCAACAAAGTGCTCTCCGCGAAGGCGATACTCAGCGTGCAACAACTCGTCGTCAGCATCGCCGTCAACCCTTATGTCATCCGGTACGTCACTTCACTGGTTCGTGCAACGAGACCTTCCGATGAAACATCGCCGGAATATGTTCGGCAGTTGGTCGACTTCGGCGCCGGACCTCGTGCAGGGCAAAACTTGATCGCCGGTGCGAAGGCGATGGCGGCGATGGAAGGCAGGTTTAGCGTTGACATTGAAGACGTTCGCCGCGTCGCCCTGCCCGTTCTGCGTCATCGAATCGGCACGAATTTTCAGGCAACCGCGGAAGGTTTGGATAGCGATGCCATCGTGTCGCGTTTGCTCGAAGACGTGAAGCCACCGCAACCGGAAAAGCTGGCCAAGCGATGAGTAGCCTGCTCTCACCGGAAGCCC
>JBCCOI010000599.1:0-4589 GCA_039025515.1 Planctomycetota bacterium
GTTACGGAATCTCCGGCGTCCGGGTCGAAGGAACTCAGTGTTCCAACGGTCGCACCGGCGTCATTTTCGGAAACGGAGCTTCCATCCAGAGCCAGATCCGTCGGACCTTCATTCACGTCCGCAACATTGATCGTAAACGTCTGTTCGTTGGACAGTCCATTTTCATCCGTTGCGGTGATCGTAATCTCCAGCGCCTCGGCCGTCTCATGATCGAGGCTGACCCCGTCCACGAGTTGCAATTGGCCATCAACCACTTCAAATCGATCATCCGAGACGGCATACGTAACGGCGTCCCCTGCATCGGCGTCCACCGACGAGACGGATCCAATGACAGCGCCAGCGTCATTCTCGCTGACGGTGTCGCCATCCAGATTGATGTCGCCCGGCGCCTCATTGAGGTCGTTCACATTGATCGTGATCATTTCCTCATAGGTTTCGCCGGCCGCGTCCGTGACTTCGACCGTCAAATCATAACTGTCACGCGTCTCGAAATCGATGTCCGGCGAGATGCCCCGGAAATCCATATCAATGCCCGTGACATCGGCTTCGGACAGCGCATCATTGAAGACCGCAAAATCGCCAATGCTGCCTTCGAAATAGTAACCATCATTGGCGGAGCTGGCGCCATCATGAAACACGGTGTGCTGGGCGAGGCCGCCGAGCCCGATATCGCCGCTGTGCGCACTCATCGTATCGCCGACCTCGACGGAACCGACATTTTCGCCATTCACAAACGCCGTATAGGTGCCGCTCTCGCCATCAAAAACGGTGACGATACTGTAGGATTCGCCAGGCTCAACATCGATCGAGACCGCCTCAAACCCCCAGCCCGTGCTATCGCTCCAGGCGCCCATATAGAGCTGGCCATCGTCAATGTAGAAATTGAAGCCGTTTATCGTGCCGCCTTCTTCATAAATGACCTGACGACTCTCAATATCTTCGCCAGTGCGAATGGTCATGGCGAAAGACCGCTCAGACTGGCTCGACAGATTGAGCGTGCTGTCATCGGAAATGTCCAGCCGGTCATTCTCGCCATCGAATTCCAGACCAGGGCCGCCAAACGGGCCATCATCGGTCAATTCAGGCCGCTCATCAGCATCATTTTGCTGGATCGTATTGCCTTCATCAGACAGGTCCTGAATGACGCGAACGCCGTCATCTTCGGTGATGCTGTCAGCATCAGAAGCGTCAATCCGCAGCACGCTATTGTCCGGCATTCCCGGCGTGACCAGACTGATTTCACCCGTGTCGGGATCAATCGAAAACGGACCATCATCTCCATCGACCAAGCGGAATGTGTGCGTATCTCCCGCATCCGGGTCAGTGACGCTGATCGTGCCGACGACACCTTCAGTCGTGTTTTCGTCAATCGTGTCATTGTCCAGGCTGAGATCGGTCGGCGCCTCGTTCAGATCGACCACGTCAACTGTGAACGTCTCTTCCGTACTCAGGCCACCGCTATCCGTGGCCGTCACGGTGACATCAATAGTGCTCGCTTCTTCATGATCAAGCGTCACACCATCGGCGAGTCTGAGCTCGCCATCCACGACCTCGAACCGGTCATCGGAAACAGTATATGTGATCGTATCGCCAGCGTCCGGATCCGCGACAGACAGCGTGCCGACCACCGCGTTTTCGGTATTTTCCGCCACACCCACTTCCGTGAACACATCATCCAGGTGCGAGTCAGAGAAGATCTGCAAACCCGATCCGTCAATCTCACCCAAAAAGTCTCCGCCAATATTGCCCTGGGAAGACCCGCCGCCAACTTCGCCAACGCCCATACGATTGCCGCCGGTATAGTCGCGATCCGTCCAGTCGTTCAGAGAAGCGACAAGCGAATTCTCTGCAGTCATTTGGTCGAGCGGCAATTCGTCAGACAGGAGGACGCGGATTGTATTACTTTCCGTATCAAGCTCGAGCGCGAAACTATACTCGGTGCCCCCCTCGATTGGGACGCTGAGCTCCAGATCATTGCCTTCACCGGCATAGATTAGAAGCATGCCATCTTCGATCACGACATTGGTGCCGTAAACGCTGCCACCTGTTTCGAACAGAGTCTGCGTCGAGCTGACATCATCCGCGGTGGTAAAGGACATGGTGAAGACAATGGCATCGGTCTCAAGACCGAGCTGCTGCACACTGTCGCCTGAATGACCATCAGCTGCTGCAAAATCGGACTCCGCCATGCCGGTTTCGCGCGTCAGAGTCAGATCCATCGGCGCCTCGTTCACATCCTCGACATTGATGGTGAACGCTTCAGCCGTGCTTTCACCTGCGCTGTCAGTCGCAGTGACCGTGAGCTCGATGCTTGCGACATCTTCGTGATTGAGGCTGACGCCATCCGCAAGTTGCAGCTGGCCGTCGACCACTTCAAAGCGATCGTCCGAAACGGTGTAGGTGATTGAATCGCCGGCGTCGGGATCATAGGAAGACAGGGCACCGACAACCGCACCGGGGGCATTTTCAGCCACACTTGTATTGTCGAGGGCCAGATCGCTCGGAGCTTCATTGACGTCAACGACATCGATTGAAAACGTCTCTTCCGTGCTGAGGCCACCACTATCCGTCGCGGTGACCGTCAAATCGATCGAAGCGGCTTCCTCATGATTAAGGCTCACACCGTCAACCAGGCGTACTTCGCCATCAACCACTTCGAACCGATCATCGGAAACCGTGTAGGTGACAGAATCTCCGGCATCGGGATCGAATGAGGAGAGGGTTCCGACGACAGCACCAGCGTCATTCTCGGAAACAGAATTGCCATCGAGCGAGAGATCTGTCGGCCCTTCATTCACGTCCAGAACTTCGACCGTGAAGGTCTCTTCCGTACTGAGACCACCACTGTCGGTTGCCGTGACC
Organism: Planctomycetota bacterium; assembly: GCA_039025515.1. Lineage (GTDB taxonomy): Bacteria > Planctomycetota > Planctomycetia > Pirellulales > Pirellulaceae > Stieleria. Next base: position 2,863 of record JBCCOI010000599.1, read on the forward strand.
GTAAGTTCGATCGAGGCGGCTTCCTCGTGATTGAGGCTGACGCCATCAACCAGGCGCACTTCGCCATCGACCACTTCAAACCGATCATCAGAGACCGTGTAAGTCACAGTGTCACCGGCGTCGGGATCAAACGAACTCAATGTTCCTACAACCGCCCCGGCATCATTCTCGGAGACGGAATTGCCGTCGAGTGAGAGATCACTTGGACCTTCGTTCACATCAGCCACATCAATGGTGAACGTCTCTTCCGTGCTCAGCCCGCCGCTATCGGTGGCTGTGACGGTCAGTTCGATTGAGGCCGCTTCCTCATAATCCAAGCTGACTCCGTCAACCAGGCGCACTTCCCCGTCGACCACTTCAAAACGGTCGTCGGAGACGGTATAGGCGACCGTGTCCCCGGCATCAGGATCGAAAGATGACAGCGTGCCCACAACGGCACCTGCGTCATTCTCGGCAACAGTATTGCCGTCCAGCTCGAGATTGCTCGGGCCTTCATTCACATCGGTCACGTCAATCGTGAACGTTTCTTCCGTGCTCAGACCACCACTGTCGGTGGCCGTGATCGTCAATTCAATCGAAGCGGCTTCTTCGTGATCGAGGCTGACGCCATCGACCAGCCGCACTTCTCCATCGACCACTTCGAAGCGGTCATCCGAGACGGTGTACGTGATCGAGTCGCCGGCGTCAGGATCAAAAGAAGATAATGTGCCAATAACAGCGCCAGCATCATTCTCGGCGACCGTCGTGCCATCTAATTCGAGATTGTCAGGGCCTTCATTCACGTCCGTCACGTCAATCGTGAACGTCTCTTCTGTACTGAGGCCGCCGCTGTCCGTCGCGGTGACGGTGAGATCAATCGAGGCCGCCTCTTCGTGATTGAGGCTCACGCCGTCAACCAGACGCACTTCGCCATCGACCACTTCGAACCGATCATCAGAGACCGTGTAGGTGACAGTGTCCCCAGCATCGGGATCAACAGAACTCAATGTGCCTACGACCGCACCGGCATCGTTTTCAGAAACAGAACTTCCGTCGAGCGCCAGATCCGTCGGACCTTCATTCACATCGCTCACATCGATCGTGAAGGTCTCTTCGGTGCTGAGGCCGCCACTGTCGGTCGCGGTAACGGTGAGCTCGATCGAGGCCGCTTCCTCATGATCGAGGCTCACACCATCAACAAGACGCACTTCGCCGTCGACAACTTCAAACCGATCGTCTGAAACGGTGTAAGTGATTGTGTCGCCAGCGTCCGGATCAACGGAACTCAGGGTTCCGACAACCGCACCGGCATCATTCTCGGCGACCGAATTGCCGTCCAAAGTCAGATCACTTGGACCTTCGTTCGCGTCGGTGACATCGACCGTGAACGTCTCTTCCGTGCTGAGGCCACCACTGTCGGTCGCGGTTACAGTCAGCTCGATGGAGGCGGCCTCTTCGTGATCGAGGCTGACGCCATCAACAAGGCGCACTTCGCCATCGACAACTTCAAACCGGTCATCGGAGACCGTATAAGTGATTGTGTCTCCAGCATCAGGATCGAAGGACGACAAAGTCCCAACCGTCGCACCGGCATCGTTCTCGGAAACAGAATTCCCGTCCAGCGCCAAATCAGACGGCCCCTCATTCACATCCGACACGTCAATCGTGAATGTCTCTTCTGTGCTGAGGCCGCCGCTATCGGTGGCTGTGACGGTCAGTTCGATTGAGGCCGCTTCCTCATAATCCAA
>JBCCOI010000600.1:0-4581 GCA_039025515.1 Planctomycetota bacterium
GGCGTTCGGATGAATCTTCGAGCCGTTGGAGTTCACCGAGTAAGTCTGCCGGAGTGGAAATCGGCTCGCCGTTCCGCACCTGATCGTTACAATTCTTCAGAAAATCGATGCACCGCAACGTAAGATTCATCGTCGTGCGATCGAGTTGGAGCGTTCCGGATCGAAGACGCTCGAACCTTGTCTCCAAGTGATGGGTCAGCGCGGTGATCTGATCCAGCCCCATCATCCCAGAGGCGCCTTTCATCGAGTGCAGAAGCCGAAAAGCCGTTTGCAGCGACGCCCGATCGCCTGGGTTCTGTTCTAACGCAAGCATCGTTTCGACTAAGTCATCGAGCTGTTCCTCGGTCTCGTCGAGATAAATGGGAAGGTAATCGGCGAAGTCTTCACCCGACATGGCGTCGCCACCGACTTTGGGAGGATCATTCGACATCCGTTTGCTCTTTCTGGTAGAGAAACGTCGATCGTTTCAACAGCGGCTGATGCATTCCGTAGACTCCCTCGCTCGGTCCAACAATCAGGTAGCCGCCTTCCGCGAGCGAAGGCAATAGATTGGCCAAGACCTTACGTTTTGAGAGATCGTCGAAGTAGATCAGAACGTTTCGTAGAAAGATGCAGTCGAAAGGAACCAGCCGGTGGCTGAGCCGATCCATCAAGTTGTGAATCCGGAATTCGATCATCGACCGGAACTGACTCTTGACCGTGAAAGTCGACTCTGCGTTGCCCTTTTTGTCAAAGTACTTCTTGCGATTTGCATCAGTGAGTGATTCAACGATCCTCCCCCGGTAATCACCCGCACGAGCTGCCTCGATGGACGCCTCGCTCAAGTCGGTTGCCAAGATTTCGACGTCCCAACCGGCCAAGCGATGCCTCACTTCGTGTAAGCAAAACGAAAGTGAATAGGGTTCGGCGCCATTCGCGCAGGCTGCCGACCAAAGTCGGAGCGTTGCGTTGCGGCGTTGATCAGCGCGAGCTTGGATCATTTCGGGGAGGAAGGATTCTTTGAACCAAGAAAAGTGAGACTCCGTGCGGAAGAACGATGTCTCGTTTGTGGTGATGGCGTCCAGCAATTTCGTCAGTTCGATCTTCCCTTTCCTCGACGTGACCAGCTGCAGGTACTGATCGGAATCATCGATGCCGGTCGCCCGAAGTCTTCGCTTGACCCGGCTGGTTAGCAGCGTGACTTTGCGGTCGTCGAGCCGAATCCCGCACTTGGCGTATATGAGATCTTGAAGCAGCAGAACTTGGTTTGGTTGCAGCGGCTCCATGTTTTCATGCGATCTTGTATTTCGAAATCAAGTCTTGCAGCGTTCGGGCCTGAGCAGTGAGTTGTTCCGCGCTGGCGGCGAGTTCTTCGCTGCTTGCTGCGTTTCCTTCGGTTGTATCCGAAATGATCTTGATCGACGACTGAACCTGGTAGGCGCTTTGGGCTTGTGAGTCAGTTTGCTCTGAGACTTCGGTGATTCGGTGGGACTGATCTTCGACCGCAGCAACGATTTCTGCGAGCGAATCGCCCGCAGTTTGAGAAAGCTCTGCCCCTTCGTGTACTCGTTCAGAAGATTCGCGGATCAGCGTCGTGATTTCCTTAGCTGCCTGACTGCTCCGCTCCGCAAGCTTGCGAACTTCATCGGCGACGACGGCAAATCCCAGGCCGTGTTCACCTGCCCGTGCCGCTTCGATCGCCGCGTTCAAGGCCAACAAGTTGGTTTGGCTGGCGATTTCGGAAATGACCTGAATGATCTCCGAAATTTGGTCGCTTGACTTTTCGATCAACCGCATCGCAGAAAGCGCTTTGTCGACGGCTTCACCCCCGTCGACGGCGAGCTTGGCGAGTGCCATCGCATCGTCTTTCCCCTGCGTTGTCATATCCGAAACGACGCGAATCGATTCGGTCAAACCGTTGATCGATGCAGTCATCTCTTCTGTCGATGCGGCCTGAGACTGTGCCCCGTCGGACAACATGGCGCTGCTCTCGGCAATCACGCGAGCCCCTTCGGCGAACTCGTTGGAACAAGCAATCACTTCATCAGTGAGGGCGCGAGCCGCTTCGTGCCTTTCTTCCGCTTCGTGCTGCAAGAGGACACGTTCGGTGACGTCTTGCGCGAACTTGACGACTTTAAACGGACGACCTTCCTCATCCAAAATTGGATTGTAAGTTCCGGCGATCCAGACTTCTCGGCCACCTTTGCCGACTCGCTGAAATTCGGACATGATGAATTGTCCTTCGTTCAAAGACCGCCAGAGCTGCAAGTACTCCGGAGACGTAGAAGTGTCGGGATCGACGAACATCCGGTGGTGGCAACCCTTGACTTCTTCCAAGGTGTACCCCATCGCGTTTAGAAAGTTGTCGTTTGCGTCTAAGATCGTGCCATCCATCGCAAATTCGACGACGGCCTGCGATCGTTCGATGGCTTCCAACTTGCCCCTCGCTTCGGCAATCATCTCGGGCGTTAATCCGCAAAGCATCGCTTCCATTTGGCGTTTTGTTTTGGAGCCAGACATTGGCTTCGATTTCTTTTTCTTGGACATGGTGGTACGTCACGATGCAGTGAAATGCTGAGCGTCTAGCCGCCGGATTTGTTCTCGACGGTAACCGTTGATGCTTCGTTTGATGATCGTCCGCTCGATGAACTGGCGAGTTGAGTGGCACGGGTCGAGGCCGCGACCATCACGTCGTCTTGAAGGTGATCGATGGTGAGCAGCGACTCCACGTCGAGAAGGATCATCAGAGTCGATGCCCTTTCTTCGTGATCGCTCGGCGGTTGCTCCATTCTCGCAAAACCTGATATCGCGTGTTTTGCGGCTGAAGCGATCGTTTCAGGGGCCTCTTGGATTTCGGAGTGGGCGACTCTCAAGACCTGGCTGACGGAATCGACCGTGCATCCAATCGTTCGCTCTCCGACCTGAACGACGATCGTGCGAGTTTCCTCATCAAATGATTTACGTGGCAATTGAAAGAGACAACGCAGGTGCACGATCGGAATGATTTGGCCACGGAGATTGGTCACGCCGTCGACGTGGCTGGCGACCTGAGGGACCGGGGTGACGTGATCGAGGATGACGATTTCGCGGATTTTTTCGATCGGGAACGCGTAAGCCTGCCCATCCAATTCAAAAGCAACGAACTGAGAGGTGTCGGCACGGTGCCGAGATCCAACGGTTATCGGAACTTCATTCGCCTTGTTTGACATCGTTGGAAACAAAAGGTTCTTCGGAGCACTACCACAGTACGCGATAATAATCAAAACTTGCCGCTTTTGCGCTCCTGTTGCGGAGCAAAAACGGTGTCACGAATCAGCGACGGTGGGGCCCGCCGCGCGAACTACGGACGCTGAATTCCGCTACGAAGTCCCGACTTTTTCGAAACGTTGTGTGATTCATTTCGAACCGGACGACTTGGCGTGCAGGGTCGTAATCGACAATTCGTCTGCCACTCGTCTACATTGTGGGCGTTGCGGGGTCCTGACTCGAGAACGGCATGCGGAACGACGTTCGTTCCGCGACGGGGTCTCGATGATTCTGCTACGAGCCCGCGAGACGCAGTGTGAGCCTGATCGAACATGTGAAGCACCCGCTGATCGAGCACCATCTTTGCGAGATCCGTGATGCATCGACGCGTCCCAGCGAGTTTCGGCTGGCGGTCCACCGGCTCTCCATGATCCTCGGCGTAGCAGCGACAAACGACTTGCCGACCCGCGCCAAGGTTCTGCAAACTCCAATCTGCGAGACAACGGGATTTGAGCTCAGCGTCCGTCTGGCAATTGTGCCCATCCTGCGTGCCGGGCTGGGCATGGTGGATCCCATTCTTGAACTGCTACCGGATGCGGCGGTCTGGCACCTGGGGATGTACCGCAACGAAGAAACAGCGGAACCGGTCGGCTACTACGACAAGCTGCCTCACGCCAACGCGCCCAACGTTGCCATGGTGGTCGACCCGATGCTTGCGACTGGCGGCAGCATCGATCTTGTGATCCGGCGGCTGCAAGATTGGGGCGTCGATGAGATTCGAGTCTTAAGTCTGATTGCGTCACAATTCGGTGTCGAACGCATCGGTCGAGATTTCCCGTCGGTCAAACTTTTCGTTGCCGCAATCGACCCGCAACTCAACGAACAATCGTTTATCGTTCCAGGGCTGGGCGACGCGGGCGACCGAATTTTTGATACCCCACAGAGCGGGTGAGCCGAATGGAAAGATTGATTTGCGTGTTGGGGCTTGCCACATTTGTGCTGCTTGCTTGGTTGGTCAGCAGTAATCGGACTCGATTTCCGTTACGGGTTGTGGTGGGAGGGCTCTTGCTGCAACTCGGCCTGGCATTCTTGGTTTTGAAAACAGCCGGGGGGCAATTCGCATTTAAAGCGATTGGTGATGCGTTCACGTTGGTGATGAAATCCGTCGATGCCGGTAGCGGCTTCCTCTTTACTGGTCCAGACGAAGGATTTAGCGAGTCGATTCTGATGACGTTTGCGTTCGGCGTGCTGCCGACGGTGATCTTCTTTTCTTCGCTAATGAGCATCCTCTATTACCTTCGCGTGATGCAGTGGATCGTTTGGGGGCTCGCTTGGGTGATGCAGTTCACATTGAAA
>JBCCOI010000601.1:0-4576 GCA_039025515.1 Planctomycetota bacterium
TCGGTGTCTCTCACAGTGGCGTTCGTCCGCGTGAGTTGGCAAGCGAGCTCGCAACGGCTGCCCCGGGGACTCGACCTTTGAGCGGACTGACGATCAATGCGGCGTTCCTCCAGGAAATCAAAGAAGACAACCGTCATCTCAAAGAGCTCTGGGATCGAATGCTTCCGCTGGTAACGCACGCCGAGGTCGCGCGGAATCACTGGTTGGAACTGGACGATCTGTTGGTCGACCTTCTCGATCAACTCGGCATGCACTTCTCGCTGGAAGAAGCTTATGGCTACTTCGACGATGCGATTGATGCCGCACCACACTTGTCCGTTCAAGCCGAATCGCTTCGTTCACAGCATGGAGCCCTTTTCACACAAGCACGAGGACTTGTGGAACAGATGGGCGAACTCGATGCGGACGATGGTGATGAGATCGCGAAGTGGATTCACCGATTTGACGGATTTCGTCGCGCGTTCGAGCAGCATGAAGAATCCGAACTGAAGCTGATTCTTCAGTCGTTCGAGGACGACCTGGGCGTCGGCGACTGATAGGTCTCCACACGATTCCTACCCGCACGTTTTGCGGCATAGAGGCCCCGATCAGCGGCTTGTATTAACTCGATGCCGCTGGCGCCGTTTTCGAGATCGAGGTTGGCGATTCCAAAGCTGGCAGTGACCGCAAGCGGTCCGATCGAAGTTTCAAACGGAGTCATGCAGACTTGCTGTCGGCATCGCTCGGCAAGAACCTGCGCTTCTTCGTTGTCGGTTGCCGATAAGAGGAGACAAAACTCCTCGCCCCCAAATCTTGCCAACAAGTCATCGGCGCGGATGGTGTCAGCAAGTCGTCGACCGAACTCTCGCAGTACTTCGTCGCCGACGAGATGCCCGTAGGTGTCGTTGACACTCTTAAAATGATCCACGTCGATCATGACCACAGAAAGCGACTGTGAGTGACGAAGCGCAGACGCGATCGAACGCCCAATGGTCTCCAGTAAAAAACGTTTATTCATCGTGCCCGTCAACGCGTCACGTGTGAGCGCCGAGTACACGGTTTCGTAGTACTGCGATTCGACACTCCCAGCGGACAGATATTTGAACAGGAAGCTGCCGATTTGGATCGTATCACCAGACTTGAGCTCGACTTTGGAGACACGTTGTCCGGCGACAATCGTACCGTTCGTACTCGTAAGGTCTTCGATTGTGAATCCTCCCTCGATCCGGCGTAGCAGCGCGTGTTGTCGAGAGACGCTGCTGTCTTGAATGACGACATCGGCCTCCGCATCCCTACCGATAATCAGTCGATCCTTCTCGATCAACAACATCCCATCAACGATCTCGGGCGGATAGATTTGGACCAAGCAGGACTGTTGCGAAGGTTTCGGCGGCTCGGGTAACTGCATGCTTATTTCTGATTCCGACTCGATCGCATCGGATAGATCCGACCCCGCAACTTGGGCGGTCAGCGCACCGCTGAGGACGCAGTCGAAACGTGTGTCCCCATCGGCCGGATCGTAATTCATCGAGCGGGTTAGCATTGCCATCTCATTCAATTTTTCCAGGTGACTGCGATAAGGATTGGTCACGAAGTCTTCAGACCGTCGGCAAACCCCAATCCGTAGCCTCTCGTCGAGCCGATTGTGAAGATCAATGGACGGATCGTTCCGTCTCTACCGATTTTAGGATCTCGGGTCCGACACTTCCCTAAGATTCTTGCCAACCGCGTTGAGAATCCGTCGCGTCGACTTGTGCCGGACAACTCCCCCGACCATTCTCGACGAAGAGGTAGATCAACACGTTCATCGACCTACAAAGTCTTTACACGGTGACTGCGTGAGCGGATGGACGAGGCCCCCTTGCGTCCTTCTTTGGGCAAAACGGCGGACAGATGATTGAATTTGCTATTCGCTCCGCCGAACGGTCGGACATCCCGCAGGTGTTTGCGATGGTTCGTGAACTGGCCGTCTTTGAGAAGCTTGAAGATCAGTTGGTCGGAACGGAGAGCGATCTCGAATCGGCGGTGTTTGATGCAAATGGACCCGAGGTCCTGGTCGCAGAGCGAGACGGAAGCCTTGTTGGTTACGCCATTTTCTTTCACAACTTTTCCACATTCCTATGTCGCCGTGGAATCTACTTGGAAGATCTTTACGTCCGACCCGAGCACCGCGGTTTAGGGATCGGTAAGAGCTTCCTTTCGCATCTCGCTCGTCTCGCAAGTGAGCGTCGATGCGGACGTATGGAGTGGGCGGTTCTTGACTGGAACCAGCGAGCGATCGACGTCTACGAGTCGATCGGCGGTGAAATCCTGCCTGACTGGAGAATTGTTCGACTGGGCGGCGCCGCGATCGACGAACTGGCCGAACGCAACCACGGCAGATCTGCGAGTTAACCGTGGTTGTGAGAGCAGGCGGCCCGTGGTGCATTCATCAGATTTTCATAAAAAATGTTTTTCGAATGTTCCTCGTCTCTGCGGGGACCTTCGTCGTCTTGAATCCATCTAACGGCGGTCATGGTTGCATCGTGTTTTTCTCTGTAGGGTGGTGCCGATCGCAACCCCCGAAGAAGTGCTAGCAACGGATGGTCAGTTCAACGAATCTTTTATTTGATGTTGGTTCGGTTCCGCGTCGGATAATCGCGAATTATCAGGTACCCCATCTCGTGGGCAAACGTGAGATCGTACAACGTCGGTACGGGATCGATGACTTGCTGACGCGTTAAGATGCGATGGAAATTCGCCCGCGAGGTTTCGAGAGTTTTCGACACGCAAACCCGACAGACTTTTCCGGTCACCGAGACTTCTCCGTTAAACAGATCGGCTATGAATCAGTTTCGACAAATTTCATTCTTTATGATCGCAATCGTCTGCTTCACAGCCATTGGCTGTGGGCCGGGTGAGACCAAAGTGATCGAGCGCACGGAAGACTATCAGCTCACCGAGCAGGAAGAGGCTAACAAACAGGCGGAGATCGAGGCCCGCAAAAATGCAGGCCGCTAGGCAGACTTCACATCTATCTTCACGCGGTTCGCGTTTCTCGCCTCCACGTACCGCAATTTTACTTTCGTTTTCCTATCGCTGAGATTCCATGAAACACTCACGCAGACACCGGCCCGCATTTACGTTGGTCGAATTACTCGTCGTCATTGCCATTATCGGCATTCTCGTCGGCTTGCTACTTCCCGCAGTCCAAGCTGCCCGAGAAGCCGCCCGCCGCATGAGTTGTAGCAACAACTTCAAGCAGGTCGGGTTGGCGATGCACAATTACCACTCCACCTACAAGAGATTGCCGATGCAGATGGGTGGGTCCAGCGGATCGAACACGCGTAATGGCGAACATCTCCCAGGGCAAGACTGGTTTGTACCTCGCCAGACGTCAAATCAGTTGACCTTGGGTTTCCTGGTTGGCCTGATGCCTTTCATGGAGCAGCAAGCGCTTTGGGAGCAGATTAGCAACCCGAATTCTGTGGATTTGGCGAACCCAGGAATGATTCGAATTCCGCCGTGGCCGGCAATGGGTCCGACAATCACAGATGAGGATAATGCTGACGTGGGAGCGGCTGGACCCAACATGCGGAACACGGCGTATCAGCCTTGGGTCACCGAAGTTCCGACGCTCCGCTGCCCTAGCGATCCCGGAACGGGTCTGCCCGCGATGGGACGGACCAATTACGCCGCATGCATCGGTGATGGTGTCGACTTTGTTGCCGACGGGGCTTTCCAACGTGATTTAGAGCCGAGCAGCGACCGGGCACAAGCGATTCGGATCTCTGGCCGAGGCGTTTTTGTGACTCGCCGAGATATGCGTTTCCGCGACATCCTTGACGGCCTTTCGAACACGATCGCTGGCGGAGAGATCGCAACCGACCTCGGTGACCGTGACAAGCGGACCATCGCTCGTGCACACTTTAGTTTCGCTGCGGCCCGCGACAATCCACTTCGCTGTGCGAACGAAGTCGATCCGGAACGGCCTCAATTCTGGGATCCTTCGATCACGAGCTTGGCTGCTTCGAATCAGGGCCGCGGTTTCCGTTGGGCGAGCGGTACGGCAAACTACAGCAGCTTCAACACGATTCGTCCGCCGAACTCTGAAGTCTGCGTCACGTTCTTCGATACCGGCCAGGGGATGCTGCCCGCTAGTAGTCGTCACCAGGGTGGAGTCCACGTGCTGATGGCAGACGGCGCGGTCATTTTCCTCACCGATTCAATCGAAGCCGGGAATCAAATGGCACGCACCGTTTCCAACCGTACGGACAGTGAATTTCCTGCTGGCTCTGCAAGCCCCTACGGCCTCTGGGGAGCCCTAGGAACTCGTGCAAACAGAGAAGTCATCCAGGAGCAACTGAACCAGTAAGCCCCGCGATGCTTTGATCAGACCAGCGGGGTCACTCGATGAAGAGTGGCCCCGCTTTTTTGTTTCTAACCCGTCATCCATGCTGCTTTGTAGCGAAGTCCAAGATTGAGGATCCGCTGAAGCAACGTCCCGTAGTCGATACCGCTTCGTTCGGCGGACTCCGCAAAGTCTTCTCCGTACTCGATGTTCGGATTCGCATTGGCTTCCAGAACGTAGATCTCGCCCGCCTCGGTCAAACGTAGA